>JANJVS010000105.1 GCA_024709955.1 Rhodocyclaceae bacterium
TCGGCCACGCCAAGTCGATCTGCCTCAACTTCGGCCTGGCGCGCGACTACGGCGGCGCCTGCCACCTGCGCTTCGACGACACCAACCCGGAGAAGGAGGAGCAGGAATACGTCGATTCCATCGTCGATGCGGTCAAGTGGCTGGGCTGGGACTGGAACGACAACCTCTACTACGCCTCGAACTATTTCCAGTGGATGTACGACTTCGCCGAGAAGCTGATCGAGGGCGGCCATGCCTACGTCGATTCGCAGAGCGCCGAGGAGATGCGCGCCAACCGCGGCACGCTGACCGAGCCGGGCAAGCCCTCGCCCTACCGCGCGCGCACGCCGGCCGAGAACCTCGACCTGTTCCGCCGCATGAAAGCCGGCGAGTTCCCCGACGGCGCCCATGTGCTGCGCGCCAAGATCGACATGGCCAGCGGCAACATCAACCTGCGCGACCCGGCGATCTACCGCATCCGCCACGCCGAGCACCACAACACCGGCAACCAGTGGTGCGTCTATCCGATGTACACCTACGCCCACCCGATCGAGGACGCGCTGGAGAACATCACCCACTCGATCTGCACCCTGGAGTTCGAGGACCAGCGGCCGTTCTACGACTGGCTGCTGCAGCGCCTCGCCGAGCAGGGCTGCGTGAACACCCCGCTGCCGCAGCAGATCGAGTTCGCGCGCCTCAACCTGACCTACGTCGTGCTCTCGAAGCGCAAGCTCATCCAGCTCGTCGAGGAAAAGCACGTGAACGGCTGGGACGACCCGCGCCTGCCGACGCTGGTGGGCGCGCGCCGCCGCGGCTACACGCCCGAGGGCTTCCGCAAGTTCGCCGAGATGATCGGCGTCACCAAGTCGGACTCGCTGATCGACTACGGCATCTTCGAGGAATGCCAGCGCGACGTGCTGAACGAAACGGCCCCGCGCCGCATCGCCGTGCTCGATCCGCTCAAGCTGGTCATCGACAACTATCCGGACAGCCAGGAAGAGGAGTGCCTCGCCCCCAACCATCCGCAAAAGCCGGAGCTCGGCAAGCGCCCCGTGCCCTTCTCGAAGGAGCTCTGGATCGAGCGCGAGGACTTCACCGAAACGCCGCCGAAGGGCTATTTCCGTCTTTTCCCCGGCAACAAGGTGCGCCTGCGCTACGGCTTCGTGATCGAATGCACCGGCTGCGACAAAGACGCCGCCGGCAACGTGACCGCCGTGCATTGCAACTACTACGCCGACTCCAAGTCGGGCACGCCGGGCGCCGACAACTACAAGGTCAAGGGCAACATCCACTGGATCTCGGCCCGGCACGCCTACGCCGCCGACGTGCGCCTCTACGACCGGCTGTTCAAGGTGCCCCAGCCGGGCGCGGAACGCGACTTCCTCGACGACATCAACCCGGACTCGGTGCAGACCATCGTCGCCCAGCTCGAACCGGCGCTCAGGGACGCCGCGCCCGAGGACCGCTTCCAGTTCGAGCGCCACGGCTACTTCGTCGCCGACCGCGTGGATTCGCAGCCCGGCGCGCCGGTGTTCAACCGGGCCGTGACGCTCAAGGACAACTGGAAGTAAGCGCCATGAAATTCACGGAACAGCTCGCCGGCGCCTGGCAAAAGAACGATTCCCTGCTCTGCGTCGGCCTCGATCCGGACCCGGCGAAGTTCCCCGCACATCTCAAGGACCAGCCCGACGCGATCTTCCAGTTCTGCGCAGCCATCGCCGACGCCACGGCGGATCTGGCCTGCGCCTTCAAGCCGCAGATCGCCTACTTCGCCGCGCGCCGCGCCGAGGACCAGCTCGAGGCGCTGATCGCCCATATCCATGAAAAACATCCCGGCGTGCCCGTGATCCTCGACGCCAAGCGCGGCGACATCGGCAGCACCGCCGAGCAATACGCCATCGAGGCCTTCGAGCGCTACCAGGCCGATGCCGTCACCGTGAACCCCTACATGGGCCGCGACTCGGTCGAGCCCTGGCTCGCCTACGCGGACAAGGGCGTGATCCTGCTCTGCCGCACCTCGAACCCCGGCGGCAGCGACCTGCAATTTCAAAAAGTCGGCGCTGGCGGGACGGTGCTCTACGAACTGGTCGCCGAAAAAGTCGCCAAGGAATGGAACACGACGGGGCAATGCGCCCTCGTCGTCGGCGCCACCTTCCCCGGCGAGATCGCGAAAGTCCGCAGCATCGTCGGCGCCATGCCGCTGCTCGTCCCCGGCATCGGCGCCCAGGGCGGCGACATCGAGGCCACCGTCAAGGCCGGCCGCACGGCCGCCGGCACCGGCCTGATGATCAACTCCTCGCGCGCCATCCTCTACGCCGGCAAGGGCGAAGACTTCGCCTCCGCCGCGCGCCGGGTCGCGCTGGAAACCCGCGCCGCCATCAACCGCTGGCGCTAGCCGGCCCAAGGGCCTGGCCGGCGGGCCGGGTTCCTCAATTCAGGCAGTTAAGCCCCGGATAGAGAAGTTCTACCGGCGCCGAAATGGCGCGGCTATACACTTTCGAGTCGCGGAACAGCGTTTCACAATACTCAATAACGACTCGAATACAAGACCCATGAGCCCGATCGACTTCCCGGGGCCGGAGGAGCCCGCCGCGGAGGACCAGGCGGCGCGCGCGCGCCTGCAGCTGTACATCAATCTCAAGCTCTCGTCGTCCGGCCAGACGCCCTGGCTCGAAGGCGCCAGCGGCGAGTTCCTCGCCATCGCCGACGACCTGCTGCAGAGCTACCGCGAGAAGTCGCGCCTGCTCACCGGCTACCTCTGCCCGCCGGACCGGCGCATCCAGGACTTTCTCGACGCCTATCTGGACGGCTGCGGCGAGCCGGTGGCGCGCCTGCCGGAGAACACGCTGATCCTCGACCGCCCCGGCGTGGCGCGCGAACTCTCGCTACCCATCGACGGCGACGAGTTCGCCAACGAATACGTCACCAGCTACCGCATCAGGAACGGCATCCTCAACAACCCGGCCAGCGACCGCCGCACCACGGCCGGCTCCTTCCATGTCTGCGAAGACGGCCTGCCGGTGCCCGGCGACAAGAAGGCCGTGCCGCGAATCACCTTCGCCCGCCTGCTGCGCGCGGCGTTCAACCCGCCCGAGCATCTGCTGCGCCTGCCCTTCACCGCCGGCAAGCCGAACGAGGTGAAGATGTTCGTCTCGCTGCTGCTGCGGCCGCTGGTCTGCCCCGAGATTCCCGGCTTCGAGCCGGAAAAGCGCATGGAAGTGCGCTTCTTCGCGCCCGGCAGCCTGGTCAGCAACCTCGATTTCGTCGAGAGCATCTTCGGCAACGGCGGCAACCCGGTGCTGGCGCAGAACGATGCCGGCCTCGACGTGGATCACTGGTCCGGCCACAGCGGCTGCGTGATCCTCGCCCCGCACCTCAACCGGCTGACCAAGCAGGCCCTCGGACTGCCGCACTGGGACGCCGCCACGGCACGCCAGCGCGCCGACGGCATGTGCTGGCGCGCGGCCGACGAGCTCTACAACGAGGGCGCCCCCTTCAAGCTCACCGCCCGCGACGAGCGCGGCGTGATCGTCACGCTGATCGCCGACAACTACTACGGCTACTGCAAGAAAGAGGTCAAGACCCAGATCAGCTACGCCGCCAACCTGCTCGGCCTGGCCGAGGAGGAACACGCCGGCGGCGCGCTGACCTTCGAGCGGCGCCACCACGGCGACGAATACACCGGCCACAGCCAGGTGCCGGGCTACAGCTTCGCCGACATGGTCGCGCGCTACGGCGCCCTGATGGAGGCGCAGCCGGAAGGCTACGCCATCGACCGCCAGCACCCGGACGTCCTCTACCTGCCGTCCGACGCGCGTTTCGACCTGCCGTCCCAGACCATCGCCTGGGAAGCCGGCGGCCGCCGCCAGTCGATCAAGCTGCGCCCCGGCAAGGTGTATATCCAGCCCAACGGCTACAAGATCGAGATGCAGAAGCATCCGGGCGCGCCCTCCTGGCGGCTGGTCGGCACCGATGCCGAGGGCATCTTCTGCCACAAGCCCTGCACCGTCTCCGGCGGCGGCAAGTCGGAGATCTCCAAGTCGCTCGGCGACGCCGTGATCTACGGCCCGCTGTTCGTCGCCAACCTCAAGCGCGACCTCGACCAGGTGGAGCAGATCTTCGCCCACGACTTCACGCGCCGCTACAAGCCCGGCTGCGAGCACGAGGACCGCGACATCGCCCGCCCCATCCTCGGCCACCAGCGCAGCCTCGGCTCGGTGATCCGCATGCTGACGCCCTCGCCCTGCTTCACGGACGACTACAACGCCTGGCTGGCCGAGTTCCCCGACCGCATCCTCGCGCTCGCCTTCATCGTCAAGCGCATGTACCGGCCCGAATGGGGCAACGACTGGCGCCGGCATTTCTCGGTGGACTTCATCAACGGCCACCCCGGTCACGAGCTCAAGCTCGACGAGCGCAAGCTGGTCGGCTCCTACCTGCGCGTCGGCTTCGAGAAGAACGGCGCCTGGCGCGTCTTCAAGCTGCGTCAAGACTTCATCGCCGCCGCGAAGGTGCAGATGGAGGACGACATCACCGCCTCAGTGGTGGTGCCGGCGCACCGGCTGCCGAATCTTTCCCCCGACAACAGCGAACCGAGCGTCAAGCTCGCCGTCAATTGCGAACAGCGCCTGTTCCAGCGGCCCGACGAGGCCATCCACCGCGGCCACGACAAGCAGACCGAGCTGGACATGGCGCGCGCCGACAACTTCATCGCCAACTTCGAGCCGCTGCGGGGCGAGGCGCTCGCCGAGATCGTCGACGACGTCGTCGGCCTCGGCCAGTACAGCGCGCCGATGCGCGACCTGCTCTGCGCGGCCCATGCCGCCGGCGCGGCGGCCGTCTCCTCCGCCCACCCGCGCATCGTCGACGGCAAGCCGAGCAAGAACCCGCGCTACCTGCAGCTGCGCCCCGACCTCGCCAACCCGGTCGGCCGCCACGTCGCCGAGATCGGCGCCCGCCTCGCCCGCCGCGTGCCGCTCGGCGTGCCGGTCTGCGAGCCGGTGAATGCGGTGCTGGTCGGCCGGCGCAACAATCCGCCCGAGCCCGGCATCCGCCCGCTCGCGGTCTACAACCCGATCCACTACCAGGAGCTGCCCGAGCTCTTCATGGACTTCGTCTGCAGCCTCACCGGCAAGTCGCCCTCGACCACCGGCGCCGGCAGCGAAGGGGCGCTGACCAAGGGACCGTTCAACGCGCTGCGGCCGACCGCCGACCTCAACAACGCGCTGGTGTCGTTCATCCTCGCCGGCCATGCCGGCTTTTCCACCGCCGCCGGCCATATCGGCCCGCACATGCGCGTCGACCACGACATCAGCCTGCTGATCCCCGAGATCTGGGCGCGGCTGCCCCGGGAGGCGCGCCGGCCCGCCCATCTCATCGAGCAGGGCTATCTCGAACGGCTCACGGACTTCGAGCACCACGGCCGCCCCGTCCTGGCGAGCCGGCTCGGCTGGCGCATCACCGAGCGCTTCGTCCATGCCTTCCTCGGCAAGATCTTCGACGCGCCGCACATGGCCTTCGGCGAGGACATCCTGCGCCCCGAGACCCAGGGCATGACCGCCTACGTGGACGGCATCGACAACATCGTCGAGGCCCAGCGCAAGGTCGCGCTGACCTACATCGAGGACGGCAGCATCGAGGATGCCTGCCCGCCGCTGCGGGCCCTGCTCCACATCATGGCCCACGGCAGCCATGAAGGCCGCGACGTCCACCATCCCGAGATCCGCGCCCTGTTCACGCGCGCAGCCCTGCTCGCCTCCGACTGGTACCGGGAGCGGCTGGAAACCAAGCAGGCGCGCGACGGCGCGCGGCTGCGGCGGCAGATCCCCTATCTCGAGGACTTCCTCGCCCGCGCCAGCCACCAGGA
Source organism: Rhodocyclaceae bacterium (assembly GCA_024709955.1). Taxonomy (GTDB): domain Bacteria; phylum Pseudomonadota; class Gammaproteobacteria; order Burkholderiales; family Rhodocyclaceae; genus Sulfuricystis. The sequence goes on from JANJVS010000105.1 coordinate 5,846, forward strand.
TGTCGCCGACCGCCTCGGCATCGCCGAGCGTCTCGCCGGCGCGCGGCAACGCCTCGCGGAAGTGGATAGCCCCGTATACCTCGAAGCCTTGCGCGGCACGCTGGGGGCCGACCCGATGCGGCCGGCGCGCACCGCGTGCTAAGCTTGCGCATCCCGTACTTGAGCTGAGCACCGACATGGCCGGCGGCTGGGGCTGTCCCCACGAAGTCAACGATATCTGCACCAAGATCAACAACCTGCCCTGCGACCCGGGCATGAAGGGCTGCGTGCTGGCCGGGCGCTTCGTCTTCGCCGACGAGGACAAGAACCAGCGCTTGCGCGAGAAGCAAGCGCGCGCCGATGCCGCCCCCGAGGAAGAGGCCGACAGCTCGGGCCTGCACCCCTGATGGAAATGCGCAAGATCAGCTCGGGCCGCCTGCGCGGCCTGGGCCACGACGAAAAAACGCGCCGCCTGCGCGTCGAGCTCGACGACGGCAGCCTGCTCGAATACGACGGCATCACGCGCGAAATGTGGCTGCGGCTCTCGTCCTCCAGCTCGCCCTGGAGCTATTACCGCGACAACATCGAGGAAGAACTCACGCCGCGCCACCTCGGCACCGCCAGCGGCGGCGCGGCCAAACGCAATCCGCTCGACGACCTGTTTTCCTAGGAAGAAGTCCGCCATGCCCGCCCCCCGCCGCACGCCCCAGCAACCCGCGACCACCGCAACCAAGCCCGCCGCCGCCAAGCCGCGCGCGCCGCGCCGCGCCAAGGAACAGCCCCGTCCCGCCGCCGCCGGCGACATCGGCCCGACCAGTTCGCCGGAAAAAATCGAGGAATACGCGGTCGGCCAGGCCACCGACGCCGGCCAGGAGGTCCTGCTGTCGGCGATGCGCGATCTCGTCAAGGACGCCAATCCCGAGGAGGCGCGCGCCCTGCTGCGCAGCCTGCTCAAGGAACAGCAGCTCGCCATCGACCAGGCCGGCGTCAACCCCGACCACGAGCTGGCGAGCAACTGGCGCGACGGCGGCTACCCCTACAAGAACCTGATGACGCGCCGCAACTACGAGCGGCAGAAATACCGGCTCCAGGTCGAACTGCTCAAGCTGCAGGCCTGGGTCAAGGAGACCGGCCAGAAGGTGGTGATCCTCTTCGAGGGCCGCGACGCCGCCGGCAAGGGCGGCACCATCAAGCGCTTCATGGAACACCTCAACCCGCGGGGCGCGCGCGTCGTGGCTTTGGAAAAACCCTCCGAGACCGAGCGCGGCCAGTGGTACTTCCAGCGCTACGTGCAGCACCTGCCGACCGCCGGCGAGATCGTGCTGTTCGACCGCTCCTGGTACAACCGCGCCGGCGTCGAGCGCGTCATGGGCTTCTGCACGGACGCCGAATACTCCGAGTTCATGCGCCAGGCGCCGGAGTTCGAGCGCATGATGGTGCGGAACGGCATCCACCTCATCAAGTTCTGGTTCTCGGTCTCGCGCGACGAGCAGCGCCGCCGCTTCAAGGAGCGCAAGGTGCACCCGCTCAAGCAGTGGAAACTCTCGCCCATCGACCTCGCCTCCCTCGACAAGTGGGACGGCTACACCAAGGCCAAGGAGGCGATGTTCTTCTACACCGACACCGCCGACGCGCCCTGGACGGTCATCAAGTCGGACTGCAAGAAGCGCGCGCGCCTCAACGCGATGCGCTACATCCTGCACCGCCTGCCCTACGCCAACAAGGACCACGACCGCATCGGCCCGCTCGACCCGCTGATCGTCGGCCGCGCCAACGTGGTCTACGAGCAGGGCGAGGAGCAGGGAGTGCCGATCCTGTAGGCATCCCGCGCGGCGGCGTTCATGCCGCCGTGGCGACTTCCGCGCGGTCCAGCAGCGCGGCGAGATCGGCGGCCGGCATCGGCTTGCCGAACAGATAGCCCTGCAGGTAGTCGCAACGGTGGATGTCGGCGAGGAAGCGCTGCTGCGCGGGCGTCTCGACGCCCTCGGCGGCGACCTTCAGGCCGAGGCTGTGGGCGAGCGCGATGGTGGCGGCGCAGATCGCCGCGTCGTTGCCGTCGGTTTCGATGTCGCGCACGAAGCTGCGATCGAGTTTGAGCGCCTGGATCGGCAGATTCTTGAGGTAGGCGAGCGAGGAGTAGCCGGTGCCGAAGTCGTCGATGGCGAGGCGCACGCCGAGCTCGCGCAGGGCGCACAGCTGGCCGATGGCGCGCTCCGGATTGGTCATCGCGACCGACTCGGTGACTTCCAGCTCGATGTCGCCCTCGCGCAGCGCGTGGCGAAGGAGCGTCTCCCGCACCATGTCTACGAGGCGGGGCGACCGCAGCTGGTGGGCGGACAGATTGATGGCCATGCCGAGACCGTCGATGCCGGCCCGCCGCCAGGCGGCGAGCTGGCGGCAGGCTTCGTCGAGCACCCAGGCGCCGATCGGCTCGATGAGCCCGGTTTCCTCGGCGAGCGGGATGAAGTCGAGCGGCGACACCAGGCCGCGGCGCGGATGCCGCCAGCGGATCAGCGCCTCGACGGAGCAGACGCGCCCGCTGCCGGCATATACCTGCGGCTGGTAGCGCAGCTCGAACTGGCCGGCGGCGAGCGCGCCACGCAGCTCGTGTTCGAGCTCCATCCGCGCCGCCGCGGTGGCGTTCATCGCGGCGGTGAAGTATTGCGCGTTGTTGCGCCCCTGCTCCTTGGCGTGGTACATCGCGGTGTCGGCGTTTTTCATCAGCGTGGCGCTGTCCGCGCCATCCACCGGATAGACGCTGATGCCGATGCTGGGGCTCGAATGCAGCACGTGCGCGGCGATCTCGTAGGGACGCGCGAGGGCGGCGAGCAGCTTGCCGGCGACCGAGGTCGCCGCGCTGGCCGCCGTCATGCCGGTGAGCACGACGACGAACTCGTCGCCGCCGAGGCGCGCGACGATGTCCGACTCGCGCACGCATTCCTTCAGGCGCCGCGCCACCTCGACGAGCATTTCGTCGCCGACGTGGTGGCCGAGCGTGTCGTTGATCAGCTTGAAGCGGTCCATGTCGATGAACATGACGGCGACTTCCGCCTCGGCGCGGCGGGCATCGGCGAGCGCCTGCTCCATCGCGATGCTCAGATGCGTGCGGTTGGGCAGGCCGGTCAGCGCGTCATGGTAGGCGGCGTGGCGGATGCGCGCCTCGGCCTCCTTCTGGTCGGTGATGTCGGAGAAGCTGGCGATGTGGAAGTCGATCTCGCCGTGCTGGTTCCTCACCGTCGAGATGGTCATGAGCTTGGGATAGATGCCGCCGTCCTTGTTGCGGTCCCACATCTCGCCCTGCCAGACACCCTCCGCGGTGATCGCCCGCCACATCTCGCGGTACTGCTCCGGCGCGCAGCGTCCGGCGGAGAGCAGGCGCGGGTTCTCGCCGCGCACCTCGGCGAGCGTGTAGCCGGTCAGGCGCGTGAAGGCCGGGTTGACCTCGACGATGCGGTTGTCGCGGTCGGTGATCATGATCGCCTCGCCGCTGTATTCGAAGACGTGGGCGGCGAGCCGCAGCTGGCGTTCGGTGCGCTTCCTGGCCAGCAGATTCTTGACGCGCGCGCGCAGCACGGTGCTCACCACCGGCTTGGTCAGGTAGTCGTCGGCGCCGAGCTCCAGGCCGTCGAGCTGACTCTGCTCCGAGGTGTCGGCGGAGACGAAGATCACCGGGATGTCGCGGGTCTCGACCTTGGCGCGCAGGTGGCGCAATACCTCGATGCCGCTCATGCCCGGCATCATCACGTCGAGCAGGATCATCTCGGGGCGGTCGCCCTCGCGCGCGGCGATGGCCAGCGCCTCCGCGCCGCCGGTCGCCATCTTCAGCCGGTAGTCCGTCTTCAGCGCGGCGGCCAGCACGTGCAGGTTGGCCGGCATGTCATCCACGAGCAGCAGCAGGGGTTTGTCCGGGGCGGAGGCGAAGAAGGTACTCATGGCGCGGCTAGTCTAATGGCTTGTCGAGGCGCGCGGCAATCTGCGCGAGCGCCGCCAGGGCGCCGTCGTGGTCGAAATCGTCGATGCGGCGCAACAGCCGGGCGAAGGGCTCGCCCGGCTGCGCGGCGAGCCGCTGGAGCAGCTCGTCGGGCACCAGCTCGCGCTCCTCCAGATAGGGGCGCAGGGCGTCCAGCAGCGCGGCGGCGGCGGCGGGATCCGGCGGCGGGGCCGCTTGCGCGTCGGCGTCGAGCGTGGCGATGGCGGCGCGCGCCGCGTCGAGCGCCGCGCGCAAGCGCGCGGCGAAGGCGGGCAGTTCGGCCAGGTTGCCGGCGCGCACTTCCGCCTCGAACTGGCGGGCGGCCTCCGCCACGCCTTGCACGCCGAGGTTGGCGGCCACGCCCTTGAGCGTGTGCAGCCGACGCGTGGCCTCGTGCAGTTCGCCCGCGTCCAGGCAAGCCGCCAGCTGCGCCGGGAAATCCGCCTGCTCCGCCACGAAATCGCGCAGCAGGCGTTCGAGCAGCGTGCGCTCGCCACCCATGCGGCGCAGGGCCGCCGGCAGGTCGAAGCCCGGCAGCTCGGGCGGCGGCTCGACGTCCGCGGCGTCGGCGGCAATCCCGGCCGCCGCCGGAACGGACTGCAGATGGGCGCCGAGCGCGCGCAGCAGCTCGTCCGGCACGACCGGCTTGGGCACGAAACCGGCCATGCCGGCCTCCTGGCAGCGCGCGCGGTCCTCGTCCAGCACGGCGGCGGTCATCGCGATCACCGGAATGGCGGCGCCATGGGGCAGGGCGTGGATGCGCCGCGTCGCCTCCAGGCCGTCCATCACCGGCATGTGCAGATCCATCAGCACCGCGTCGAAGCTGCCATGGGCGACCATCGCCACCGCCTCGGCGCCATTGTCGGCGAGGCTCGCCACGATGCCGAGCTTGGCGAGGAAACCGGCCGCCACCTGCTGGTTGAACGGGTTGTCCTCGACCACCAGCACGCGCGCGCCCGGGAAGCACCGTCCCGCCGGCGCCGAGTTTTGCGCCGGAAGCGCCGCCGCGGCGGGCGGTGGCGCGGCGCCGCCCAGCAGGGCGTCGAACAGCAGCGAGGGCGTCACCGGCTTGGCGAGGATGCCGTCGAGGCGCAGGTCGCCGGCGGCTTCGAGCAGCGCCGCGCGCTCATGGGCGGTGACCATCATCACCTTCATGGCCGTGCCGTGGCGTTCCGGCTCGGCGGCGATACGCCGCGCCAGCTCGATGCCGCTCATGCCGGGCATGTTCCAGTCGATCAGGGCGACGCGGTAATCCGCGCCGCGCGCGTGCGCGGCGGCGATCTTCTCCAGCGCGCCGGCGCCGTCGGCGGCGCCATCGGCCACCGCGCCCCAGGAGGCCAGCAGTCCGCCGATGATCTCGCGCGCGCTGGCCTGGTCGTCGACCACCAGCACCCGCATGCCGGCGACGCGCTGCAGGTCCGGGGCGCGGCCGGCATGCCCGCCGCGGCCGACGACGATGCCGAAGCTGAAGGTCGCGCCCTGGCCGGGCTCTCCCGAGGCCGCGATCGTGCCGCCCATGAGAGCGACGAGGCGGTGGCAGATCGCCAGGCCGAGGCCGGTGCCGCCGTATTTGCGCGTGATCGAGCCGTCGGCCTGGGTGAAGGGCTCGAACAGGCGGTCGGCGATCTCGCGGTCGATGCCGATGCCGGTGTCGCGCACGGCGAAGCGCAGGAGCAGGCGCTCCGGATCGGCGTCCGGACGGGCCTCGACGCGCACGCGGATCTCGCCGCGCTCGGTGAACTTGATCGCGTTGCCGACCAGGTTGGCGAGCACCTGATGAAGCCGCAGCGGATCGCCGAGCACCTCGGCGGGCATTGCCGGATCGATGTCGAGGAACAGTTCCAGTCCCTTTTCGGCGAGCTGCGCGGAGAACAGGTCGCCGATCTCGCGCAGCAGCTCCTCGACGGCGAACGGCGCGCGCTCGATGTCGAGGCGGCCGGCCTCGATCTTCGAGTAGTCGAGGATGTCGTTGAGAATGCCGAGCAGGGAGCGGCCCGAGACCAGCGCCTTCTGCAGCAGGTCGGCCTGTTCCTCGGTCAGCGGGCTGTCCAGCACGAGCTGCGTCAGGCCGAGGATGGCGTTCATCGGCGTGCGGATCTCGTGGCTCATGTTGGCGAGGAATTCGGATTTCGCGCGGTTGGCCGCCTCGGCAGCCTCCTTGGCGCGATAGATCTCGGTGATGTCCACGCGGAAGCCGACGATGTGTCCGCTCGGCGTGCGCTTTTCCCGGATGCGGATCCAGCGGCCGTCGTCGAGCTTCTGGATGGCGTCGGTGTCGCCCTTGCGATGGGATTCCAGGCGCGCGGCGATCCAGGCTTCCTCGTCGCCCCTGGCCTGCGCGTATTGCCCGTGGGCCACGCCGTAGCGGATGACCTCCTCGAAGCCGCGTCCCGGTTCGATGACCGGCGCGGAGGTGCGGTAGATGTCGCGGTATTTGTCGTTGCACAGCACCAGGCGGTCGTCCGGGCCGTAGACGACGAAAGCCTCGTCGATGGTGTCGATCGCCGAGCGCAGCAGTTCCTCGCTTTCGCGCAGCCGGATTTCCGCCTCCTTGCGCGCGGTGACGTCCTGCACCGTGCCGGTGCCGGCCGTCATGCGGCCCGCCGCGTCGAAGACGAGTTCGGCCTGTTCGCGCACCCACCGGGTTTCGCCGGCGACGACGATGCGGTGCGTGATGTCGTAGGTTCCGCCCTTGAGCGCGGCCTGCCAGGCGGCATCCACCGCGGCGCGGTCGGCCGGGTGGATGCGGGACAGAAACATCTCGTGACCGACGGGCGTGCCCGCCGGGACGGCGAAGATGCGGTAGGTCTCGTCCGACCAGCGCAGGTCGCCGCGCGCGATGTCGAGCTGCCAGCTGCCGATGCTCGCCACGGCCTGGGCACGCTTGAGCGTCGCCTCGCTTTCGGCCAGCGCGCGGGTGCGTTCCGCGACATCCTCTTCCAGCTGCGTCTGTCGGCGCCCGAACAGCAGGGCGACGCCGCCGGCCAGCAGCAACAGGGCGGCGAGCGCGCCGAGGCTGTAGTTGCGCACCGCATGCAGCGGCGCGAAGGCCTCCTCGGCGTCCATCTTGACCACCATGCTCCAGCCCAGCGCCGGCAGGTGGCGCCAGGCGGCGACGACCGCGGTGCCGACGTAGTCGTGGGTGACGCCGCGCCCGTAATCGCCGTCGAGGCCGGCGCGCATCGGCGGCGGCGTTTGCGCCACCGGGACGAGGCGGCGGAAGGCGGCGTCCGGAATGTGGCGCAGCGGACCGACATACAGCGCCCGCTCGCCGTCGCGCTGGGCCAGCACGGTCTCGCCGGTCATGCCGAGGCCGGTGAGATCGGTGGTCACGGCGATGAGCCGGTCGAGATCGAGCTGCAGGACGAGCGTGCCGAGCGGACGGCCATTCTCGATCACCGGCTGGACGAAGAAGATCGCCGGCTTGTCTCCCGAGGGCGAGTAGGGCCTGGCGCGCGTCACCTGGCCGTCGAGCAGCGCCAGCGCCTCGCGGTGGGCAAGCGCGACCGGCGTGTCGCGATAGGGGCCGGTGTTCAGGTTGGTGCCCAGATCGTTTTCCCGCTTTATCGTATAGACGACGTTGCCCGTCGCATCCACGAGCAGCAGGTCGTGATAGTCGGAACTCTGCAGCAGGGCGCGGAAGAAGGGGTCGAGTTCGACCGTGCGACCGCGCACCGTGACGGCATGCACCGGCGCGCCCGATTCGGCGCTGGCGCGCAGCGCCGCCCGCGGCACCGCCAGCTTCGACATCAGCAGCCCCTTGGCCAGCCGCTCGTCGATGTAGGTGTTGATCTGGTCGGCCTTCTTGTCGGCGATCGAGGACAGGTTGGTCAGCACCGTCTCGCGCAAGGTGCGCTCGAAGGCATCCAGATGCAGCCAGGAAAGCCCCGCCAGCGGCAGCGGCGACAGCAGCAGGAAGGCGAACAGCAGGCGACGGGCGCTGCTTCCCGCCGCCTGCTTCATCGCGCGCCTCCGGTGACCAGGGCCTGCCATTCCTCGCGCGTGCGGTAGTGCGGCCAGGGCGCCGGCCGGATCGGCGTGGAAGAGGCGAACACCTCCTCGAACTGGCCGTCCGCGTCGACCTTGCCGACGCGCACGTGTTTCCACAAATGGCGCGTGCGCGCGTCGACGGCGACGATGCCGGCCGGTCCGGAAAAGCTCTGGCGCAGCAGCGCCGCCGAGTTGACGCGCGCGGGCTCGGCGGCGCCGATCGCGCGGACGGTATTGGCCCACAGATGCACGCCCGCGTAGGTGGCCTCGACCGGATCGCTGGTGGCGGCGCCGGCGCCGGCGCGCGCCCTGAAGGCGGCGACGAACGCGCGGTTTCTTTCACCGGGCGTCGATTGGAAGTAATTCCATACGACGTGGTGCCGACGCAGGCGCTGGCCGCCCCAGGAGCGCATCGCGGGCTCGGCGACGCTGAACGAGACCAGCGGCAGGTCGGCGAGCCCGGCGGCGACCAGCGCGTCGAAAAAGGCGGCGTTGCTGTCGCCATTGAGCGTGTTCAGCACGACGTCGGGCTGTTGGCGCCGGATCTCCGCGACCAGGTCCGCCACGTCGCGCGCGCCGAGCGGGAGGTAGCGTTCGCCGACGATTGCTCCGCCCGTGGCGGCGGCGAGGTCGCGGATGATGAGGTTGGCGGTGCGCGGGAAGACGTAGTCGGAGCCGACGAGGTAGGCGCGCGGGCCGAATTCCCGCATGGCCCAGCGCGTGCCCGGCACGATCTGCTGATTCGGCGCGGCGCCGGTGTAGAGGATGTGGGGCGACTGTTCCATGCCTTCGTATTGCACCGGATAGAACATCAGGTGCCGGTGTTTCTCGACGACGGGACGCACGGCCTGGCGACAGGCCGAGGTCCAGCAGGCGAACAGGGCAGCGACCTTTTCCGCGGCGATCAGGCGTTCCGCCTCGGCGGCGAAGACGGCGGCGTCGGAGCGGCCGTCGGCGACGACGATCTCCACCGGCCGGCCGAGCAGGCCGCCCGCCGCGTTGATTTCGTCAACCGCGAGGCGCGCCGCGTCCACCAGCGGGCGTTCGCTCGCCGCCATGGTGCCGGTGAGCGAATGCAGCACGCCGATCCGCAGGGGTGGCGCGGCATCCTGCCGACGCGCGGCGGCCCACAGCCCGAGCACCAGGAGCAGCACCGCCAGCATGGCGAGGATGGCGCGCATGGCGGTCGCTGGGCGGACGGAGGAGACCACTGGCTTGGGCATGTCGGCGGCGTGTCGGAGTTGGCCGATTGTAGCCGTCCCGCGCGGGCGCGGGTTCGCCATGCCGCCGTCCCGCCAGTCCCACGGGGATTCCCTGCGGTCACGCCGACTTTTGTTCCGGCCGCTGCGCTTGACCGGCTCGCGCCGGTCAGCCTCCACCAAAGTCGGGATTGGCGTTTGGCGCGCTCGCCGTCCTATCAGCGCCGACTTTTCCTGGAATCTCACGCGGCGCGCTGCGCCGCGATCAGGCGGCGGAATTCCTCCGCGCTCACCGGGTGGCCGAAGTGGAAACCCTGCACCAGGTCGCACTCCATGTGGCGCAGGCTGTCGGCCACCAGGGCGGTCTCGACGCCCTCGGCCAGCACCGCCAGGTTGAGGCTCTTGGCCATCTGGATCACCGCGCGCACGATCGCCGCGTCGTCGGGGTCGTGGGCCATGTCGCGCACGAAGGACTGGTCGATCTTGAGCTTGTCCACGGCGAGCCGCTTCAGGTAGGCGAGGCTCGAATAGCCGGTGCCGAAATCGTCGATCGCCAAGCGCACGCCCATGCCCTTGAGGCGCTGGATCACCGCCAGCGCCTGGTCGGCCTCGTGCAGCAGGATCGACTCGGTGAGTTCGAGCTCCAGCGCGGAGGCGGGCACGCCGCTGCGGTCGAGCGCCGCCTGCAGCGATGTCTCCAGGCCGCCGCGGCGGAACTGGATGGCGGAAAGATTCACCGCCATCGACAGCTGGGGATGACCCAGCGCGTGCCAGGCCTTGAGCTCGCGGCAGGCCTCGTGCAGCACCCAGTCGCCGAGCGGCACGATCAGGCCGCTTTCCTCGGCGATCGGGATGAAATGCGCCGGCGCGATCAGCCCGCGCTCGGGGCAGAGCCAGCGCAGCAACGCCTCGGCGCCGACGATGCGGCCGCTCGCCAGGTCCACCAGCGGCTGGTAGTGCAGCTGGAACTCGTCGCGTTCGAGCCCGCGATGGATGCGCTGGCGCAGGTCCATGCGCTCGTGCGAATCGACGTTCATGCGCTCGTTGTAGAAGCGGAAGGTGTTGCGGCCGGCGTCCTTGGCGTGGTACATCGCGATGTCGGCCTTGCGCAGCAGGGTCTCGAATTCCTTGCCGTCGTCGGGCGCCAGCGCGATACCGATCGAGGAGGAGATCATCACCTCGTGCTCATCGATCTTGAAGACCTGGGCCAGCACGGCGAGAACCTTTTCGGCGACGCGCGCCACCGCCTCGTTCTCGCGCACGTCGGTCAGCGCGACGAGGAATTCGTCGCCACCCTGGCGGCAGACGGTGTCGGTCTCGCGCACGCAGGACGCGATGCGGCGCGCCGCGTCGCGCAGCAGCATGTCGCCGACCAGGTGGCCGAGGGAATCGTTGACCGCCTTGAAGCGGTCGAGGTCCACGAACAGCAGCGCGGTGCGTGTGTCGGCGCGCAGGCCGTGGGCGACGGCGCGCTCGAAGCGGTCCTTGAACAGCAGGCGGTTCGGCAGCTCGGTGAGCGGGTCGTGGTGGGCGAGGAAGTCGATGCGCTCCTCGGCCTGCTTGCGCTCGGTGATGTCGGAAAACAGCGCGACGTGATGGGTCACGCGCCCCGCGGCGTCGCGCACGCTGGCGATGCTCAGCCACTCGGGGTAGGTTTCGCCGTTCTTGCGGCGGTTCCAGATCTCGCCCTGCCAGCGGCCGTCGCGCTCCAGGCTGCGCCACAGCGCCGCGTAGAACTCGGCGTCGTGGCGCCCCGAGCTGAGCAGGGAGGGCTTGCGGCCGATCACCTCGCCCGCCTCGTAGCCGGTGACCAGGGAGAAGGCCGGATTCACGCTGACGATGCGGTTCTGCGCGTCGGTGACGAGGACGCCCTCGCTGCTGTTCTCGTACACCTTGGCCGCCAGCCGGATCTGTTCCTCGGCGCGCCGCCGCTCGGTGATGTCGCGGCTGGTGCCTTCGACGCCGATCACCGCGCCGGCCGCGTCGCGCACGTAGTGGGCGTTGGTCATCACCCAGACGTCGCGGCCGTCGCGATGGCGCAGCAGGGTCTCCTGGCCCGACACCGCGCCGGCGCCGGCACGCAGCGCGGCGAGGAAGTGCGCGCGCTCGGCGGGATCGGCATAGAAGTCGGCCATGGGCCGGCCGAGCAGTTCCTCGGGCGCGTAGCCGAGCAGCTGCCGCACCGATGGCGAGACGCGCACGATGCGGCCATCGACGTCGGTGCGGTAATAGGTGTCCTGCAGGTTGTCGAGGATCGCGCGCAGCTCGCGTTCCGATTCCGCCACGGCCTGCTGCGCGGCGACGATCGGCGTCAGGTCGGTGACGAAGCCGAAGGAACCGACCACCTCGCCGTGGGCGTTGCGGTGGGTGGTGGTGTTGAGCAGGATCGGGAAGCTGCCGCCGTCCTTGCGCTGGCCGACGAGCTGGTAGCGGCGGTGCTCGGTGGCGCCGATGCGGCCGATCTGCGCCAGCAGCTCGGCGCGGCTCTCCGCCGTGACGAAGTCGAGCGGCGTGCGCCCCTGCCATTCGTCGCGGGCATGGCCGAACAGCTCGCACATGCGCTCGTTCACCTCGGTGAAGCGCTGCTGCCGGTCCAACTGGAAGAAGCCGTCCACCGTGCTGTCGATGACGTGCTGGTAGAAACGCTCGCTCTCGCGGATCGATTCGGCGAAGGCCTCCTGTTCCGACAGGTCGCTGGCGACGCCGATGTATACCGGCTCGCCGCCCGCCTCCGAGACATACACGCGCACCCGCACCGGGAAGCTGCCGCCGTCCTTGCGGCGGTGGCGGTTTTCGAGGGTCATGCCCTGGGCGGGATGCGCGCGCTTGAAGGCGGCCCATTCCTCGGGCCCGGCGACGGCGCTCGCCACGTCCCAGATCCGCAGCCGGCGCAGCTCCTCGTGGTCGTAGCCGAGCAGCGTGAGGCCGCGCTGGTTGGCGTCGAGGAAGCGGCCGTCCCGGCCCACCATGTAGATGCCGTCGCCGATCAGGTCGAACACGCCGCCGAGCAGCAGGTGGCGGTGGAAATCGATCAGCGGCTGCTCGGGCCGCGCGATCTCGCGCCGCAGCCGCGCCACGGTCTCGCGCAGGTACTCGACGTAGCCGCCCTGCAAGGCCTTGACGATGTCGTGGCGCGTGATGACGCCCACCACGCCCTGGCGGTCGTCGGTGACCAGCAGGCGCCGCACGGCGAGCTGCTGCATGCGCGCCGTGGCCATCTGCAGCGGCGCGGCGGGGGGAATGGCATGCACGCCGGGCGTCATCAGGCGGCCGAGCGGCGCGTTGCGCTCGGTCGCCGAGCGCGCCAGGCGCACCACGTCGCGTTCGGTGAGCACGCCGGCCGGCGCCTGGCTGCCGCCGCGCAGCACGACCACGTAGTCGCTGCGGCGCTCGTGCATCAGCCGCAGGGCCTCGTCCAGCGGGCGCGTCTCGTCGAGGCAGATGACCTGGCGGTCCATCGCCGAGGCCACGGTCTTCACCTCGACCAGGTATTCCTCGCCGAGATGGAAGAGGAAATCCGCCTCGGTGACGATGCCGGCGAGGCCGCCCTGCGCGTTCACGACGACGAGATGACGCACCTGGCGCTCGGCCATCAGGTGATAGGCCTCGCGGTAGTCCATCTCCGCCGCCGCGCTCACCACCGGGGCGCTCATGACGTCGGCCAGGCGCACGGCCTGGATCGCCACGTCGCGGGCGTAGAGGGCGAGCACGTCGCGCTCGGTGAGCAGGCCGAGGGGCCGCTCCCGCGCATCCACGGCGACGACGCAGCTGATGCGCTGGCGCTCCATCTCCCCCAACACGGCGGACAGCGCCGCTTCCGGCGGGAAGGTCACGACGGCGGGGGTCAGGATGTCGGCGAGCGGCTTGGCTTCCATGGGCGGCGATGGAGGAAAACCAGCGCATCCTACCATCCATCCCCCTGTGGTAATTTGTGCCCCCCGTACCCAACTTTCGCCCGTGGAGCCCGCGATGGCCGACCTGATTGCCCTGTTGCAACCCCGCATCACCGACCGCGAGAGCCTGCAGGAATTCATCGAGGACCTGCAGGATCAGGTGCCCGGCATCGAGCGCGACATCGCCGCGCTGCGCAAGGAGCCGACCGACCGGGCGCTGATCGCCCGGCTGTTCCGTTCGCTGCACACCATCAAGGGCGACGCCGCGATCTGCAAGGTGGATGTGGCGGTGATGATCTGCCACCCGATCGAATCGCTGCTGGCGCGCTGCCGCGAGGGCGAGATCGCCTTCACCAACCTGATCGCCGAGGCGACGCTGCTGGCCCTCGACCGCCTGGAGCTGACCGTCGAGGCCCTCTCCGCCGGGCGCACAGTGGAGCATCTCAAGCTGCCGGAACTGGTCGGCGGCCTGGAGGGCATGGCCGCCGCCCCGGCGGCGGAGCTGGCGGCGCGCGCCGCGCGCACCATCGAGGCGGTGACCGGTTTCCGCCCCCTGCACACCGCGTCCGAGCCCCTGCCGGCGGCCCCGCCCGCGGCGGCCCCCGCCGACCTCGCCGCCGACCTGCGCTTCTTCCGCGAGCTGGCGCTCCAGTTCGAATCCCGCTCGCCGCTGTTCAAGGGCCGCACCGACCGCATCCTGCGCCTCGCGCTCGACACCAACATCGCCGCCGGCAGCCCGGTGGACCCGCTCCAGCTCGAAGCCGCCGTCTATCTGCACGACGTCGGCATGATGTTCACCCCGGAATCGGTCTGGCTCAAGGTCGGCAAGCTCAGCGACGAGGACAAGCGCCAGCTGCGGGAACACCCCGGCCAGGGCGCCGGCCTGCTCGCGCGCATGTCCGGCTGGGAGGTGGCGGCCGAGATGGTCGCCCAGCACCACGAGATGCCCGACGGCGGCGGCTACCCGGCCGGACTCAAGGCCGCGACGATCTGCCCCGGCGCCAAGATCCTCGCCATCGTTGACGCCTTCGAGGCCGTCACCCTCAAGCACAGCCACCGCGGCCAGACGCGCTCGCTGGTGCGCGCCATCGCCGAGATCAACGCCTGCGACAACCAGTTCGCCACCGAGTGGATCGAGCCCTTCAACTCGGTGATCCGCAAGATGGTCGAGACCGGATGATCGAGATTCGCCTGCCGAGGTTTCCCGAATGCTGGGAAACCTGCGGCAACTGCGGCCAGGGCGAAGTGCTGGTGCTCGAAGTGCATGTCAAGCCCGGCGACGTCGTGCGCCACGACGACAACCTGATCACCCTGGAGACCGGCAAGGTCGCCCTCGACATCCCCTCCCCGCACGCCGGCACCGTCGTCGAAGTTTGCGTAAGCGAAGGCGACACAGTGAGTGAAGGCGCATTGATCGCACGCATTGACGCGCAATAATCATGCGCGTAGTCTATGCGCATCAGAGATCCCGGAGAGATCCATGACCACCACAAAGAAAGCGGCCAACCTCAGCGTGCGCGCCGACCTGCTCGAAGAAGCGCGCGCCTACAAGATCAACCTGTCGCGGACGCTTGAAGCCGCCCTGCAGGTCGAACTCAAGAAGGAAAAGGAACGCCGCTGGCTGGAGGAGAACCGCGCCGCCATCGATGCCTACAACCGGGAAATCGCGGAACATGGTCTCTGGAGCGACGGGCTGAGACTGTTCTGATGGCCCAGTTCGACGTCTATCCCAACCCGAATCCCGCCAGTCGCGCACGCATTCCCTATCTCGTCGCCTTGCCGAGCGACCTGCTCGGCACGTTCGACGCCACGGTGGTCGCTCCGCTTCGCCTCAAAACCGACCGCGATGTCGTTCCCGTCCTGCGTCTGAACCCGATGCTGCAAATCGACGGGGAAACCTATTTCCTGCGTCCGCAGGAGCTCGCCGCTATCGCGACACGCAACCTCAAGAACCCCGTCGCCAACCTTTCCACCCAGCGCGAGGAAATCCTCGCCGCCCTCGACTTTCTCTTTACTGGATTCTGAAATGGCTCAATACGTCATGTCCATGCTCCGCGTGAGCAAGATCGTTCCCCCCAAGCGCCAGATCATCAAGGACATCTCGCTGTCCTTCTTCCCCGGCGCCAAGATCGGCCTGCTCGGCCTCAACGGCTCCGGCAAGTCCACCGTGCTGAAGATCATGGCCGGCGTGGACAAGGAATACGACGGCGAAGTGCAGCACCTGGCCGGCGTCTCCATCGGCTACCTGCCGCAGGAGCCGGAACTCGACCCCGCCAAGACCGTGCGCGAGGAAGTCGAGGCCGGCCTCGGCGCGGTGATGGAAGCCAAGCAGAAACTGGAGGAGATCTACGCCGCCTACGCCGAACCGGACGCCGACTTCGACAAGCTCGCCGAGGAACAGGCCAAGTACGAAGCGATCATTTCCGTGGCCGGCGCCGACAGCGAGAACCAGCTGGAAATCGCCGCCGACGCGCTGCGCCTGCCGCCCTGGGATGCCGTCATCGGCAACCTGTCGGGCGGCGAGAAGCGCCGCGTCGCGCTGTGCAAGCTGCTGCTTTCCAAGCCCGACATGCTGCTGCTCGACGAGCCGACCAACCACCTCGACGCCGAGTCGGTCGAGTGGCTCGAACAGTTTCTCGTGCGCTTCCCCGGCACCGTCGTCGCCGTCACCCACGACCGCTACTTCCTCGACAACGCCGCCGAATGGATTCTCGAACTCGACCGCGGCCACGGCATCCCCTGGAAGGGCAACTATTCCTCGTGGCTGGAGCAGAAGGAAGCGCGGCTGGAGCAGGAACAGAAGCAGGTGGACGCCCACATGAAGGCGATGAAGGTCGAGCTCGAATGGGTGCGTTCGAACCCGAAGGCGCGCCAGGCCAAGTCGAAGGCCCGCCTCGCGCGCTACGAGGAGATGTCGAGCGTCGAATACCAGAAGCGCAACGAGACGCAGGAAATCTTCATCCCGCCCGGCGAGCGGCTCGGCAACGAGGTCATCGAGTTCAAGGGCGTCACCAAGGCCTTCAACGATCGCCTGCTGATCGACAATCTGTCGTTCCGCGTCCCGCCCGGCGCCATCGTCGGCATCATCGGCCCGAACGGCGCCGGCAAATCCACGCTGTTCCGCATGATCCAGGGCATCGAACAGCCGGATTCCGGCGAGATCGTCGTCGGCCCGACGGCGAAGATCGCCTCGGTGGACCAGTCGCGCGAGGGGCTGGAGAACGACAAGACCGTCTTCGACGCCGTCGCCGGCGGCCAGGACATCCTCACCGTCGGCAAGTTCGAGATGCCGGCGCGCGCCTACCTCGGCCGCTTCAACTTCAAGGGCGCCGACCAGGGCAAGATCGTCGGCAACCTCTCCGGCGGCGAGCGCGGCCGCCTGCATCTGGCGAAGACGCTGATCCAGGGCGGCAACGTGCTGCTGCTCGACGAACCGTCGAACGACCTCGACGTCGAGACCCTGCGCGCGCTGGAGGACGCGCTGCTGGAATTCTCCGGCTGCGTGCTGGTGATCTCCCACGACCGCTGGTTCCTCGACCGCATCGCCACCCACATCCTCGCCTGCGAGGGCGAGTCGCAATGGTTCTTCTACGAGGGCAACTACCGCGAGTACGAGGACGACAAGAAGAAGCGCCTCGGCGAGGAAGGCGCGAAGCCGAAGCGCATCCGCTACAAGCCGATCAGCCGCTGAGGAGCGCAAGAACCGCGATGGACCTCCACGACAAGACCGGCCTGCTGATCGACGACATGCCCGAGATGCGCAGCTCGATGCGCATCCAGCTGGCCGACGCCGGCCTCGAAAAATGCGACACGGCGCGCAACGTCAAGGAGGCCATCGACCGGCTGCGGGACAAGCGCTACGACCTGATCGTCTGCGACTACAACCTTGGCCAGGGCGCCGACGGCCAGCAGTTCCTCGAACTGGTGCGGCGCAAGCAGCTGCTGCCGCTGTCCACCGCCTTCCTCATCGTCACCGGCGAGACCGGCTACGAGCAGGTGTCGACGGCCGCCGAATACGCGCCCGACGACTACCTGCTCAAGCCCTTCACCGCCGAGCTGCTCGGCGCGCGCATCGGCCGCATCCTCGACAAGAAGGCGGCCCTGGCGCCGATCCACCGCCACCTGGGGCCCGGCGGCGACCGGAGCAAGGCCCTGGCCGCCTGCGACGAATTGCTGGCGCAAGGCGGCCGCCACCTGCTCGACGTGCTGCGCCTCAAGGGCGAACTGCTGACGGCCGCCGACCGCAACCAGGAGGCCCTCGCCCTCTACGAGGGCGTGCTGCAGCAGCGCGCCACGCCCTGGGCCGAAGTGGGCAAGGCGCGCATCCTCGCCGCCCTCGGCAAGGAAGACGAAGCCAGGGACCATCTGCAGCAGGCGCTCGCCGCCTATCCGAACTACCTGGCCGCCTACGACTCCCTTGCCCAGCTGGTCGAGAAGACCGACAAGGCGGCCGCCCAGCAGATCGTCGAACAAGCCCTGCGCGTCGCGCCCTCGA
The DNA here is from genome assembly GCA_024709955.1 of Rhodocyclaceae bacterium. Classification (GTDB taxonomy): domain Bacteria; phylum Pseudomonadota; class Gammaproteobacteria; order Burkholderiales; family Rhodocyclaceae; genus Sulfuricystis. The sequence continues at coordinate 23,372 of JANJVS010000105.1, forward strand.
CCCAGCGCCAGCGCCGCCTCGGCAACCTCGCCCTGGAGAACAAGGACTACGCGCGCGCCGAGACCGCCTTCCGCCGCACCGTCGAGAAGGACCGCACCGGCTTCTTCAAGGGCCACGACGACTACGTCGGCCTCGCCAAGAGCTGCGTCGAGCAGGGCAAGACCATGGAGGCGCTCGCCGCCGTCAAGGACATGGGCGCGAGCTTCGCCAACACGCCGGAACTCAAGGCGCGTCAGGCGGCGGTCGAGTGCCAGGTGCATGTTCGCGCCGGCAACGAGTCGGCCGCCAAGGCCGCCCTCGACCGTGCCCTCGCCGTGCAGAAGGCCGGCGGGCTCGACGCCGCGACCGCCCTCGAAGTCGCCCGGGCCTGCTTCGCCGGCGGCAAGCAGGAGGAAGCCAAGCAGATCATCCAGACCGTCGCCGAGGACCACGACGAAAACCCCGCGGTGCTCGCTCAGGCGCAGGGCGTCTTCGCCGCCGCCGGACTCGACGACGAGGGCACGCTGTTCCTGGAGGCGACGAAGAAGCGCATGATCCGGCTCAACAACGACGCCGTCGCCCTGGCCAAGTCCGGCCAGCTCGACGAGGCGATCGCCATGCTCACCGAGGCGGCCGACCGCCTGCCCAACAACTGCCAGATCGCCATCAACGCCGCCCAGGCGCTGCTGATGCACGTGCTGCGCAACGGCGCCGACGCCGCGCGCGTCGCGCGGGCGCGGGGCTATCTCGATCAGGCGCGCGCCATCAACCCCGAGCACCCCAAGCTCGCCGAGGCGGACGCCTTCCACGCCAAGGTCGCCAAGGCCGCGCCCGCGACCTGACCGGGGAAACGCCAATGGAAGCCCCCCTCGACCCGCTCGTCGCCGCCGCCATCCACGACGCCAAGAACGCGCTGATGGCCCTCGACACCCGCCTTGCCCAGGCGGCGCACCGTGCCACCGGCGCCGACTTTTCAGCCGCGCGCGCCGATGTCGCGCGCATCGCCGGCCAGCTCGCCGAGCTGCTGACGCTCTACCGCGCCCAGGGCGGCCAGCTGCGCCTCGCCATCGACGACCACGACCTGTCCGACTTCCTCGCCGACCTCGCCGCCGAGCTCGGCCCGCCGCCCGCCGGCATCGAACTTGCCATCGACCGCGCCGCCGCGGAGCGCATCGGCCCCTGGGCCTTCGACGCCTACCTGCTCAAGCTCGCCCTGCTCGACGCCCTGCGCAACGCGCTGCGCCATGCGCGCGCGCGCGTGACGCTGGCCCTCGACCAGCCGCCGGAAGGCGGCATCCGCTTCACGGTGAGCGACGACGGCCCGGGCTTCCCGGCGGAAACGCTCGCCGGCGCCCTCGTGCCCAGCGACGGCTCGGGCACCGGCCTCGGCCTCGCCTTCGCGCGCCTGATCGCCGCGCGCCACCGCACGCCGAGCGGCCGTGCCGGCCGCCTCGAACTCGCCAACCGCCCCGGCGCGGTGCTGGAAATCTGGCTGCCCTGAAACTCGGCGCTGATGATGCCCCTGCGCTACAAGGCGGTCGAGCAAAAGACGCTCTGATGAAGCTCCTGCGCGGCAGGGCGGTCAAGCAAACCACGCTTTCCTCGCCGCTGCGGACCCTCGCCGTAGCGGATGGCGGGACGGTGGTTCAGACCGCCCGCAGCTTCTCCCCCGCCGCCGCCAGCGTCGTCTCGTTCTTGGCGAAGCAGAAGCGGATCAGGCCGTGGTCGGTTCCATCAGGCATGAAGGCGGAGACGGGAATCACCGCGACGCCCTTCTCGATGGTCAGCCAGCGGGCGAACTCGCTGTCGGGCATGCCATTGATCCGGTCGTAGCGCGCGAGCTGGAAATAGGTGCCGTCGGAAGGCAGCAGCTCGAAGCGCGAGCCCGCCAGTTGCTGCCGGAAGAAATCGCGCTTGGCGCGATAGAACTCCGCCAGCCCGGCGGCGAAGCCCGGCTCGGCGCGCATGAAGTCCGCCAGCGCGAGCTGCGAGGGGTGATGCACGGTGAACACGTTGAACTGATGCACCTTGCGGAACTCGGCGCTGAGCTGGGCCGGCGCCAGGCAGTAGGCGATTTTCCAGCCGGTGATGTGATAGGTCTTGCCGAAGCTCGACACCACGAAGCTGCGCTCGCGCAGCTCGGGCAGGCGCGCCAGGCTCTCGTGGCGCCCGGCGGTCGGGCCGTCGGCGAAGACGATGTGCTCGTACACCTCGTCGCCGAGCAGCACGATGTCGGTGTCGCGCACCAAGCGTGAAAGCGCCGCCATGTCCTCCGCCGTCCACAGCGTGCCGGTGGGGTTGTGCGGCGTGTTGATGACGATCATGCGCGTGCGCGGATTGATCGCCGCCGCCACCGCGGCCCAGTCGGGCCGGAAGGCCGGCGGCGCGAGATTGATCACGCGCGGCGTGCCGCCCTGCAGCTCGATCGCCGGGATGTAGCTGTCGTACACCGGCGCGAAGACGATCACCTCGTCCCCCGGCCGCACGCAGGCGGCGATGGCGGTGAACAGCGCCTGGGTCGCGCCGGCCGTGATCGTCACCTCGGTTTCGGGATCGTAATGCGCGCCGTAGAGCGCCGCCGCCTTTTCGGCCACCGCCGCGCGCAGCGGCGCCACGCCGGCCATCGGCGGGTACTGGTTCGCGCCGGCCGCCATGTGGTGCGTCACGCGCTCGGGCAAGAGCGCCGGCGGCGCGAAGTCGGGAAAGCCCTGGGACAGGTTGATCGCGCCGTGCTCGGCGGCGAGCCGCGACATCACGGTGAAGATCGTCGTGCCCACCTTGGGCAGTCGGGAGGGAAGGGGATTCATGGGTTCGTTCCGTTCGCGGATTGCACAGGATGAAATCGAAAATGGTGTACGCTCGCACACCAATTTACTAGACTGCGGGGCATGGAACAGTGTATCGCCCCCGACCCGGCCCTGCCGCCCCTGCGCGCCCTCTACGTGGACTTCAACTCCTACTTCGCCTCGGTGGAGCAGCAGCTGCGGCCCGAGCTGCGCGGCCGGCCCGTGGGCGTGCTGCCGGTGCTGGCCGAGACCACCTGCTGCATCGCCGCCAGCTACGAGGCCAAGGCCTGCGGCGTCAAGACCGGCACGCCGGTGTACGAAGCAAGGAAGCTCTGCCCGGACATCGTCCTCGTCGCGGCGCGGCCGCCGCTCTACGTCGAGATGCACCACCGGCTGGTGGCCGCCGTCGAATCCTGCACGCCGGTCGGCCGGGTGCTTTCCATCGACGAGATGGTCTGCCCGCTGATGGGCAGCGAACGCCGGCGCGACCAGGCCCTCGCGCTCGCCGCGCGGATCAAGGCGCGCGTCGCCGCCGCCGGCGGCGAATGCATGCGCAGCTCCATCGGCATCGCCCCCAATACTTTCCTCGCCAAGCTCGCCTCGAACATGCAGAAGCCCGACGGCTGCACGGTGATCGAGGCCGCCGAGCTGCCGCGGGTGCTCTACAAGCTGAAGCTGCGCGACATCAAGGGCGTCGGCCGCGCCATGGAGGCGCGGCTGCGGCGGCACGGCATCGAGACCGTCGAACAACTCTGCAGCCTCAACGCCGCCACCCTGCGCGCCGCCTGGGGCAGCATCGAGGGCGAGCGCATGCACGCCAAGCTGCGCGGCGCGGAGGTCAGCGGCCCCGAGACCCGGCGCGCCTCGGTGAGCCATTCCCACGTGCTGCCGCCGGACATGCGCGCCGAACCCGCCGCCTGTTCGGTGCTGCACCGCCTGCTGCAGAAGGCCGCCACGCGCCTGCGCAGCTACGACCTGATCGCCGGCAACGTGCATCTGCGCCTCACCTGGCGCGACGACCAGGTCTGGCGCGCCGACCAGCGCGTGGACCACACGGCCGACACCCGCGTCTTCCTGCACGCCTTCGACATCCTCTGGCGCCAGCGCCCGCGCCGCAAGGTGCAACTGCTCGCCGTCGGCATCGCCCTCACCGACCTCGACGACGCCGCGCACCGGACGCGCGACCTCTTCGCCGCCGCCGACGACAGCCACGACAAGCTCAACGACGTCATCGACGCCATCAACCAGCGCTACGGCAGGAACGCCCTCTACTTCGGCGGCGCGCATCGTGCCTTAGGGAGTGCGCCCATGCGCATCGCCTTTCAGCACGTTCCGGATTTGGTGGTGGAGGGGGATTGAGAAAAGTCGGCGCTGAGAAGACGGTGCGGCCAATGCCGCAACGGCGTCGGCGCGGTCACTCCGCCCAGTTCTGCAGCTTGAGCTTGGGCACGCGCTCGAATTCGCGGGTGTTGTTGCTGACCAGCGTCACGCCGAGGGCGAGGGCATGCGCGGCGATCCAGAGGTCGTTGTTGCCGATGGGCATGCCGAGCCGTTCGAGATGCGCGCGCAGATGGCCATACGCCGCGCCGACTTCGGCGCCCGGCTCCAGCACGGGGATCAGTTCCACCAGGCGATCCAGCGTCTCCAGCGCCTCGGCGCCGCGCTGGCTCTTTTCGGCGCCGAAGCGCAGTTCGCCATAGGTGATCAAGGACATGCCCACCGCACCGGCGGCCAGGCGGGCAAAGCGCTTGGCGACGGCCGGCGGCCGCTGCCGGGCGATGTAGATGCAGATGTTGGTGTCGAGCAGGTAGCGCAGGCTCATCAAAGCCCTTCGCGCGCCTGCGGCGGCGCATCCTGCCGGCCTTCGGCCATGAAGTCCTCCGGCATGGCGGCGAGCAGGTCGAAGGCCGCCGCGAGGCTCTTCGGCACGCGCCGCAGCACGATCTCGTCGCCGCGCCGGAAAATCTCCACCTCGCGCGCGTCGATCTGAAAATCCTTCGGCAAGCGCACCGCCTGCGAATTGCCCGATTTGAAAACCGTCGTGGTGCGCATGGCAAGCTCCTCACAAAACATATACGCCGAGTATATACATGACGATGGGCGCGAGCAAATGGGCCTGTGGGAGAAGCCTTGGGAATTCGTGATGCGTCCCCTTTTATCACACTGCCCAGACGGTTACGCCCAACGTAGAGGTGAGGGACGGCCGGAGCGCAAAGCGCGAAGAGGACCTGCATGCGCAGCTTCCAGGCCGCCCCTCTCGACTGCCACGTTAAGCCTTGGCTTTTGCAACATAAACTCTGAGAGAAATGAGTTCGGATATTGTGAATGCAAGTGGAATGGTAAACGTTGCTAGGCCGTAGATTGGCACTGATACCCAACCGAGTGCAAAGCCGATGCTAGGAATTAAGCTAGCACCTAGGAGGAGCAGCGCAAGGAAAAACGATACAGCCCCGATCAGCCCGAGAAAATATGCTATGCGCGCATAAGACGGTGGCGTCGAAAACTGCCGATCACGCACTATGCAATATAGGCGGTGAAGAACCAGAAGTAACAGAACCCATTTGAGTGGAAGTTGAACCATCGCAGAAAACATTGGGGAAGCCAAACTCAGCAGTGCAAGTGGAAGAGGGTCTGCAAAGACAGTTAGCAACGAAAGGTAGCTAGTTATAGCTGGCCCAAATTTCAGTATCCATACTAAAAACGAAACAATCGATGCAACTGCGACTAGAACAGCTATCAAACGATACGAGAAGGTTCGCATTTCAAGACCTAACTATTGAGTAGACATCCTAAAACTTCCTGCAATGAATACACTCAGAAGCTGCATGTCCAGTTAATTCAAATGGATGCCCTGTAATTAGGCGTCCGCAACAGATTGGAATTGCGTCGTCGCAAATTGAAGCTGAACTAACGGTCGGTGAGTGGAGAGGCATGACCAATAAGCTACTGGCATGCATGCGAGGCGTCAATCCAGCGAAAGTAATGGTGGCGCACCCACCGTTCCGCCGGCGCCGACTTGTTGCCGCCGCTCGAACTGCCCTCAGCCCAATCCCTCGGGCATAAAAATCCCCGCCTCGTTTTCCGCCGGCTGCGGCTTGGCGAACAAATAGCCCTGGAAGCGCTGGCAGCCCAGCGCGAGCAGGGCATCGCGCTGGCACTCGGTTTCGACGCCCTCGGCGA
>JANJVS010000053.1 GCA_024709955.1 Rhodocyclaceae bacterium
AAGATCCATTGGACGATTTCTTCCGCGGCTTCTTCGTCAGGCCCGTGGAATATGGCTTGCCGGCCGAGGCGCCCGACATCAAGGTCGATGTGAAGGAACAGGACAAGGCCTACGTCGTTCATGCCGAAATGCCCGGCATCAGGAAAGAGGACATCCATGTCACGATCGACGGGGCGACGGTTTCCATCAGCGCCGAGCGCAAGCAGGAAAAGGAAGTGAAGGATGGCGAGCGCGTCCTGCGCACCGAGCGCTATTTCGGCAAGGTGGCGCGCAGCTTCCAGCTCGGCCAGGATATCGACGACGCCAAGGCGACCGCCAAGTTCACCGACGGCGTGCTTGAGTTGACCCTACCGAAGAAGGCCGTCACGCAGACCAGGAAGCTGGTCATCGACTGACGCGAAAGTCGGCGCTGGCGCTACGGTGAGTATGGAAGGGCGGGGAATGCCGCGGGAGGCATTCCCCGTTCTCGTTTGCCGGTCGCGCAGTAGAATCCCGCCCGTTTCTTCCCTCTTTCCCGTGCCAGCCATGACCACCGATTCCCTGCCCGCCGCCACCAAGGCCAAGATCCTCGGCGAAGCCCTGCCCTACATCAAGCGCTTCTTCGACAAAACCATCGTCATCAAGTACGGCGGCAACGCCATGACCGACCCGCTGCTGAAGGACTGCTTCGCGCGCGACGTGGTGCTGCTCAAGCTGGTCGGCATGAACCCGGTGGTCGTCCATGGCGGCGGCCCGCAGATCGAGGATCTGTTGAAGCGCGTCGGCAAGCAGGGCCAGTTCATCCAGGGCATGCGCGTCACCGACGAGGAGACCATGGACATCGTCGAGATGGTGCTCGGCGGCCAGGTGAACAAGGAGATCGTCAATCTCATCAACCAGCACGGCGGCAAGGCCGTCGGCCTCACCGGCCAGGACGGCAACTTCATCCGCGCCCGCAAGCTGCTGCTGCCCAACAAGGACAATCCCGAGGAGATGATCGACATCGGCTCGGTCGGCGAGATTACCTCCATCGACCCCTCCCTGATCGCCTTCCTCGACCAGGGCGACTTCATCCCGGTGATCGCGCCGATCGGCGTCGGCCCGCAGGGCGAGACCTACAACATCAACGCCGACGTGGTTGCCGGCAAGATCGCCGAGGTCCTCAACGCCGAGAAACTCGTGCTGCTCACCAACACTCCCGGCGTCCTCAACAAGGCCGGCGAGTTGCTCACCGGCATCACCCCCAAGGACATCGACGCCATGGTCGAGGACGGCACCCTCTCCGGCGGCATGTTGCCGAAAATCGGCTCGGCCCTCGACGCGGCGCGTAGCGGCGTGCGCAGCGTGCATATCATCGACGGTCGCGTCGAGCATGCGCTGCTGCTGGAAATCCTCACGGACGAGGGCGTCGGCACGCTGATCAAGTCGAAGTAATGCGCGACACCCGGCGGGTCTGGCTGTTCGACCTCGACAACACCCTCCACGACGCCAACCCGCACATCTTTCCCTTCATGAGCCGCGCCATGTCCGCCTACGTGGCGCGGGCAGCCGGCCTCGACGCCGCGGCGGCACAACAGCTGCGCGACCATTACTGGCTGCGCTACGGCGCCACCCTGACCGGCCTTGTGCGCCACCACGGCGTCGATCCGCATCACTTCCTCGCCGAGACCCACGCCTTCCCCGACCTGGCGCGCATGGTGGTGCACGACCCGGCGCTGCGCCACATGCTGCGGCGCCTGCCCGGCCGCAAGATCATCTTCTCCAACGCGCCGCGCCGCTACGTCGAGACCGTGCTCGACCTGATCGGCATCCGCAACCTCGTCGACAGCATCTGGACCATCGAGCGCCTGCGCTTCGAGCCCAAGCCCCATCCGGGCGCCTTCCGCCGCCTGCTGCACAAGGAGCGGCTCGATCCGCGCCGCTGCGTCTTCGTCGAGGACACGGCCGCCAACCTGCGCGCCGCCAAGCAATTGGGCATGAAAACCGTGCTTGTCTCCCGTACTGGGCGAGCGCCCACTTACGTCGATGTGCTAATAAAATCGGTCCTTGAGCTCCCAAGACTGGGATTGACCAAGGAACGACGAGAATGAGCCAACCCGGCGAACGCAAGCTGCAGATCCTGCAAACCATCGCCGCCATGCTGGAAAATCCGGCGGGCGAAAAAATCACCACCGCCGCCCTCGCGGCCCGCCTCGATGTTTCGGAAGCCGCGCTTTACCGCCACTTCCCGAGCAAGGCGCGCATGTTCGAGGGCCTGATCGAGTTCATCGAATCCAGCCTGTTCTCGGTGGTGGGCCAGATCGCCGCCGACGAGGAAAGCGGCCTCAAGCAGGCCGAACTGATGCTCGCCGCCACGCTGCGCTTCGCCGGCAAGAATCGTGGCCTGGCCCGCGTCATGGTCGGCGACGCCCTCGTGCATGAGAATCCGCGCCTGCAGGCGCGCATCAACCAGCTGTTCGAGCGTCTCGAATCGTCGCTCAAGCAGGCGCTGAAAATCGCCGTCGCCCAGGGCGCGCTGCCCCAGGACCGCGACTGCGCCGCCCAGGCCGACCTGCTCGTCAGCTACCTGCTCGGCCGCCTGCAGCGCTTCGCCAAGAGCGGCTTCCAGGACGAGCCGCTCGCCCACTGGCCGGCGCAATGGTCGCTGCTCGGTCGCTGAGGGCGGCATTCACCGTCCCGCGAGTCCCACAGGGATTCCCTGCGGTCACGCCGACTACTTTTACGGCTTCAGCAGTTCCGCCGCTTCCAGCGCGAAGTAGGTCAGGATACCGTCGGCGCCGGCGCGCTTGAAGGAGAGCAGGGCTTCCATCATCACCGCGTCGTGGGCCAGCCAGCCGTTGGCGGCGGCGGCCTTCAGCATCGCGTATTCGCCGCTGACCTGGTAGGCGTAGGTCGGCACGCCGCACCACGCCTGCCAGTTCGGTGTCCGGGTCGGAAGCGATCGCCTCGACGCACTTGCGCCCGAGTTTCCCCAGACCGACGATGGCAAGCCGCTTTTTTCTCATCGTGTTACCGGCACCCTCGGCGCGATTGGTTGCGAGTCATTCCTCATTCCATATTAGGACGCGTGCGCCGGCACGCCGGCTCAGCGGGGCGGCTTCAGCTGCTTCAGGATCTCGCGCATGAAGGCCGGCAGGTCGGCGGGACGCCGCGACGTGACGAGCCGGCCGTCCACCACCACTTCCGCGTCTTCGTAGAGGGCGCCGGCCTGCTGCATTTCCTCAGCGACCGACGGCGAGCAGGTCGCCCGCCTGCCGACCATGGCGCCCGCGCTGATGAGCACCTGCGCGCCGTGGCAGATGGCGGCGACCGGCTTGCCGCCCTGCACGAAGTGCTGCGCGATCGCGAGCGCGGCCGCTTCCCTGCGAAGCTTCGACGGGGCCTTGCCGCCGGGCAGGATGAGCAGGTCGTATGCGCCCGGGTCGACGTC
>JANJVS010000162.1 GCA_024709955.1 Rhodocyclaceae bacterium
CCGAGCCAGGCGAGCGTCTTGGTGATGTAGGGCGACTGGCTGACGATGCGCGGGCAGGCGTCGGCCGCTTGTAGCGGCAGGGCGAGGAAGGCGAGGGCAAGCAGGATGACGCGCATGGCGGATTCACTCCGGAACGAAGACGGGCTGGTCGTGGCCGGGCGCGTCGACGCGCCGCAGCGGATGGCCGTAGAGGCGCGAGAGCGTCGCGGCGTCGATGACCTCGCGCGCCGGGCCGGCGACGTGCGTGCCGTCGCCGAACAGCAGCAGGGCCTGGTCGCAGAAGCGCAGCGCGAAGTTCGGTTCGTGCAGCACCAGCGCGAGGGCGACCTGCTCGTCGCGCGCGCGCCGCGCCAGCAGGTCGAGCGTGGCGATCTGGTGGTTGAGGTCGAGGTGGGCGAGCGGTTCGTCGAGCAGGTAGAGGCGCGGCTGCTGGGCGAGCAGCGTGGCGATGGCGGCGCGCTGGCGTTCGCCGCCGGAGAGCGTCTGCACCTCGCGCGTCTCCATGCCGGCCAGCCCCGTCGCCGCGAGCGCGGCGCGCGCGATCTCGGCGTCGGCGCCGGATTCCCAGGACCAGCGGCCCAGGTGCGGATGGCGCCCGGTCATCACGGTTTCCAGCACCGTGCTGGCGAAGGGATCGCCGCGCTCCTGGCCGAGCCAGCCGCGCAGGCGCGCGGCGGCCTGCAGGCCATGCGCCGCGTAGGTCTGGCCGGCGAGCCGGATCTCACCCGCGTCGGCATCCCGCAGGCCGGCCAGCGTGGCGAGCAGCGTGGACTTGCCCGCGCCGTTGCGGCCGAGGATGGCCAGGCGCCCGCCCGGCGCGAGATCGAGGTCGAGCCCGGCACAGACCTGGTGCGGGCCGATGCTGACGGTGAGGTCGCGGACCGAGAGGATCGCGTCGCTCATCGCTTCGCGCTCCGGCTGAGCAGGTAGAGGAAGACCGGCACGCCGATCAGCGCGGTGAGCACGCCGACGGGCAGCTGGACCGGCGCAACCACGGTGCGCGCCAGCGTGTCGGCGAGCACCAGCAGGCTGCCGCCGGCCAGCGCGGCGGCGGGCAGCAGCAGGCGCTGGTCGTTGCCGATGGCGAGGCGCACGAGGTGCGGCACGATCAGGCCGACGAAGCCGATCGAGCCGGCGGTGGTGACGGCGGCGGCGGTGGCGAGCGCCGCGACGAAATAGACGAGGCGGCGCAGCGTCGGCACGGCGACGCCGAGGGCGAGCGCCTGCTCGGCGCCGCGCGCCAGCAGGTTGAGTTCGCGGGCGAAGGGCAGGGCGATGGCGAGCGCGGCGGCCAGCGCTGCGAGGGGCGCCGCGATCCCGGCGACCTGGGACAGGTCGCCCATCAGCCAGAACAGCATGCCGTGGATCTTCTGCTCCGGCGCGACGGTGAGGATCAGCGCGACGACCGCGCCGCAGCCGGCGGCGACCACGACGCCGGTGAGCAGCAGGCGCGTCTGCGTCCAGCTGCCGTCGCCGTGGGCGAGGCCGAACACCAGCAGCATCGCGGCCAGCGCGCCGACGAAAGACAGGCCGGCGACGCCGATGCCGGCCAGCCCGAGCAGCATGGCGAGCAGCGCGCCGACGCCGGCGCCGCCGGAAATGCCGAGCACGTAGGGATCGGCGAGCGGGTTGCGCAGCAGCACCTGCATCAGCGCGCCGGCGAGCGCCAGCAGCCCGCCGCAGGCGAAGCCGGCGAGGGCGCGCGGCAGGCGCAGTTCGAGCACGATCGGCCGCGCCGGCGTGTCGGCGCCGAGCAGGGCGGCGAACACCTCGCCCGGCGGCAGCGCGATGCTGCCCGCCATCAGCGCCACGGCCAGGCTCGCCGCGCCGAGGACGGCGAGCAGGGCGAGCACGAGCAGGGCGCGGCGGCGGGCGGGCATCGCGGGCTTATCGCATGCCGTAGCGCACGCCGACGAACAGGCTGGCGCCGAGGGTGGCGTAGTCGTCGGCGAGCTCGTAGCGCTTGTCGAAGACGTTGTTGGCGCGCGCGAACAGCGACCAGTCGCGGTCGATGCGGTAGTCGGCGAAGAGATTGACCAGGCCGTAGCCGCCCATGCGCACGGTGTTGGCCTCGTCGTCGTAGCGCTTGCCGACCAGCTGCCATTCGCCGCCGTAGCGCCAGGCGCCGCCGGCATGGGCGGCGCGCAGCTTGAACTGCTCGTCGGCGCGGCGGCGCAGGCGCTTGCCGGTGTCCTCGTCGCGCGGGCGCTGCAGGTCGAGGCTGGCGGCGAGCTCCCAGTCGGCGAGCCGGCCGGCGTAGGAGAACGCGGCGCCTTCGAGCAGGGCCTTGCCGACGTTCGCCGGCGGCCAGCCGTTGATGAGGTCGCGCACCTTGTTGCGGAACAGCACGATGCCGGCGCGTTGCAGGCCGCGTTCCCAGTTGAGGCTCAGCTCGGCGTTCTTCGCGCGCTCGGGTTTCAGGTTGGCGTTGCCGCCGCCCCAGCCGGTGTCGGGGTAGTAGAGCTGGTTGAACGAGGGGGCGCGGAAGGCCGTGCCGTAGGCGGCGCCGACGCGCCATTGCGGCGTCAGCTGGTAGCCGTAGCCGGCGTAGCCCGTGGTCTCGCCGCCGAACTGGGAGTTGTCGTCGCGGCGCAGGTTGAATTGCAGCAGGTGGCTTTCGATGCGGCCGTTCCAGCCGGCCAGCAGCGAGCGGATGCTGCGCTCGTCCACCGGATAGGCGGTGGTGCCGGAGACCTGCTGGCGCAGGTATTCGGCGGCGATCAGGGCGCGGCCGACCGGCAGCTTGATGTCGTTCTGCCAGGAGACCTGGTCCTGGTCGGTGCGATAGACGCTGGTGGAGCGGCCGTCGGTGAGGTTGGTCGCGTCGTCGGTGGCGCGGCCGAGGCGCAGGGTGCTGGTCCAGTTCGGCGCGAGACGGTTGCGGCTGTAGAGCGAGTAGGTTGCCAGGTCCTGGTCGTTCTCGAACCTGCCGCGCTTGGGCGACGAGTCGTAGTCGCTGAGGCCGCTGTCGCGCAGCAGGTTGATGCCGAGTTCGTGACCCGGCGCCGGGCGCCAGGACAGGTTGGCGCCGAAGTGGCGGTTGCGGAAGCCGTCGCGGTCGGCGTTGTAGCTCCAGTTGGCCGGGTTGTGCAGCGCCGAGACGCCGTCGGTGCCGTTCTGGCCGAGCTGGAAATTCCAGGAGAAGCGCTCGTCGCCGCCGGCGAGGCCGGCCGACGCGGCGTAGGTGCCCCGGTTGCCGATGCCGGCGCTGGCGGAGAAGCCGGGCGCGTCGGCGCCGCGCCGCGTGAAAATCTGCACCACGCCGCCGATGGCGTCGGCGCCGTAGAGCGACGAGGCCGGGCCGCGCAGGATCTCGACGCGGTCGACGAGTTCGAGGGGGATGCGCGAGAGGGCGACGTCGCCGCTGCTGGCCGAGCCGACACGCATGCCGTCGATCAGCACGAGGGTATGGGAACTGTTGGCGCCGCGCATGAACAGGCTGCTGTTGGTGCCGGGGCCGCCGTTGGCGGCGTATTCGAGGCCGGCGACGCCGGCGAGCACCTGTTCCAGCGTCGAGTGGCCGCTGGCGGCGATCTCGTCGCGCGTCAGCACGCTGACGTCGGCGAGCAGCTCGTTGGCGCGCGTGGCCTGGCGCGTCGCGGTGACGACGACGGCGGCGAGGTCGGCGTGCGCGGCGGTCTGCGCCAGCGCGGGTTGCAGGGCGAGCGCGAGGGCGGCGCCCAGCGCGGTGGGGGTGAAGCGGTTCGACATGTCGGACTCCCGGTGCGGCCAGCGTCCCCGCAGGCCTTGGTACGGAACACGAACACGCGGGGGAGTGGGAGCGACGGCGACGGCCCGACGCGCCGCACCCCGCAGCGCATTCAACTGGATCGTCCGTGGCCGGTCTCCGGGCTCGGAAGTCTTGAACCGTCGCCTTCCCGGGAGGATTCCCAGTGGCGCGTTGACGGTCCCGCACTTCCCTACCGTTGCGGGGGCAGCCGAGGCATGGCGCGAACCGTGGGCGGTCGCGCGCACCTCATTCCCGTTTCACCCGCGGGATCGAAAGACCCCGCGGACACCGCGGACGAAGCGGGCTGGATTATAGGTTGCACCGTCCCGCCAGCGCCGACTTTTTTGCCCCGGTTTTTGCGGCGCTACCTTCAATAGCCGCGCGAACTGCTTGACCAGAAACCGCTTTTACAACAAACTTCGCGCCCATGAACGAGGAACTCGGCGGACTGGAAGACAAGGTGACACAGGTGATAGCCCTGTGCGACGCCCTGCGCGCCGAGAATCACCGGCTGCGCGACCGCGTCGATGCGCTGGAGGACGAGAAGCGCGCCCTCGCCGAGCGCATGAGCACCGCGCGCACCCGCCTCGAAGGCCTCATGGACAGGTTGCCGCCGGAATGAGTTCGACCCTCGACGTCAACATCCAGGGCCGCGAATACCGCGTCGCCTGCGCGCCGGAGGAGGTCGAGGCCCTGCAGGCGGCCGCCGAGCTGCTCAACACGCGCATGGGCGAGATCGCCAAGGCGACCAAGAGCACCGGCGAACGCCTCGCGGTGATGACCGCGCTCAACCTCGCCCACGAACTGAACGCCGCGCTGAAAGCCGCGCGGGAAGGGGCTCCGGCGCCCGCGCCCGCCGCTCCGCCATCAGAAAATTCCATTGACGCCGAAGGGGCCCGGCGTAGAATCAAGGCCATCGAAGCGCGTCTCGACGAGGCGCTCGCCCGGCAGGAAAAGCTCTTCTGATGCGGCTTTCCGGGCGACGCGCCAGCCGCCCGACGACGGATTCGAATTGATGGATTCCGTTCTTTAAGTTTTTCCCTGCGGTGTTCGCCAAGGCCATATATTCCTTGAACCAATGCTAAATTGGCATCGGTCGCCGCCCATCGACGCCGCCGTTGTGAGCGCTCCGCGTCGAGCGCACCTGAAGCGGCAGGAACGCGACCAATCTGAACCCAGGTTCAGGATGCCGGCCAAACGGCACGCGCGGGGAACCCCTCCGAAACGGCCACCCACCTTCGCGGCGGGTGGCCGTTTTCTTTTCCGCCGTCGCGCTCTGCTAGCATTCGGCCATGAACGCGGAGTCCGCCCAGTCCAGCCTGTTCCTCGCCCGCCAGCCGATCCTCGACGCGCACCAGACGCTGATCGGCTACGAGTTGCTGTTCCGCGATTCCGCCGACAACCGCGCCCACGTGGTGAACCCGGGCATGGCCACCGCCGACGTGGTGTGCAAGGCCTTCGCCGAGCTCGGCCTGGCCAGCGCGATCAACGGCCACAAGGCCTTCATCATCGTGGACCGGGAGTTCCTCGAAAACGAGGGCATCGAGATGCTGCCGCCGGATCGCGTGGTGTTCGAGCTCGACGCCGCGACCGCGACCGAACCCGGCGTCGCGGCGCGCTGCCAGACCCTCGGCAAGAACGGCTACGCCTTCTGCCTGCGCAACCTCGGCGGGGTGGATGAGGCCGTGACGCCGCTGCTGGAGCAGGCGATGTTCATCAAGCTCAACGTGCGCGCGCTGCCGGACGAGGCCCTGCGGCCGCTGCTGGCGCAGGCGGCGGCCTACCGGCCGATCCCGATCGCCAGCCACGTCGAGACCCAGGCCGACCGCGAGCGCGCCGAGGCCCTCGGCTTCCAGTTCTTCCAGGGCTACTACTTCGCCGAACCGACGCTGGTCGAGGGCAAGAAGCTCGACCCGGCCACCCAGGGGCTGATCCATATCATCAACCTGCTGCACCACGAGGCCGATCTCGGCGAGATCGAACAGGCCTTCAAGGGCGAGGCCGGCCTCACCGTCAACCTGCTGCGCCTGACCAACTCGGCCGGCGTCGGCCTGCGCGTGCGCATCGGTTCGGTGCGCCAGGCGGTGACGGTGATCGGCCGGCGCCACATCCTGCGCTGGCTGCAGCTCCTGCTCTACAGCCGCGACGGCGGCATGGCCGGCTTCGCGCGCAATCCGCTGATGCAGCTCGCCGCGCTCAAGGGCAATTTCATGGAGCGGCTGGCGCAGCGCTGCTTCCCCGAGCAGAACGCCCTGCCCGACCTCGCCTTCCTCGCCGGCCTGATGTCGCTGATGCCGGTGGCGCTCGGCATGCCGATGACCGAGATCCTCGAACAGATCGCCATCGCCCCCCCGTTGCGCCAGGCGCTGCTGACGCGCGAGGGCGAGCTCGGCCAGCTGCTCGAACTCACCGACCGCTACGACGCCGACGATCCCGCCGGCACCGACCGGATGCTCGCCCTGCTCGGTCAGCGCATCGGCCGCGAGACGCTCAACCAGTGCCTCGCCGAGGCCATCGCCTGGGTGCAAAGCCTCGGCACGGACGCCGAGTAGCGACAATTCCCTGTCGCAAACGCGACAAGCCGCGCCGTCATCCTCTCGCCACCTGGGTTTGGCGGCGGGCGCGCTAATTGCTCTTTCTCCGTCATCGCCTTGAGAAGGCTCGGAGGACAGCATGGAAATTGCGCGGGAATGGATCGCGGGCATCGCCGACGGCTCGGTCGTGCCCTATCTCGGGCCGGGCGTGCTGGCCGACGTGCGCGCGGTGGCGGACGGCCGGCCGATCCCGGCGGACAGCGACTCTTTGATCATCGCCATGAACGACGGCAAGCCGATGGCGCCCAAGCTGATGTACGAATTCCCGCGCGCGGCGATGAACGTCGAGCTCAAGCGCGGCCGCGCCGCGGTCACCCGCTTCCTGACGCGCACCTACGGCGAGACCGCCTGGACGCGCGCCGCGCTGCACGACTGGCTGGCGGGACTCAGGCCGCGCTACGTCATCGACATCAACCGCGACACCCAGCTGCAGGACAGTTTCGCCGCGACGCCGCACACCCTGGCGGTGGGCATCGCGCGCATCGGCGGCACCGACTACCGCTACAAGCTGTTCGCCCACGACGGCGCGGGCTATCGCGCGATCGCCCCCGAGGCGGTCGATGCGGCGCTGCCCATCCTCTTCAAGCCGATGGGCACGCCGCGGCCCGAGCCGCACTACATCGCCTCGGACGCCGACTACGTCGATTTCATCACCGAGCTGATGGGCGGCTTCGCCGTGCCCGCCTTCATCAAGGCCCTGCGTCCCGGCAAGCGCTACCTGTTCCTCGGCATGCGCTTCAACCGCGACAGCGAGCGCATGGTGATGTCCGACCTGATCCACGGTGCCGGCACGCCCGCCGGCTGGGCGCTGATCGAGCGGCCGACCGCCAAGGAGCGGCGTTTCCTCGCCCGCATGGGCATCGAGATCGTCGAGTCTGGCATCGAGGCGCTGCTCGGCGCGGAGGTGGCGGCATGCTGAGCTGGAGTCCCGCCATTCACGCCCTCGGCGTCGCGGAAATGGATGCGACGCATGAGGAATTCTTGCGCCTGGCCAACGAGACGGCGCGCGCCGCCGACGACGATCTCCCCCACCTGTTCGGCATGCTGCTCGAACATACCCAGCGCCATTTCGAGAACGAGGGACGCCTGATGCGCGCCTGCCGTTTTCCCGCCAGCGGCGAACACGAGGGCGAGCACCGGCGCGTGCTCGGCGACCTGCTCCACATGCGGCGCGCCCTCGACGCGGGGCGCCTGCGCTTCGTGCGCCTCTATGTCGCCCAGGGCCTGCCCGACTGGTTCGCCAACCACCTGGCGACGATGGACGCGGCGCTGGCGGCCTGCCTCAAGCGCGCCGCCGTTTCCCCGCCTGGTTGAGCCGCTTTTTCCTGGAGGATAATGCGGCGCATCCTCCACGCTCGCCGACAGGGAAACGCCATGAAGAAGAGCCCGCTCGACGCGGAACTGCAACGCATCCGCGATGCCCGCCACCACGATCCCTTCGCCGTCCTCGGGCGGCATGGCGAGGGCCGCGACACGGTGGTGCGCGCCCACATTCCCCATGCCGCCGAGGTCGGCATCGCCGAGGGCGGCCTGGCGCTGACGCGCCTGGCGGGCAGCGACCTGTTCGAATGGCGCGGCGACGGCTCCGCCCTGCCGGCCCACTACAGCCTGATCTGGCGCGACGACCACCACCGCGAGCACATCGCGCGCGATCCCTATACCTTCCTGCCCCAGGTCGGCGATCTCGACCTGCACCTGTTCGCCGAGGGCCGCCACCGCCACGCCTATCGCTTCCTCGGTTCCCGCGAGCACGAGGTGGATGGCGTCGCCGGCGTGCTGTTCGCCGTCTGGGCGCCGAACGCCGAGCGCGTCAGCGTGGTCGGCGACTTCAACCGCTGGGACGGCCGCTGCCATCCGATGCGCGTGCGCGGCGGCAGCGGCATCTGGGAGCTGTTCGTCCCCGACCTCGAGGCCGGCCTGATCTACAAGTACGAGATCCGCAACCGCGACAGCGGCCATCTCCTGCTCAAGGCCGATCCCTACGGTCAGCGCTACGAGCTGCGTCCGCGCACCGCCTCCATCGTCCCGGCCGGCCCGGCCCATCGCTGGAACGATGGCGAGTGGATGGAGCGCCGCCGTCGCCACGACTGGCAGCACGCGCCGCTGTCGGTCTACGAGGTGCATCTCGGCTCCTGGCGCCACGGCGCGGAGGGCGAGTTCCTCGGCTATCGCGAGGCGGCCCACCTGCTGGTCGACTACGTGCGGGACATGGGCTTCACCCACATCGAGCTGCTGCCGATCACCGAGCATCCCTACGACCCCTCCTGGGGCTACCAGGCCACCGGCTACTTCGCGCCGACCAGCCGCTTCGGGGATCCGGACGACTTCCGCTACCTCGTCGACCACTGCCACGCCAACGGCATCGGCGTGCTGCTCGACTGGGTGCCGGCCCACTTCCCCAAGGACGCCCACGGCCTGGCGCGCTTCGACGGCACGCCGCTCTACGAGCATGCCGATCCGCGCCTCGGCGAGCACATGGACTGGTCCACGCTGATCTTCAACTTCGGCCGCAACGAGGTGAAGAGCTTCCTGCTCTCCAGCGCGATCTTCTGGCTGGAGGACATGCACATCGACGGCCTGCGTGTCGATGCCGTCGCCTCGATGCTCTACCTCGACTACTCGCGCAAGGAGGGCGAGTGGCTGCCGAACCAGCACGGCGGGCGCGAGAACCTCGTCGCCATCGACTTCCTGCGCGAGCTCAACGTCGCGGTGCATGACCAGTGCCCCGGCGTGCTGATGATCGCCGAGGAATCCACTTCCTGGCCGCAGGTGAGCCGGCCGACCTATGTCGGCGGCCTCGGCTTCGACATCAAGTGGAACATGGGCTGGATGAACGACACGCTGCGCTACATGGCCCACGAGCCGATCTACCGCCAGTACCATCAGGGCATGCTGACCTTCAGCATGCTCTACTGCTTCACCGAAAATTTCATGCTGCCCTTCTCCCACGACGAGGTGGTGCATGGCAAGGGCTCGCTGCTCAACAAGCTGCCCGGCGACGAATGGCAGCGCCACGCCAACCTGCGCGCGCTCTACGCCTACCAGTTCACCCATCCGGGCAAGAAACTGCTGTTCATGGGCACCGAGTTCGGCCAGGGCCGCGAGTGGGACAGCACCGGCGTGCTCGACTGGTACGTGCTCGACTATCCGCTGCACCAGGGCATGCAGCGCCTGGTGCGCGACCTCAACGGCCTCTACGCGCGCCTGCCGGCGCTGCACCGCCACGAGTTCGAATGGCAGGGTTTCGAATGGATCGACTGCCACGACGCCCAGCAGTCGGTGATCAGCTACTTGCGCAAGGGCGACGGCGACGAGCTCGTGGTGGTGGTGCTCAACCTCACGCCGGTGTCGCGCCTCGGCTACCGCATCGGCGTGCCGCGCCCGGGCCGCTACCGCGAGCTGCTCAATTCCGATTCGGCCTACTACGGCGGCGGCAACGTCGGCAACGGCCCCGATCCGCTGGTCGCCGAGGAGCAGCCGTGGATGAACCGCTCCCATTCGCTGGCGCTGACCCTGCCGCCGCTCGGCGCGCTGGTGCTGGGCTTCGAGCCCTGATTCAGGTCGTGGCGAGCAGCGCCAGCGCCTGCTCCTCGCAGGCCGCGCGCGCGGCGGGATCGAGGGCCTTGAGCCAGCGGCGCGGGATCGCGGCGAGGCCGTAACGCGCGCCGGCCAGCATGCCGCAGATCGCGCCCGTGGTGTCGGCGTCGCCGCCGCGATTGACGACGTCCACCAGGCAGTCCTCGAAGCTGTCGGTGCCCAGCACGGCCTGCAGCACCGCCTGCAGGGTTTCGACGACGTAGCCGCTCGGGTTCTCGCGCCGCTTGCCGGCGTAGGCGAAGAGCGGCTGGCTGGCGACCAGCGCGGCCGCATGATCCACCGTCCCATCAGAACCGAGATTCAGGGCGTCGTGCAGCATGGCGACGAGCGCGTCGCAGGCGGCATCGGAGACTTCGTTGTTGTGCGTGACGTGCGCCTGGGCGCGCGTCGCGGCGACCACCGCCCCGGCCGGCGCGCCGAGAGTGGCGAGCGCCACCGGCAGCACGCGCATCGCCGCGCCGTTGCCGGCGTCGTGCTCGGAGGGCGGCGCCACCGGGTCGCCCGAATGGCGGAAGCTGACCAGATTGCGCCGCACCGTGTTGCCGATGTCCACCGGCTTGGCGCGCATCCAGGCGTCGAAGGCGCGCGCGCAGGCGAGCGGCTCGACGCGCCCGTCGCATGCGAGGATCGCGCGGCCGAGCGCCAGCGACATGGTGGTGTCGTCGGTGACCTGGCCGGGCTTGAGGCGCAGCCAGCCGCCGCCGCGCATCTCGCGGTGCGTGCCGTACTGGTGGCGGATCTCGGCGGGCGTCATGAACTCCACCGTCGCGCCGAGCGCGTCGCCGATGGCCAGGCCCAGATAGGCGGCCACGGCGCGATCAGCGATGTCTGCGCTCATCCGCTCACGCAAGAAACGCGAAGGGCCGCCCCGAGCGTTTCTTGGCCCCTTGAGGGGAGATCGCCGCGCAGCGGCGATTGCGGGGTGGGATCACTTGCTCGGGTATTCGACCAGCAGGTCCTCGTCGCGCACCACCATCTGGCAGGCGAGGCGCCACTCGGTCGGGCAGAGGTCATCCACACGCATCCGGTCCACCTGTTCCTTGGTGAGCTTGCCCATTTCGCGCAGCACGTTCACTTCGCCGTCGGTGAGCGGGTTGCCCATCTTGTGGTGCTTGTCCTTGCCGACCGGATGCGTCTTGACGAGGCAGGTGCCGCACTCGCCGTTCTGGCAGCCGAAGTCGATGGGAATGTGGTTCTCCTTGGCGAGCGACAGGACGGTCTGCTTGTGGCTGCCGGCCACGGCATAGACGGTCTTGTCCTTGTGCATCGGACTGGAGAAGGTGACGTTGGGCATGGCGTTTCCTTTCTTGCGTGTGTGGAGGATTCTGGCTCAGGCGGGCTTGACGACGATCGCGCCGCCCAGCACCTGGGCCTGGCAGGCGAGGCGGTGGCCGCGCGGCGCGAAGCCGTCCTTGAGAACCTGGTCTTCGAGCACCGAGGGCTCGGCGAGGTTTTCCGCGCCGGATACCACCTTGGTCAGGCAGACGCCGCATTCGCCTTCGCGACAGCCGTAGGTGATGCCGGCGCCGACTTTTTCCGACACCTCGATGAGGCGCGTGCCGGCGGGCACGGTGAGGGTGACGCCGACGTCTTCGAAAGTGACCTGGGCCTTGGGCATGATGTTCTCCTGACTTCGGTTGGGATGGCCTGGGGGCGACGTCAGGCCGGCGGCGGGCAACGCGCGCCCGCGGGATGGGCACAGCCCTCGACGGCGGGACGCGGCGCGTCCTCCGGCCAGGCGGCGCCGAGGCCGATCCAGGCGTCCACGTCCTCCAGCACGAAGCCGACGTGATGGCTGCCATCCTCGGCCTGCATCAGCGGGCGGCGGATGAAGATCGGATGGGTGACGAACAGCGAGAGCGCGGTCGCCGCGTCCATCTCCTCGGGCACGATCTCGCCACTCTTCACCTCGGGCGCGGCGCGGTTGAACCAGTGGGGCACCGGCAGCGGGCCGAGGAAGTCGAGCAGGCGCTGGCGCGTCCAGGGTTCGGCCAGCAGGTTCTTCGTCTCGACCGCGTGGCCGGCGGCCTGGAGGAGGGCCTTCTGCCGGGCGTTGCCGCCGCAGCCGGGTTTTTCGTAGAAGATGATGTGGGCCATGATGGGATGGGGGTGCGTCAGGGCTGGGCCGCGACGAGTTGCAGGGCGGTCAGTTTGTGCAGGGGAATGCCCGTCAGCGAACCGGGCGGATTGAGCGCGACGCCCAGCTCGTCGACGATCGCGCCCTCGATCGGGCAGATCGCCGCGCACTGCGCCTCGGCGTGGTCGCCGAGGCACTCGGTGCACGCCGCGGCCTCGATGACGTAATACGGCTGGTCCTCGACGATCGCGTCGTTGGGGCAGACGCGCAGACAGGCGTCGCAGGCGGTGCAGAGGTGGTTGATGCTCAAGGCCATGGGGATTCTCCTCGGTCAGGCGCACAGCTTCGCGGCGGCCGGCGCGGCGAGCTTGCCGGCGGCGAGCATCTCGCGCCAGACCGCCGCCACCGCTTCCTCGATCGGCTCCATGGCGTGCTCGCCGTTGGGCGCGATGCCGGCGGCTTCGAGCCGGCCCCAGGGTTCGTAGCCGATCCTGGCGCACAGCACGACTTCGCAGCCGAGCAGCGCGGCGATGGTCCTGTCGAGCACCGACTCATTTTCGTCACCTGCGTCGCCACAAGTATCGCCGCCGCTGCAATACAGGTCGGTCTTGCGGTGGCCGATGAAGCGCACGTCCATGGCGCTGGCTTCGTAGATCAGGAACTCCCTGGCGTGGCCGAAGTGCTGGTTGATGACGCCGCCGCCCGTGGTGGCGACCGCCATCAGCACCGGGCGGCCCCGGTCCGTCACCTCGTCCACCGTTCCACCAGCGCCGACTTTTCGTGCCGGCTCCCGGCGCTGCGCTTCCAGCTTGCCGATGATTTCCTCATGCACAAGCTTGCGACGCGCCATCGCGGCTGCGTAGTCGATGTCCAGCGCGTCGATCTTGTCGAGGCTGAATTCGGCGCCGCGATCCTCGCCCAGCATGCCCACCGCGTCGGCGCGGCACTGGCGGCAGTGGCGCATCATCGCCATGTCGCCGGCGCACTCGTCCTGCAGCGCCTGCAGTTCGGCGGCGGTCGGGCTGCGCTGTTCCATCACGCCGTAGTAGGTGCCGTGCGCCGCCTCGGCGATCAGCGGCATCACGTTGTGCAGGAAGGCGCCCTTGGCCTTGACGATCCTCGACACCTCCTTGAGGTGCGCGTCGTTCACGCCGGGAATCATCACCGAATTCACCTTGACCAACACGCCCCTGGCCGTGAGCATCTCCAGGCCCTTCTGCTGCTGCTCGATGAGGATGCGCGCGGCTTCGCCGCCGCGGATGCGGCGCTTGTCCCAGTAGATCCATGGGTAGATCCGGGCGCCGATCTCGGGATCGACGCAGTTGATGGTGATCGTTACGTGATCGATGTTGTGCTTGGCGATCTCGTCGGCGAACTCGGGCAGGCGCAGGCCGTTGGTGGACACGCAGAGCTTGATGTCCGGGGCGCGCGCCGACAGTTCGCGGAAGGTGGCGAAGGTGCGTTCGGGGTTGGCGAGGGGGTCGCCGGGGCCGGCGATGCCCAGCACCGTCATCTGCGGAATCGCCGCCGCCACCGCCAGCACCTTCTTCACCGCCTGGTCGGGTCCGAGCAGCTCGGAGACCACGCCGGGGCGCGACTCGTTGGCGCAGTCGAACTTGCGGTTGCAGTAGTTGCACTGGATGTTGCAGGCCGGCGCCACCGCGACGTGCATGCGCGCGAAGTAGTGGTGCGCCTGCTCGGAGTAGCAGGGATGGTCCTGTACCTTGCGGCGGATGTGGTCGGGCAGGTGCGCCAGCGCGTCGGGCGCGCTGCCGCAACCGGACGACGCGCAGCCGCCGGCGTCGGATTTGACGGGTACGATGGGGATGACGGGTAGGTCCACGTGCTTGCTCCTCGGTTGCCTTGCGTGAGGAAGTGCAAGCACTGTGCCCGGTCGGGTGACCTGTTTAACCCGTTGATAAGAAATTGGTTTGTGTGTCTCGGCGGATCGTTGGTGGCGGCGTGTCGGCTTTGTCACAGGCGCCCCTGTGGCAAATGCCACAAAGGCACCGTTCCGCCGGCGCCGACTTTTGGCGTGGCTGCGCGGCGGTCAGGCGAGCCATGCGGTGGGCAGGCCGAGGGCGGCGAGTTCCGCGACGCCGACGATGCGGACGCAATCGGCCAGTGGCGTGAACTCGTCGATGGC
>JANJVS010000174.1 GCA_024709955.1 Rhodocyclaceae bacterium
TCCGCGACGCGGCTATCATCTTCAAGGTGGTTAACAACCCAGATGTCCGTCCCCACTAAGTCGTGTCGTTGAGCAAGCGTCTCGTTGCTGTACCGAGCACCCTCAAAATTCACATAGGGCCGCCGCCCTTCCTTAAATCCACCTCGGACGCGACATTTTTTCCGGTAACTCAGAATCGATTGGACCGAATTAGGATCTGCGTGGCGAATCACAGTCTGGCCTCGGGCTTCGATGAAAGACAGGTATTCCAGCGGCGAACGGTCACCGAGGCCTGAGTGCGGAGTGGCGTTGTAGTTTGCAATTAGAACGTCAAGCAGTTCCTCAGCGTACTCCACCTGAAACTGGCTATTGACTGCTACGGCAGCAGGATCTCTTCCACCGGTGTCGCCGGGCTTACCCCCAGTTGTATTACTGAGGCGCTGGAAGCCCCGCGAGGCCAAGGTTCTAAAGAAGCTTTCGATGTATGGTCGGTCATCTTTGCTTCGACGACTCGGAAAACCCGCGCTCGGAGTCAGAAGCGTCGATCCAACGACACCCTTTAGCGTTTCCACGACGTTTCGAGCCTTTTCGGCAAGAGCGCCGTCAATGCTTGTCTCATTCCAGCATGCATGCAAAAACGCCGATGACCGGCTCGAAGGAAACCCTGCGCCCTTGATGTATGCATTCTCGAAGGAGAGTTGACGGGGATACCAACGACTAAGCGCTTTTTTTATCGCCCGTAATACGTCTTCCTTTGAAACCTCTCTACGGAAGCTGAGGTGATACCCCAAGACCGCCCGGGATACGATTTCTACAAGCACAATTACCCAAATACGATGGACGATCTTGGCAGAATAATCGCCGGAAGGTAGCGGCAACATAATGCAAAAGCGCCCGTCGAGCTTATGCGCATCCATTTCAACACGCCCGAACACGTCCATTACAGGGCGGTCAACCCCATCGCCGGTTAGCAGTTTCCGCTCAAGGCTTGGCCCCCCCACCGCTCTGGCGCCTCTGGCAGGGTTTGCACTCAATACCTGATCAATGTATCGGCAAACTGCGTTGTATCCGTTGCTCTGCGTATTGAATGGCCACTCGCCTCGCATTTCATAGCCGAGTTTTCTCAGTTGGTCGAGAAACCACCTCCAATGCGCTTGGCGCGGCTGTTTAACGAGTCCAATTTGCCCAGTTGCAGGCGATTGCAGGATGCGCTTCTCAAGGCCACGCCTCAAATCCGGGTGCAAGTCCAACACTGTCTGCATTGCTCCGACAGCGCCGTATCCCGCGACGCTGACCCGCACCGGGTGCTTTCGCTTGTAGGGCTTGATCCGAAGGTTCGGAACAAGGCCGCGCCACCCGTAAACCAGTCCATCCTTATGAACTTCCAAGCATCTTTCCCGGATGAGTCGATAGAGATGCGAGAGCCGGAACCCGCATGCAGCAACAATGGCTTTCTCCGACGCCCCTTCCAGGTACATCCGCACTCCAAGCTTCCGCTGGAGGTACCTCATGAGTATGTCGCCTGAGAGTGCGCCTTCGTCAGGCGTAGGCCACGTCTCCCAGCTCCCAGTTCCATACTCTGGAAGGCCTTGAACTCTGCGACCGATAGGTGATGCGATGTCTGGACGCGGCATGTATCGCGGGCGAATCCGCCATTACATCATTATGATAATCGTCATCGTAGTTACTGTTTTATAAAAATCAAGGCAAGATAAGTCTCACAATGCATTTTTTATAGCTAATTGATATCTATAGAGAACTTGTTTGGCGCGCCTTTTACAACTTTTCGCCGATAGACGGCATCCGCTTTGCTTCCGGAAGTGGAACGCACACCTCCCGACAATTGCGCGCGCTGGCTAATCGATGGCCGCGATATCGCGTGCCTTGCACATCTGGGCCAGAATGCGGTTTTCCAACATCAGGCGTCGCCTGGTCAGGGCCTGCGCCACGGCCGCGCGCAATTCGAAATCGGTCCAGGGCTTGGTTATGAAGGCGTGCAGATGGGCCAGATCGAGGGCGATGACCACGCTTTCCATGTTGGCGGCGCCCGACAGCATGATGCAGGCGCAATCCGGCTGCTTTTCCGAGAAATTGGCGAGAAACTGGGCGCCATCCATGCCCGGCATGCGGTAGTCCGCGATCACGCAGGAATATGTGACATCGTCGGCGGCCTTCAGCGCATGGGCCGGAGAATTGCTGATCTGGACGCTGATGCGCGCCGGATCGAGTTCTGGCATGCGTCCATGGGTTTCCTCGCGCACTTCGCGGAATACGTCGTCGAGCGCGCTGCGCCGCGTCAGGCAGCGCGCGACCGCGTTTGCGACATTGACATCGTCGTCTACCACCAGGACCTGATCGACCTCGTTGAGGGTGCCGAGCGGCAGATCGATGCCATGCTCCCGCAGCAGCTTGGCCAGGCGACGGTTTTCGACGTTGGCCTGGCGCAGGTCGATGGCCTGCGCCAGTGAGCTCTTGAGAAAATAGCTGCTCCAGGGCTTCGGAATGAAGCGGTAGATGTGCGTCTCGTTGATCATGCGGATCAGGGATTCGAGATCGGTCTGGCCGGAAAGCACGATGCGCGCGCAGTCGGGCTGGATTTTCGCCAGCGCCCGCAGGAACTCCAGGCCGTTCATCTCGGGCATGCGGTAGTCGGACAGCACCGCCTCGAACTCCTGCACCCTCGCCCGCTCCAGCGCCTCCAGCGGATTGTTGAAGGTTTCCACCTCGTAACGATGGCGGCCGAAAGGCGGCGTGGAAAGCTCGCGCCGGACGGCATTGACGATACCCGGCTCGTCATCCACGACCAAGATGCGACGTTTTTCCTGATGTGCGGCGTTATCCACGACGGTCTCCTCGTTCATGCCCGCGGACCTCCCGCCGGGCGACTTGAAACAGGTATTGATGAAAGTGGCGCGCTGCATCAACGCGGCCGCACACCCCATGCCTCACCGGCAAGAATCGTTTCCTTGCGGACAATACGGCTATTTCGCCGAGCGCTCAAGAAAGCGGGCGATATCGGTATGTCCGGCTTGTTTGGCCATGTCCTGCGCCGTTCCCTCGTCCGCGTCGCGCACGGCCGCGTCGGCGTTGGCGCCGACGAGCATCCTGACGGTTTCCAGATGGCCGCGCTTGGCGGCGAGCATCAGGGCAGTGTGGCCATTCGGGGCGCGCGCATTCACGTCGGCACCGGCGGCGATCAGCAGTGCGGCGATCTCGGCGCGATTCTCGAAAGCGGCGTAGTGCAGCGCATTCCAGCCTTCCTGGTTCGGATCGATCTTGCGTTCGAGCATCAGGCGCACGATCGCGGCATGCCCCTGCAGGGCGGCGATCATTAGCGCGGTATCGCCGTAGCGGTTGCGGCGCTGGGGATTCGCCCGGTTGTCCAACAGGAAGCGAGCAAGGTCGATGTTGTTGCCGTGGGCGGCGATCATCAGCAGCGTCGTGCCCTGGGGATCGGCGGTATTCACGTCCATGCCGCGGCGCAACAGGTCGACGACCTTGTCGGTCTCGTTCTGGTGCGCCGCATGGAGGATGTCCTCATGCACGCCGGCGTCGGCTGGCGGCAGCATGCAGAGAAAAACAGCGGCTAAGGCGGCATTCAACAAGGGTTTCATCGGCTCGCTCCGGAGAACAGGCGGAAAAAGTTGTCGGTCGTGGTCTGGGCCAGGGTTTCGAGCGGAAGCTCGCGCAGCTTGGCGATTTCCTCGGCGACATGCAGGACGTAGGCCGGCTGGTTGGTCTTGCCGCGATAGGGCACCGGCGCCAGATAGGGCGAGTCCGTCTCCACCAGCAGCCGGTCGAGGGGCACTGTCTTCGCCACCTCCTTCAGTTCCACGGCGTTCTTGAAGGTGACGATGCCGGAAAGGGAGATGTGGAAGCCCAGGTCGAGGGCCTGGCGCGCCACCTCGGCGCTTTCGGTGAAGCAGTGGAAGACACCGCCGACGCTCACGGCCCCCTCCTCCTGCAAGACACGCAGCGTGTCGGCCGCGGCGGCGCGGGTATGGATGATCAAGGGCTTGCCGCACTGTTTGGCGGCGCGAATATGGGTGCGGAAGCGCTCCCGCTGCCATTCGAGGTCGCCGGTCAGGCGGTAGTAATCGAGCCCGGTCTCGCCGATGGCGACGACCTTGGGATCGTCGGCCAGACGCAGCAAGGTGTCGAGATCGGCCTCCCGGGCGGTTTCCTCGGTATCCGGATGCACGCCGACGGCGGCGAACAGGCGCGGATCGCCGCGCACGATCTCGAGCATCTTCGGCAAGCGTTCCAGCGTGACGCCGGCACAAAGCGCCCAGCCGACGCGGTTTTCGCGCATCTTATCGAGCAGCTTGGGAATATCCGCCGAGAGTTCGGGGAAATCGAGATGGCAGTGGGAATCGACGAGCAAGTTCATAAACCGAGGGGGCGGAAGGCCCGCACGCAGAGGTCTTCGAGGAACAGACGGGCGTTGAGGGGGTGGTTCGACCAGGCGCGCAACTGCGCGACCTGCTGCTGGGCCTGCATCAGCGCCGGCAGGCCGACGCGCTGGGCCAGGGCGCCCAGGGCCTTGGCCTGCTGGGGCAGGTAGCGCGGCGGCGCCGCGATGGCGCACTGCCCGAGGTCGAACAGCCATTTCTGCACCGTCGTCACCAGTTCTTCCATGCCGAGCGCCCCGTCGGCCTTGACCAGGCTTTCCCAGCGCTGGGCCTGGGCCAGCGGCTCCTGGGGCTTGAGCAGGTCGGCGACCAGCCCGTCGAGGGCCTTGAGGCGGCCGGAGCGGGCGGCATCGGCGACTTCCAGCGGAGCGTGGCCGAAGAAGGGCAGCCATTTTGCCTGCTCGCCGAGCTTCTGCTCGGCCAGCCAGTGGGCGGATTCCGCGTCCGTCGGACGGCCGAACATCACCCGGCGCGAGCGGCTCAGGATGGTCGGCAGCAGCCGGCGCCAGCGATGAGAAACCATTATGAAATAAAAAGATGAAGACGGTTCTTCAAGTATCTTGAGAAGTGCATTGGCGGTGATGGCGTTCATCGCCTCGGCCGGATCGATGAGGCAGACCCGGGCGCCGCCCCGGTGGCCGCCGACGTGGAAGAAGTCCTCCACCTCGCGCACCTGCTGGATGCGGATCTGCTTGCTGGCCTTCTTCTTCTCGCCGTCCGTTGCCCCGCCCTCTTCCTCCGCCTCGGCGGCGGCGTCGGGCTGGAGCAGCCGGAAGTCCGGGTGGGTGCCGCTGGCCCACATCAGGCAGGACTGGCACTGGCCGCAGGCCGGCTCGTGGGGCTGGCGCGGGCTTTCGCAGAGCAGGCGCGCCGCCAGGGCGTCGGCGATTTCCCGCTTGCCGACGCCGGACGGACCGGCGAACAGCAGCGCATGCGGCAGCTGCGTGCTCACCCCGGTCAGGCTATTCCATATTTCTGTATTAAGCATTTAATCAGGTAGATGAAAACAACTCTTCAAGTTGTTTCTGTATCGCGGAAACGCTCTGGCGCGAGTCGATCACCCGCACGCGCGCGGGCATCTGTGCCGCGCGGGCCAGGTAGGCGGCGCGCACGCGCTCGTGGAAATCGGTCTTTTCCTGCTCGAAGCGGTCCAGAGCCCGGGCCGCGCCGGCCATGCGCTGGGCGGCGACGTCGACGGGCAGGTCGAACAGCAGGGTCAGGTCTGGCTGCAGGCCTTCCTGCACCCAGGCTTCGAGCTGGCCTAGCTTCTCGGTCGCGAGGCCGCGCCCGCCGCCCTGGTAGGCGAAGCTGGCGTCGGTGAAGCGGTCGCAGACCACCCAGTCGCCCCGGGCGATGGCCGGCCGGATGACGCGTTCGAGGTGCTCGCGGCGGGCGGCGAACATCAAGAGCGCCTCGGTTTCGAGGTGCATGGGTTCGTGCAGCAGCAATTCGCGCAGCTTTTCGCCCAGCGGCGTGCCGCCCGGCTCGCGGGTCTGCACAACGGTGCGGCCGCTGGCGCGCAGGTGCTCGACCAGCCAGCTCAGATGGGTGCTCTTGCCGGCGCCGTCCACGCCTTCGAGGGTGATGAATTTGCCTGCCACGCCTTGACTCCTTAGCCCCTGCCCCGCTGGTATTTGTCGACCGCGCGATTATGCTCTTCCAGCGTGCGTGAAAAGACGCTGGTGCCGTCGCCGCCCTTGCCCTTGGCGACGAAATAGAGATAGTCGGTGGCGGGCGGGTTGAGGGCGGCCTGGATCGAGGCCATGCCCGGCAGCGAGATCGGCGTCGGGGGCAGGCCGGCGCGGGTGTAGGTGTTGTAGGGCGTGTCGGTCAAGAGGTCGATCTTGCGCAGGTTGCCGTCGAACCTCTCGCCGAGTCCGTAGATCACCGTCGGGTCGGTCTGCAGCAGCATGCCGCGCTTGAGCCGATTGACGAACACCGAGGCGACCTTGCCCCGGTCCGCCGGGTGGCCGGTTTCCTTCTCGACGATGGAGGCCATGATCAGCGCCTCGTCGATGTTGCGGTAAGGCACCGAGGGATCGCGGTTTTCCCAGGCGGCGGCAAGGCGGCGCTGCATGGCCTGGTAGGCGCGGCGGTAGATCGCCAGGTCGCTGGACTGGCGCGCGAAAAGGTAGGTATCCGGAAAGAAGCGGCCTTCGGGATGGTGCGCCGGCGCACCGATTCGATGCAGGATCTCGCGGTCCGTGAGACCGGTGCTGTCGTGGCGCAGGTCGGGATGGGCGTCGAGCTTGGTGCGCAGGTCGCGGAAGGTCTTGCCCTCGACGATGACAACCTCGCTCTGGGTCACGTCGCCGGCGGTGAGCTTTTCGAGTAGCTGCCAGGCCGTCACACCGACGCCGACTTCGTAGCTGCCCGCCTTGATGGTCCGGTCGCGGCCCGAGACCCGGCCGAGCAGGGCGAACTGCCAGGGCACGACGCCGACGCCCGCTTCCGCCATCGCCTGAGCCGCGCCCTTCAAGCCGAGGCCGGGACGGATTTCGAAGTCCACGTAGCTCTGCTCATTGAGTTTGAGCGGAACGGCCGCAGATGCGACCCAGGCCAGCCAGCCGGCGAAGGCGAGGACGGCCAGCAGGCAGAAACCGAGTAAAACGAGAAGGCTTTTGATATAACGCATGATCGAAGGCGGCTATGATAGCCGCTCTCGCCCCACGACCAGGAAACGCCATGAATTGGAACGATTTCATTGCCCAGCAGGGCGCACAAAACAATAACGAGGATTTCGGCGATCCCGCCGCCGAACTGCAGGCCGCCCGATCGGGCACCATCGTCGCGCCCCTGGCCGACCAGGGCCTGATCCGCGCCAGCGGCGAGGATACCCCAGGCTTCCTGCACAACCTGCTGACCAACGACATCAACCACCTGGCCGAGAACACTGCGCGCCACGCCGGCCTGTGCACCGCCAAGGGCCGCATGCTCGCCAGCTTCCTGATCTGGCGCGAGGGAGCCGATTACCTGCTGATGCTCTCCGCCGACCTCCTGCCGGCGATCCTCAAGAAACTCTCGATGTACGTGCTGCGCAGCAAGGTCAAGCTGACCGACGCCACCGCCCAGTACGCGCTGCTTGGCCTCGCCGGCCCCGACGCAGCCGCCTTGGCGAACGCTCCGGCCGAGGCGATGCAGGCGAGTTCGGACGCCGGTGGCACGGCGATCCGCCTCGACGCCCAGCGCGCCCTGCTGGCGATCCCGCTCGAAGAAGCTCCCGCCGCCTGGGCGCAGTTGGCCGAGAAGGCCAGGCCCGCCGGCCTCGCCGCCTGGCGCCTGACCGAGATCGCCGCCGGCATCCCGCGCATCCTCGCCGCTACCCAGGAGGCCTTCGTGCCCCAGATGGTCAATTACGAAGTGCCGGCCGTCGGCGGCGTGAGCTTCCAGAAGGGCTGCTATCCAGGCCAGGAAATCGTCGCCCGCACCCAGTATCTCGGCAAGATCAAGCGCCGCATGTACCGGGCCAAGCTGGCCGAATATGCCGCGCCGGGCACGGACGTGTTTACCCCCGAAGCCGGCGACCAGCACTGCGGCGCCATCGTGCTCTGCGCACCCGCGCCCGAGGGCGGCTTCGAGGCTCTCGTGGTCGTCCAGTCCTCCGGCGCCGAGGCGAACCAGGTGCATGTGGGCGCGGCGAACGGCCAGCACGCGGAAATCCTCCCCTTGCCTTACGTAGTCGAATAAGTCGGTATAGGGATGTGCCTCATCCTTGTGGCCTGGCAGGCGCATCCCGACTATCCGCTGGTGGTCGCGGCCAACCGCGACGAGTTCTTCGCGCGCCGTACCGCCGGCGCCGGGTTTTGGGGCGATGCACCGAATATCCTCGCCGGTCGCGACCTCGAAGCCGGCGGCACCTGGCTCGGCATCAGCCGCGATGGGCGCTTCGCCGCCCTGACCAATTACCGCGATCCGAGCCGACACAGGGAAAACGCCCCCTCGCGCGGGCGGCTGGTGGCCGACTTCCTGGCCGGCGCCATGGGCATCGACGCCTATCTGGACGGCCTCGATCCCGTCGCCTGCAACGGCTTCAACCTGCTGCTCGGCGACGGCCGGCGGCTGGTCGCCTACAGCAATGTCGCGCGGGAGCGCCATGAACTCGCCCCCGGCATCTATGGCCTCTCGAACGCGCTGCTCGACACTCCCTGGCCCAAGGTCGGCGCCGGCAAGTCGGCCCTCGCGGCCGCCCTCGCCGCCCTGCCCGACGAAACCGCCCTCTTCCGCCTGCTGCGCGACGACCAGCCTCATCCGGACGAAACCCTGCCCGTCACGGGCGTCTCGCTGGAATGGGAACGGCTGCTGTCGGCGGCCTTCATCCGCAGTCCGGATTACGGCACGCGCTGCTCCACCGTCCTTAAACTCGGCGCTGGCGGGACGGTGAGTTTCGACGAGCAGACCTGGCTGCCCGGCGGCGCGGCCGGCGAGCGGCGACGTTTCAGTTTCGCTCTGGAGCGCACATGAGAGTCCTGCTCGCCGCCCTGCTGTTCGCCTGCGGCTGCGCCCAGGCACAGACCGCGACCTGCCATTTGGACTACGGCGGCGAGATTCGCCGTATTGCTGCCCGGCCAACCGACAAGCCCTACGCGGTGCCGACCGTCCAGGTTGGCTCCTTTTTCCTGTTCCGGCTGGTGTTCGAAAAAGACACGGCCATCAAGACCTACGTCTATGCCGACCGCGACAACGCCGCTCCGGCGCCGCTGCACCAGGGCAGTTTCCCCTGGCCTCCGCGCAATGGCGGCGCCTACGGATTCACGGGCCTGCATTTCGTCTATGAGCCGTTGCGCGACGGCGAACTGAAATACTGGTGCGAACTGTCCTGAGCATCCTCCTGCTGCTGGCCGCGCTGGCGGCACGGGCCGAGCCGCTGCGGCTGGTCTTCGTCGGCGACATCATGCTCGACGACGGGCCCGGCCGGGTCGTCGCCGAGGGCCGCGATCCGCTCGCCCCCTTCGCCGCCATCCTCGCCGACGCCGACTACCGTATCGGCAACCTCGAATGCCCGATCGCCACCACCGGGCAAGCGCTGGAAAACAAGATCTACAGCTTCCGCGCCCATCCGCGCGTGCTGTCCGTGCTCAAGGGCCGCTTCGACGCGCTGGCGGTAGCCAACAACCATTCCGGCGACTACGGCCAGACGGCCTTTCTCGAAACCCTCAACCACCTGGACCAAGCCGGCATCGCCAGCTTCGGCGGCGGCCGCAACCTGGCCGAGGCGCACCGGCCGCTGTGGATCGAGAAACACGGCCTCTCCATCGCCGTGCTCGCCTACAACGAATTCAAGCCGCGCAGCTTCGAAGCCGGCCCGCACTGGCCGGGCATCGCCTGGAGCGAGGACAGCCATGTGCTGGCCGACATCCGCGCCGCGCGCGCGGCCGGCGCCGATCTGGTGATTCCCTTCATGCACTGGGGCTGGGAGCGCGAACCCGAACCGAGCGAACGCCAGCGGGCGCTGGCGCGGCTGATGATCGATGCCGGCGCCGCCGCCGTGGTCGGCGGCCATCCGCACGTCACCCAGGGCAGCGAGATCTATCGCGGCAAGCCGATCATCTACAGCCTCGGCAACTTCGTCTTCGACGGCTTCGAGCTGCCGGCCGCGAAGATCGGCTGGCTGCTGCGCATGACGGTCGATCGCGGCGGCGTGACCGGCTGGGACATCGTCGAGGCGCGCATCGACGAGGAAGGCACGCCGCATCCGGCGCCAAGCCGCTGAACCCGCCGGTTCAGGCGCCTTTCCGGATGCCCAGGAAACTCCAGTCGTCCAGCCCGGCCTCCTTCGAGCCTTCGTCGAAGTCCTTGAGGCTGTGCGAAAAACGCTCGATGAAGCCGCTGCAGAAATTGGCGACCATTTCGCCGCTATCCTTGTTGGGCGTGAAGCCCTTGAGCAATTCCGGCTGGTTGCGGATGACGGAAGCGAGGAACTCGCAGGCGACGAGGTGATGGGTGTCCATGGGGAACTTCCTTTCAGCGCCGCGCGGCATGCGCGGGATCGTCCGCCCCATGCTACGCCAGAAGCGGCCAGCCCCGGACTTATTCGTTCAGCCGACGATATCGACCGGCGTGTAGGGCGGCACGAGGTCGAAAAGTTCGACGATGTCGCTGTTCCGCATGCGCACGCAGCCGATCGAGCCCGGCGCGCCCATCGGCACGCTGTCGGGGCTGCCGTGGATGTAGATGTAGCGGCGCATCGTGTCCACCGCGCCGAGACGGTTGATGCCCGGCTCGCAGCCGGAGAGCCAGAGGATGCGCGTGAGGATCCAGTCGCGGCCAGGAAACTCGGCGGCGAGCTCCGGCGACCAGACTTCGCCGGTCGGCCGGCGGCGCACGAAAACCGTGTTCACCGTCGCGCCAGCGCCGACTTTTGCCCGCACGATGTGGCGGCCGCGCGGCGTGCAGTTGCTGCCGTTGAGCTCCCCCGCCCCCTTCGCCGCGGTGGAAACGC
>JANJVS010000237.1 GCA_024709955.1 Rhodocyclaceae bacterium
GAGCCTGCTGTTCCTGTGCACCGGCTCGGTGCTGCACGCGACGAAGGAACGCAGCCTCGGCAAGCTCGGCGGCCTGATCCACCGCATGCCCTGGGTGGCCTGGCTCGCGCTGGTCGGCGTGATCGCCGGCGCCGGCCTGCCACCGCTCTCCGGCTTCGTTTCCGAATGGCTGCTGCTGCAGGCCTTCCTGTTCTCGCCGGGCCTGCCGCATTCCTGGCTCAACATGGTGGTGCCCGTCGCCGCGGCGCTGGTCGCGCTGGTGGCGGCCCTCGCCAGCTTCGCCATGGTCAAGTTCCACGGCATCATCTTCCTTGGCCAGATGCGCGAACCCGCGCTCAAGGACGCCCACGACGCCGGCCCCTGGGAGCGGCTCGGCCTGGTCTGGCTGACGCTGCTCACCGTGCTGCTCGGCGTGCTGCCGTCCACGGTGATCCTGCGCCTCGACGCCGCCACGCGCCAACTGCTCGGCAAGGGCCTGGCCGAGCGCATCGACGACCACGGCTGGTGGCTGCTGGCGCCGATCTCCCCCGAGCGGGCGAGCTACGAGCCCATGCTCTTCCTCGTCACCATCGTGCTCTCGGTCTGGCTTGGCCGCTGGCTGGTGACGCGCCTCTACCACGGCCGCGTGCGCCGCACGCCGGCCTGGGACTGCGGCTACCACTTCCAGGGCCCGCGCGCCCAGGATACCGCCGAAGGCTTCTCGCAGCCGATCCGCCGCATCTTCGAGCCGATGTTCCGCATGGAACGGCATTTCCCCAAGGTCCGCGACGACGATCCGATTTTCACGGTGAAGGTCGAGGACCATTTCTGGCACTGGCTCTACCTGCCCATCGCGCGGCTCGCCGCCCGCATCTCCACCCTCGTCACCAACCTGCAGGGCGGGCGCATCGCCGTCTATCTGATGTACAGCTTCGTCACCCTGATCCTGCTCCTCCTGGTGGCCCGGCCATGACGCTTATGTCCCGCCTCCCCCCAGCCCCCGCCCACGGCTGGCTTTGCACAGCCAGCCGGCTGCGGCGGCGCGAAGCAGTGCTTCGCGAAACCCCGCCTACGCCCTCGCGGAGGGGGAGACTTGCTG
Source organism: Rhodocyclaceae bacterium (assembly GCA_024709955.1). Taxonomy (GTDB): domain Bacteria; phylum Pseudomonadota; class Gammaproteobacteria; order Burkholderiales; family Rhodocyclaceae; genus Sulfuricystis. The sequence goes on from JANJVS010000237.1 coordinate 1,079, forward strand.
CACGCTGCGCGCGTGGGTCACGGGTGGCTTCGCACTATGCCGCGCAGCGGTTTGCGCCTGCGGCGCGTGCCGCTGCGCCTGCGGCGCGTGCCGCTGCGCCTTGGGGCGGCACGGCGGCGCAGCTGCAAAGGAGGGGATCGTGATCAGCGTTTCCGGTTTCCTCGGCCAGCTCTTCGCCATCGTCCTCGCGCTGGCGCTGGCGCCGTTGCTGGCGGGCTGGGTCGGCATGTGCCGCGCCTGGCTGCAGAGCCGCTCGGCGCCGCCGCTGCTGCAGCCCTACTACATGCTGCGCAAGCTGTTTCACAAGGACGTGGTGCTCGCCGACGGCGCCTCCTCGCTGTTCCGCGTCGCGCCCTTCGTCGTCTTCGGCTGCATGGTGCTCGCCTGCGCCATCGTGCCCAGCCTGTCCACCGACCTGCCCTTCGCCCCGGCGGCGGACGCCCTGGCGCTGGTCGGCGTGTTCGGCCTGGCGCGCGTCTTCATCGCGCTCGCCGCCATGGACGTCGGCACCTCCTTCGGCAGCCTCGGCGGCCGGCGCGAGATGCTGGTCGGCTTCCTCGCCGAGCCGGCGCTGCTGATGGTGATCTTCACCGTCGCCATGATCGCCAACTCCACCTCGGTCGCCACCATCGTCGAGACCTTCGCCCACCGCGAGTTCGTCATTTACCCGAGCCTGGCCTTCGCCGGCATCGCCTTCACCTTCGTCTCCCTCGCCGAGAACGCGCGCGTGCCGGTGGACAACCCGGCCACCCACCTGGAGCTGACGATGATCCACGAGGAGATGATCCTCGAATACTCGGGCCGCCATCTCGCCCTCATCGAATGGGCCGCCGCCCTCAAGCTGTACGCCTACTCCTGCCTCGGCCTGGCGCTGTTCTTCCCCTGGGGCATCGCCGAGCGCGACAACATCCTCGCCCTGGCGGCGGCGATCCCGCTGCTGCTGGCCAAGCTCGCCATCGGCGGCGCGCTGCTCGCCCTCATCGAGACCATCAACGCCAA
>JANJVS010000006.1 GCA_024709955.1 Rhodocyclaceae bacterium
CCATCAGCACGAGGATGAAGCGCGCGACCGCGTCGGTATTGGCGAGGAAATGGCTGAAGCCGAGGGTGTTTTCCATGGTCAGTCTTTCAGGGAGAAAACGATGGGGACGAGCACGGTGGCGACGATGGCTTCGCCGCCGAGTCGGGCGGGGACGAATTTCCAGCGGCGCACGGTGTCGATGGCCGCCTGGTCGAGGCGCGGCGAGCCGCTGCCGGTCTGCAGTTCGACGTCGAGCGGCAGGCCGTCGGCGGCGACGCGCACGCGCAGCAGCACGCGGCCCTGCTCGCCGAGCCGGCGCGCCAGGGCCGGGTAGACGGGCCTGGGGTTGTCGAGGTAATCGGCGTCGAAGCGCGGCTGCGTCGGCGCGGGCGACGCGGGCGGCGCAAAAGTCGGCTCTGGCGGGACGGTGGGTAGCTCGACGGGCGGGGCGGCCGCCGCCACGGGGGCGTCGACGGGCAGGGCGAGAGGCGCGGTTTCGCACACGGGCCGGGGTGCCGGGCGCTTCTCGACGGGCCGCGGCTTGGGCGGCACGATCGCCGGCTTGGGCGGCGCCTCGGGCAGTGGCGGGGCGAGCAGGCTGACTTCGAGCAGCGCGAGCGGCGCGGGCAGGGGAAACACCCCCATGCGCAGCAGTGCCCAGAATGCCAGCAGGTGGAGGGCGACGACGACGGCGAGGCCGGCGCGCGAAACGCCGCGGCCGCCGTGGGGCGCGGTCATGGCATTCATTTCAGGCGACGACTGCGTGGGAGACCGTCGCCGCCGTCGCCAGCGCGCGCACCAGAGCGCTGGCGTAGGCTTGGTCGGCGGCGCCGCCGGTGCCCGGCGCCGGCAGATAGATTTCCAGTCCGACGTAGAGGCAGTGGGGGTTCTGCCAGACTTCGGCGAGGATGATGGTGCTGCCGCTGGGGAAGCGCCCGGCGCCCGCGGCGCCGAGCCGGACGAGGCGCTCCGGCGCGCGGCAGTAGATGTCGGCGCCGGGCCCCTGCGGGTCGATGCCGCTATGCAGGTCGATCAGCAGGCGGCGGCCGCGCGCGTGGGGCAGCAGCTGGAGATAGAGTTCGCGGTGCAGCGTGTCGTGGCGGAAGCGCTCGTCGGGGCGCGGGTGGCGGCCTGGCAGTCCCTCGGGAATGGTCAGCACGTCGATCGGTGCGTCCGCGAGTCCCGCCGCGACGACTTGGCCGAAGGCAAGCTCCTCGCGGTGGATGCCGATCACCAGCAGGGTTGGCTGCGGGGACCGCAAGGGACTAGCTTTCCGTGCCGGCGTGGCCGGCCGCCCGGCGGGTGTGCCGCCCGGCCTGGCGTCCGGTGGCGCCGAAGTCGTGGTCGTGGGTGCTCATGCCGGTTTGCTCAGCCGTTCCATTCGTACAGCTCGATGGTGGCCGGCGCGCACTTGTTGCAGCCGCCGCCGCAGGCGGTGCCCGCCGGCAGGCGGCGTACGCGGCCCTTGCGTTCGAGGATCGCGAGCATGTCGCGCAGCGCGTCGGGCGTGGCGTCGAGGCCGTGGGCCATGTCCAGCAGGCTGGCGCGACCGCGCTGCCGCAGATAGTCGTTCACGCGCGAGAGGATCATGGCGGTCTTCTCCTTCAGGCCTTCTGCGGCAGCGGCATGGTCAGCGCGTCCTGCTGCTGGCCATGGCGTCGCAGGGCGATGATCGCGGTGGCGAAGGCGGCGCCGACGACGCCGACCCAGATCGCCGATTCCAGCGGATGGTTGCCCCAGGTCGCCACCTGGTAATAGAGGGTGGCGAGGCCGTAGGCCATGCCGAGCGTCCAGCTGCCGACGAAGACCATCCAGCGCGCGCCGCTCTCCTGGTAGACGGCCGCCAGCGCCGCCGTGCAGGGCGTGTAGAGCAGGATGAACAGCAGGTAGGCGAAGGCGCCGGCCGCGCCGTCGAAGCGCGCCGCCATGGCGCCGAAGGTGCCGGTGGAGACTTCCTGTTCCTCGGCCACGGCTTCCCGGTCGCTGAGGTCGCCCACGCCAAGGCCGAGCGGGTCGGCCCAGGCGCCCAGGGCGTCGGCCAGGTTCGCGGGGATGGTGTCGAAGGCTTCCGCCAGCTTCTCGGACAGGACGAAGGCCGCCTCTTCAGCGGGCGCCTCGCCGGCCGCCGCCGCGTCGCTTTCCGCCAGCGCGGTGTAGGCGGCGTCGAGGGTGCCGACCACCGCCTCCTTGGCCAGGATGCCGGTGAAGATGCCGACCGCGGCGGGCCAGTTCTCCTCGGCGAGGCCGATGGGGGTGAAGGCGGGGGTAATGGCGCGGCCGACTTCGGCGAGCACGGACTTGTCGCTGTCCTCGTTGCCGAAGCTGCCGTCGGTGCCGACGGCATTGAGGAAGTTGAGCACCAGTACCATCGGCACGATGATGCGGCCGGCCTTGACGATGAAGCTCCTGAGACGGTCCCAGGTGTGGATCAGCACGCCCTTCGCGGTTGGCAGGTGGTAAGGCGGCAGTTCCATGATGAAGGGGGTGGCCTCGCCTTGCAGCAGCGTGTTCTTCAGCATCAGGCCGGTGACGACGGCGACGGCGATGCCGATCAGGTAGAGGCCGAACACCGCGTTCTGGGCGTTATCAGGAAAGAAGGCGGCGGCGAACAGCACATACACCGGCAGGCGCGCACCGCAGGACATGAAAGGCGCCATGGCGATGGTCATCAGGCGGTCGCGGCGGTGCTCCAGGGTGCGCGTCGCCATGATCGCCGGCACGTTGCAGCCGAAGCCGACGATCAGCGGCACGAAGGACTTGCCCGGCAGGCCGACCCAGCGCATGAAGCGGTCCATGACGAAGGCGGCGCGCGCCATGTAGCCGGAATCCTCCAGCGCCGAAAGGAACAGGTAGAGGAAACCGATCACCGGAATGAAGGTGGCGACGGTCTGCAGGCCGCCGCCGATGCCCTTGGCGAGCAGCACGACGAGCCACTCGGGCGCGCCCATGCCGGCGAGCGCCGCGCCGAAACCGTCGACGAAGATCGCGCCGGCGGCCTGGTCGAAGAAGTCGATGAAGGCACCGCCGATGTTGATGGTGAACATGAACATCAGGTACATCATCAGCAGGAAGATCGGGATGCCCAGCGCGCGGTTGAGCACGACGCGGTCGATGCGGTCGGTGAGGTTGCGGGTGACGCGGCCATCGACCTGGACGGCGGCATTGGCGACGCGGTTGGCGAGGCCGTAGCGGGCGTCGGCGACGAGGATGTCGAGATCGTCGCCGATCTCGGCGGCATGCCGCGCCGCGGCGGCGGCCAGCTCCGCGCCGACGCAGCGGCGCGCCAGGTCGTCGCCTTCGAGCAGGCGCACCGCAAGCCAGCGCGGCGCGGCGCCGGCGGCGGGCGCGGCGGCCTCGATGGCGCGCGCCAGGGCATCGACGGCGCGGTCGAGCGCCTCGGCGTAGGCGACGCGGGCGGTCGGGTACGGAAGTTCTTCGGCGGCCTTGGCGATCGCGGCCTTCAGTTCGGGAATACCCTTGCCCTCGGAGGCGATCACCGGCGCTACCGGGCAGCCGAGCTGGGCGGCCAGCGCAGCGGCGTCCACCCGCATGCCCTTGGCCTCGGCCACGTCGGTCATGTTGAGCACCACCAGGAGCGGCACGCCCATCTCGGCGAGCTGGGTGGTCAGGTAGAGGTTGCGCTCCAGGTTGGCGGCGTCGACGATGTTGATGACCAGGTCGGCTTCGCCCGCCTGCACGTAGTCGCGCGCCACCATCTCGTCGAGGGAGACCTCGCGGTCCACGACGTCGAGGGAATAGGTGCCGGGCAGGTCGACGATCTCGAAGCGCACGCCGTCGCGGCGGTATTCGCCGCTCTTCTTCTCGACCGTGACGCCCGGCCAGTTGCCGACGCGCTGCTTCGACCCGGTGAGGGCGTTGAAGAGGGTGGTCTTGCCGCAGTTCGGGTTGCCGACCAGGCCGATGGTGTATTGGGTCTTCGCCGGCATCACAGTTTCTCCACGTTGAGGGCCGCCGCCTCTTCCTTGCGCAGCGAGATGTTGCAGCCGCGAATCCGGATCTCCACCGGATCGCCCATCGGGGCGACGCGCACGATGTCGATGCGCGCGCCGGGGGTCAGGCCGAGGGCCAGCAGCTTGCGCCGGTAGCCGCCGCCGCTCTGGCTGAAGCCGGCCACCTTGGCGCTGTCGCCGATCTGAAGTTCTCCGAGTGTCGTCATTGCGTTTTCCTAAAGAGTGTCAAGCGGATGCGACGGGGGCCACCATGATCTTGTGCGCCATGCCGCCGCCGAGGGCGAAGCGCGTCTCGCCGCGCATCACCACCACGCCGCCGCCCTGGTGCTGGCGCACCACGAGCTCGGCGCCGACGTTGAGGCCCATCTCGGTCATGCGCTTGTCGAGGCCGGCGCCGCCGCGCAGGGCGACGACGCGCACGCGCGCGCCCGCGCCGGCCATCATGAGCGGGAAGGCGGCGGAAGAGGTCATCGCGTCACCGTCCCGCGGGCGCCGACTTTTGCCATGCTCAGAATTCCCAGGAGAAGCCGACCTGGCCGAAGCTGCGGTCGTTGCCGCGGCCGACGGCGCCGGAGACCTTGAGGCCCTCGACGATCTCGTAGCGCAGGCCGACCGCCTTGTCCGGACCGGCATGCTCCTCGCCGAAGATTTCCGCCGTCAGCTTGAGGTTTTCCGCGAGCGGATGCTCGTAGCCGGCGCCCCAGGTGCCGACGCTATCGCTCTCGCCCTGCGCCTTGACGCGCGTGGTGCCGAGGTTCAGGTGTACCACCTGCTCGCTTTCGAAACGGTAGGTGGCGAGGCCGGAGAGGGCGTATTCCTTTTCGGTGAACTTGTCCGGGGCGGAGCGCTCATTGACGCGCGTGTGGCCGTAGCCGAAGCTGGCGCCCAGCGACCAGCCGGTGTCGTTCTGGATCGGCACCCACTTGAAGCTGATGCCCGTGCCGCGCAGCCTGGTGGAGGGATCGGGGTCGTGGTCGGTGGCGCGCGCGACGGCGAGGCCGACTTCCAGGTTGTCGATGGGCGCGAAGCCGAAGACCAGTTCGCCGCCGCGTTCCTTGTCGTCGCGGCTCAGCGCGCCCTCGACTTTCAGGCCGCCCTTGCCGAGCGTGCCGGCATCGTCGACGTTCATCGGCGGTTCGGCGTGGACGGGCAGTGCGACCAGAAGGCCGGCGGATGCGATCAGGATGGTTTTTTTCATGGTGAAGCTCCCTGGATTGAACGGAAAACGAAAACGGGTTGGCGGAAGACCGGCGGCGTGGGGCCGCACCGTGCGCGGGCCGGACTATTTGGTCAGGATCAGTCGGTTCTGGCGCGTCAGGCGCAGGCGGTAGATTTCTGTTCCATGCCGGATGACGACTTCGCTGCTGCCGGCGAAGAGTGTGCCTGTGTCGAGCGACTGGGTGGCGGAATCCCGCGTCGCCAGCTTGGCCTGGGCCTTGTTCAGCGCGGTGGGCGCGTCCCGGCGCGCAATCAGCGGACTCATGCTTGGCTTACCTGGTCAAATAGTAACGAATCTCATTATATATGAGAACAATTCTCAAGTGCAAGGGAATTTGTTTATGCCCCCCTTGTTGCTTCATGGTTCTTGTGGTGGCGATCTTCCGGTCGGGAATCCGGTGGTCGCGCGGTGCGTGGCCCGGGATTCCGTCGGCCACGATTCAATGGATAGTGACATGGTCTTAATGATGAATCTGGCGGTTTTAATGGTGAAACTGCCGCCAGATTTGGCTTTTTGTGGCGACCCATTGCCTTGCATATGTTTTATTTTTTTATTTTCAATGGCTTGCGTCTGCGCTGATGCTTGGCATGTTCCTTGTTAGTGATCTGCACCCCTACCTCGACAGACCCCCACAACAAGGATGCGCTTATGAGCACCTGCACCACCTGCCAATGCGGCGAAGGCATGGACCCGCAACGCCGCCGGCTGCTGTTCGCGACCAGTGTCGCCGCAGCGGCGGCCGGCATGGCGGTTGCGGTGCCCTTCGTCGGCAGCTTCGCCCCTTCCGGGCGCGCCCTGGCGGCCGGCGCGCCGGTGGAAGTGGATATCTCCAAGCTGGCCGCCGGCGAGATGCTCACCGTCGAGTGGCGCGGCAAGCCGGTTTGGATCGTGAACCGCACGCCGGAGATGCTGGCGACCCTGACGAAGGTCGAACCCAAGCTAGCCGATCCCGGCTCGGAGCGGCCGCAGCAGCCGGCCTATGCCGCCAACGCGCACCGTTCGATCAGGCCGGAGATTTTCGTCGCCATCGGCATCTGCACCCATCTCGGCTGCTCGCCGACGGAGAAGTTCAAGGAGGGCGCCGCCCAGGGCATGTCTCCCGACTGGGACGGCGGCTTCTTCTGTCCCTGCCACGGTTCGCAGTTCGATCTGGCCGGCCGCGTGCTGAAGAACATGCCGGCGCCGACCAACCTGGAAATTCCGCCGCACCGCTATCTGGCCGACACCCGCCTGCTGATCGGCGCGGACGGGGCCGCCGGCTGAGGCCGTACGGAGGCACTGGCCATGTGGCTGCTCGGATCCCTCGCCGGTTTCATCCTGCTCTGGTGGCTGCTGCGGCCCCTGGCCTGCCGCTGCCGACGTCCACCCAAATGAGTGGCCGCGTCCTTTCCCGTTCCCCCAACCCCGACAAAACCCAAAAGGAAAACCATGAAACAAATGCTGCTGCAGGAGAAATACCCGACTTTCATGCTTGAGCTCGGCAAGGACGAGACGAGCTGCAAGTCGGTGGACGACATCGCGGCCCGGATCAAGGCGGCGATCGCCGCCGACAGCCGCGTGGCCTGGATCGCCGAGTTCGACCACTATGCGCACACGCAGCGGGTCGGCGGCAGCATCGCGCCCGAGATCAAGGCGGCGAAGAACCTCGTGTTCTGCTTCGGCTTGCAGTTGCCGAACCCGCAGGTGCTCGCCGTGCGCCCGCGCTCGATCGGCATCGCCGACTGCGGCGACAAGTTCGTCGTGAATTTCCTCGAAGCGCCGATGAAGCCGGCCAACGAGGCGATGGAGGCCTGGGTCAAGTCGCTGCGCGACGGCGGAGGCGCATGATCCACTTCCGCCAGCTGCGCGACGAGGCGAGCGGCGCCTTCTCCTACCTGCTCGGCTGCGGGAGGAGTGGGCACGCCCTTCTCATCGACCCGGTCGTCACCCAGGCGGCGCTCTATCTGGGCATGCTCGACGAACTGGGCCTGCGGCTGGACTGGGTGCTGGAGACCCATCTGCACGCCGACCGCGTCAGCGCCGCCGATGCGCTGCGCGAATGGACGGGGGCGGGCGTGGCGGTCGGCGCCGACAGCGGCATCGCCGACGCCGACCACCTGCTGTGCGACGGCGACGCGCTTGGCTGCGGCGACCTGGAGCTGGCCGTGCTGGCCACGCCGGGCCACACGCCGGGCTGCCTCAGCTACCTGTGGGGCGGCCGGCTGTTCAGCGGCGACTGCCTGCTGATCGGCGCCTGCGGCCGGCTCGACGAGCCCGGCGGCGACGGACCGCGGCTGTTCGACAGCGTGACGCGGCGCCTCTTCGTCCTGCCCGACGAGACGCTGGTCTACCCGGGACGCTGCCGCGCCGGCCGTCGCGTCAGCACCATCGGCGAGGAACGCGAGACCAATCCGCTGTTCCACGGCGTCACCCGCGACGGTTTCGCGGCGCGCGCCAGCGACGCGGAAGCGTCGCCCATCCTGGCCGAGGCCCTGGAGGCCAACCGTCATTGCGGCCGCCGGCGCGCCACTGATTTCTCATGCCACTCACTCATTCAGGGGGATAAAACATGCGGAAGTTGATCGCGGGCATCTTGATCGGGCTGGCGGCGGGCATCGCGCTCGCGGTCGGCGCGCTATGGCAGCTGGCGGGCGGCCTGGTGTTCGAGGAACGCGAGAGCCCATTCACGGTGGAGGAGACCGTGGCGCGCATCCAGCACAACGTCGAGGCGGCCGGCAACGGCTGGTCGCTATCCGGGCTGCGCTACCCGACCCGGCCGCTGGAGGCCGAGGGCATCAACGCCTTGCCGGTGATGCTGATCGAGGCCTGCAGCACCAAGTATTCCGGCCCGATCCTCAAGGACGACAAGGTGCGCTTCCTTTCCCTGCTGATGCCCTGCAAGGTCGGCGTCTACAAAAAGAACGACGGCAAGGTCTACATCGGCATCATGAACGCCGGCCTGATCGGCGGCCTGTTCGGCCCGCTGGTCGGCGAGACCATGCGGCACGTGGTGAAGGACCAGGAAAGCTTCCTGGTCATGGACCCGGCCAAGCCCGCGCCGCCGCTGATCCTGCCCAAGAGCGGCGGCGAGGCCGGCGCGGCGGGCGGCGCGGCGGGCGGTTGCTGATGAAGCGCCGATGAAGCTCAAGCGAATCATGATCGCCGCCGGCCTGCTCGCCGCCTTGTGCGCGCCGGCCGCGCAGGCCACGCCGACCCTCGGCGACAAGCTGCCCGCGCGCAAGAGCACGGCCGACCACGGCAAGTTCAAGGAATTGCAGCGGGACTTCAAGTCCGGTCCCGAGGTGACGAAGGCCTGTCTCGAATGCCACAACGACGCGGCCGAACAGGTGATGCACACCAAGCACTGGACCTGGGAGGTCGTCGATCCGAAGAGCGGCCGCAAGCTCGGCAAGAAGAACATCATCAACAACTTCTGCACCAGCACCATCTCCAACGAGAAGGACTGCATGGCCTGCCACGCCGGCTACGGCTGGCAGGACAAAAGCTTCGACTTCGCCAAGCAGGAGAACGTCGATTGCCTGATCTGCCACGACGGTACCGGCACCTACCGCAAGCTGCCCGGCGACGCCGGCCATCCGATCTACGAGCGCAAGGAGTTTCCGCACGGCTCCGGCAAGCTCGTCGAGGCGACGGACCTCAAGAAGGTGGCGCAGAACGTCGCGCTGCCGAGCCGCGCCAACTGCGGTTCCTGCCATTTCTTCGGCGCCGGCGGCGACGGCACCAAGCACGGCGACCTCGACAGCTCGCTGCGCAATCCGGCGAAATACCTCGACGTGCACATGGACGCCAAGGGGCTCGATTTCACCTGCGTCTCCTGCCACAAGACCAGCGCCCACCAGGTGGCCGGCAGCCGCTACGACCTCAGTGCCGCGCGCACCGGCCCGGCGCGTCCGCGCGGCAAGGCGGACGACAACCCGGCTTCCTGCCAGTCCTGCCACGGCGACAAGCCGCACAAGGAGAGCCTGCTGCACGCCGAGCGCCTCAACGCCCACACCGAGACCCTGGCCTGCCAGACCTGCCACATCCCGGAGTACGCGCGCAACGGCATCGGCACCGAGCAGAGCTGGGACTGGTCGACGGCGACGAAGATGGGGCCGGACGGCAAGCCGCTGTTCGTCAAGGACAGCGCCGGCCGCCGCGCCTTCGACTCGAAGAAGGGCGACTTCGCCTGGGACTCCTGGCTGATCCCGGAATACCGCTGGTTCAACGGCAAGTTGAGCTACAAGACCGTGGGCGACACGATCGACCCGGCGCGCACCGTCGAGATCAACCATCCCGAGGGCGGTCCGCGCGAACCTGGCGCGCGCATCTGGCCCTTCAAGGTGCATCGCGGCAAGCAGGCCTACGATCCGGAGCACAAATACCTGCTGGTCGCGCATACCGCCGGCGAGGACCATGCCGCGCTGTGGCACAACTTCGACTGGCCGAAGGCCATCGAGGCCGGCATGCGGACCGCCGGCCTGCCCTGGAGCGGCAAGTACGGCTTCGTCGCCACCGAGATGTCCTGGCCGATCACCCACATGGTCGCGCCCAAGAGCGAAGCGGTGGGCTGCGCGCAATGCCACGGCGCCGAGAGCCGCCTCAAGGGCGTCGCGGGCGTCTGGCTGCCGGGCCTGCACAAGAACGACTGGCTCGACCTGGCCGGCTGGAGCGCCGCGCTGCTCGCGCTGCTCGGCGTCCTGATCCACGGCAGCGTGCGCATATGCGTGCTGTGCCGCAAAACGAGGAAAGCGTCATGAACACACCCGTCCGTCCCGGCCACATCTACCTCTACAAGCGCTACGAGCGTTTCTGGCACTGGTCGCAGGCAGCGCTGATCATCTTCATGCTGATCACCGGCTTCGAGGTCCACGGCAGCTACGAGAACTTCGGTTTCCGGCGCGCCGTGGAATACCACACGCTCGCCGCCTGGACGCTGCTGACGCTGTGGGCCTTCACGATCTTCTGGCAATTCACCACCGGCGAATGGCGGCAATACATCCCGACCTACAAGAAGGTCGGCGCCATGGTGCATTACTACGCCTACGGCATCTTTACCGGCGCGCCGCACCCCTTCCAGAAGACCGCGCGCAAGAAGCACAACCCGCTGCAGCGCCTCGCCTATCTCGCGCTGCTCTCGCTCGTCTCGCCGATCATCTGGGGCTCGGGCCTGTTCTATCTCTTCTACGCCTACTGGAAGGACTTCGGCATCGACCGCTGGCTTACCCTGGAGGCGGTGGCGCTCACTCACACGGCGGGCGCCTTCATGATGCTGGTGTTCTTCATCGCCCACGTCTACCTGACCACCACCGGCCACACGCCGCTGGCCCACATCAAGACGATGATCACGGGCTGGGAGGAAGAAGAAACGCAGCACTGAGCGGGAAAAGTCGGCGCTGACAGGACGGTGAGACCCCGGTCGCCCACACCGACTTTCGGCGCAGGCCAACCCGCGTACCGCGAAGATCAGGCAACACGGCCGTAGCCAAAAGTCGGCGTGACCGAAGGGAATCCCCGTGGGACTGGCGGGACGGTGAGCGCTCCGCCTGCCGCCACGGCTTTCGACGCGCGGCGCGGCCTGTGCGATCATTTGCCGCGACGGCGGCCGGTGCGCGGCTTGCTCCGGTCGCCGCCGCGGGATGCATACCGAACGCAGTCCATCGCACAGGAGAGACATCATGATCGACATTCCTGCAGTGCTCGGCCAGGAAGCGGAATCCCTGCTCGCGCACACCTGCCGCACCATTCCCAGGGAAAGGCTGCACCTGCCCGGACCGGATTTCATCGACCGCGTGGTGGCGGGCAGCGACCGCCCGCCCGGCGTGTTGCGCGGCTTCCAGCAGATTTTCAACACCGGCCGGCTGGCCGGCACCGGCTACCTGTCCATCCTGCCGGTGGACCAGGGCATCGAGCATTCGGCGGGCGCCTCGTTCGCGCCCAACCCGGATTTCTTCGATCCGGAAAACATCGTCAAGCTGGCCATCGCGGGCGGCTGCAACGCGGTGGCGTCCACCCTCGGCGTGCTCGGCGCGGTGTCGCGCAGGTACGCCCACAAGATTCCCTTTCTCGTGAAGCTCAACCACAACGAGATGCTCACCTATCCGACCATGCACGACCAGACGCTGTTCACCGACGTCAGGAAGGCCTTCGACCTCGGCGCGGTGGCGGTGGGAGCGACCGTGTACTACGGCTCGCCGGAGTCGCGGCGGCAGATCCTCGAAATCTCCGAGGCCTTCGCCGAGGCGCACCGCCTGGGCATGGTCACCTTCCTGTGGGCCTACCTGCGCAATTCCGGCTTCAAGAAGGACGGCACCGACTACCACGAGGCGGCCGACCTGACCGGGCAGGCCAACCATCTGGCCGCCACCATCGAGGCGGACATCGTCAAGCAGAAGCAGGCCACCTGCAACGGCGGCTACACCGCCATCGGCTTCGGCAAGACCCATCCCAAGGTGTATTCCGAGCTGACCTCGGACCACCCGATCGATCTGGTGCGCTATCAGGTCGCCAGCTGCTTCATGGGGCGGGCCGGCATGATCAATTCCGGCGGCGCCTCGGGCGAGAACGACCTCGCGCAGGCGGTGCGCACCGCGGTCATCAACAAGCGCGCCGGCGGCATGGGCCTGATTTCCGGCCGCAAGGCCTTCCAGCGGCCGATGGCGGAGGGAGTGGAGCTGCTGCACGCGATCCAGGACGTCTATCTCTCGCCCGCGGTGAGCGTGGCGTAAGCGACGAGGTGGCGCCTGTCGGTGGCGCAGGCGCTTCCATCGACCGCAACCCCCGCCCGCTCCCGGGCGGGCGGTCCGTCCGCGAACCCGTGGCGGGGCAACAGGCGCTTCCTGGCGTCGGCGGATTTTCGCGATTGGCCCGATAAAAAAAAGAAATCAAGAAAATTCGCCCTTGTTGACTGTGATCAAAGGTGGCGTCTGAAAGACGTGGGAGGATCGCGGGCTAATTTTTGCCTGGGGCCTGTGCAGCTTCAGGTGTTTCATTACCCCCCCTACAGGAGGAGAGTTGTGGCTCTGAACGAGAATCCCTCTGCCGATCCGGCCGGCGCGCCGGCATCGGCCGACCCCGACAAGGCAGTCCTGAAAACCACGCGGCGCGATTTCCTGAAGGCCGGCGGCATGCTGAGCATGTCGTCGCTGATGGGTACCGCCGCGCTGATGACCCAGTCCGGCGACGCGCATGCCGCCGTCGAATGGGCCGAGCACTTCCAGAAGAACTACCGGCTGATGACGGCCGAGGAGAAGGCCGAGGCGAAAGCGCGCCTCGAACGGCGCTATTCCGCGGAATACGGCAAGCAAGTCACCGTCGATACCACCGACGCGCAGCCCGGCGTGCTGATGGGCTACGCCCTCAACATCCGCAAGTGCATCGGCTGCCGCCGCTGCGTGCATGCCTGCGTCGCCGAGAACAACCAGTCGCGCGGCAAGGAGCGCGCCGGCGAGAAGATCGAGTGGATCCAGGTGCTGCGCATGGAGCGCGGCAAGTTCGAGGCGGAAAAGATGAATCACGGCTACCCCGAGGGCCTGGGCATCCAGGTCGGCGGCAATGCCTACACGCCCGCCGGCCTGGTGCTCGAAGGTCAGTATCACTACAACCCCGAGAAGGTGCCGGAGGAAGACGCCACCTACATGCCGATCGCCTGCATGCAGTGCGAAAAGCCGCCCTGCGTCAAGGTCTGCCCGGTGCGCACCACCTACCGCGAGCCCGACGGCCCGGTGGTGATCGACTACAACTGGTGCATCGGTTGCCGCATGTGCATGGGCGCCTGCCCCTACTGGGCGCGTCGCCTCAACGTCACCAACCCGGTCCTGCCCAAGGAAGAGATGAATCCGGTGACCCACTATCTGGGCAACCGGCCGCGCATGCGCGGCGTCGTCGAGAAGTGCCACTGGTGCCTGCAGCGTACCCGCCATGGCCGCTACCCGGCCTGCGTCGAGGTCTGCCCGGTCGGCGCCCGCAAGTTCGGCAACCTGCTCGACCCGGAAAGCGAAGTGAGCAAGATCCTGCAGCGGAAGAACGTGTTCCGCCTCAAGGCCGAGCTCAACACCTTCCCGAAATTCTTCTACTTCTACGATTGAGGAGCGGACCGTGCTGACCAGTTTCGTTTCCGACTACGTGCGCTACGTCCTCAAGGGCGGCACCAAGTTCTACGCCTGGATGGGCTCGCTCGCCGTGCTCATCGTCGGCATGCTGTATGTGTTCTATCTGCAGAACACCGACGGCCTGATCGTCACCGGCATGACCAGTCAGATCCACGACGGCCTGTATTTCGCCAACCTCGTCTTCCTGGTCGGCGTGGCCGCCGGGGCGGTGACCATCGTCTTCCCGGCCTATGGCTACCACCACGAAGGCATGCACAAGGTGGCCGTGCTGGGCGAGATGCTGGCGATCACCGCCGTGACCATGGTGATGATGTTCGTGTTCGCCCACATGGGCCGGCCCGACCGCCTCTGGCACATGATCCCGATCATCGGCATCTACAACTTCCCGCACTCGATGCTGGGCTGGGACGTGCTGGTGCTGAACGGCTACCTGATGCTGAACGCCATCTGCGGCTTCTACTACCTGTGGTGCAAGTACACCGGCAACCCGATCAACAGGAAGTGGTTCATCCCGGTGGTCTGGATCGCGATCGTCTGGGCGCTGTCGATCCACACCGTCACGGCCTTCCTGATCTCGACGATGCCGGCGCGTCCGATGTGGTTCCACAGCATGATGCCGATCCGCTTCATCACGACGGCCTTCGCCGCCGGACCGGCGCTGATCATCCTGATCTTCCTGATCATCCGCAAGAACACCAAGTTCTGGGTCGATGACAGCGCGATCAAGCTGCTGACGACCATCGTCACCTGGTGTCTTGGCATCGCGATCTTCCTGACCCTGTCGGAAGTCGTCGTGGAGCTGTATGCCCGCACCGAGCACGCCAACGGCCTGTACTACCTGATGTTCGGCCTGCATGGGCTGACCAAGCTGGTGCCCTGGTTCTGGAGCGCGGTGGTCCTGATGGTGGGCGCCTTCATCCTGTTCCTGATCCCGCGTTTCCGCAACGACTTCAAGCTGCTGACGATCCCCTGCACGATGGCCTTCGCCGGCATCTGGATCGAAAAGGGCATGGGCCTGATCGTCCCCGGTTTCATTCCGACCCCGATCGGCGAGGTAACCGAGTATTACCCGAGCTTCGTCGAAGTGCTGCTGACCCTCGGCATCTGGGCCTTCGGCTTCTTCATCCTGACCATCCTGCTCAAGGGCGCCATCGGCATCCTGCTGGGTGACATCAAATACGGCGGCGCCAAGGCCGTCGCTGCGAAGTGAGGCGACGACGATCATGAAAAAAATTGCTATTTACGCGACGATCCTCGCTATCTGCGGCGGCGGGCTCTACTCCGTCGTCGCCGCGGAAAAGACGGCCGAACCGGCGGCGGCCGCCGAAGCCCCCAAGGAGCCCCTGGTCTGCTTCGAGAGCCGCAAGGGCGCCTCGGAAATCACCCAGCGCGAGATCAAGCCGGGCTGGCCCAACGTCAAGTGCTCGCCCACCACCGGCGCGGCGCTCTGGTACGGCGATCCCTTCGAGGGCACCGTGCCGATGGGCAAGATGCCGGGGCTGGAGAACCTGCCCGAGGGCCACGCACTCGTCAAGCCGCGCTCCGAGAAGCTGAACATCCTGCCGATGTGCGGCACCGCCTGCCACAACGGCGTCGGCCCGCAGTTCAATCCGCCGACGCTGCCGAAGGACAAGAAGCCGATCCCGATCCCGACCATGGAAGGACTGGTGCCCGACGTCAAGGACCTGCAGCACGGCCGCGGCCGCATCTGGTGTCTCGACTGCCACCACACGACCAAGCGCAACATGCTTGTCGACCACTTCGGTGATCCGATCAGCTTCGACCAGCCGCAGCTCTTGTGCGGAAAGTGCCACGGCGACAAGCTGCGCGACTGGCGCGACGGCATCCACGGCAAGCGCATCGGCGAGTTCGCCAGCAACGGCAAGAAGCGCTGGTTCACCTGCACCGAATGCCACAACCCACACAACGTGCAGGACGGCGTCCGCAACCGCGGCTTCATCCAGCTGCAGCCCGAGCCGTCGCCCCAGCTGCCGAAGGGCATGGCGAACGCCGACCACGAAAAAGTGCATCCGATTCCGCACTGATGTCGGACGCGCCGGACAAGCCCGCTCCGGCCAGGGGCGACCCCACTTGGGTCGCCCCCGCGCTGACGCGCGAGGAAAAAACCCGCAACGTCGGCAAGACGCCGGTCTTCTTCGGCCCGCCGCTGGCGATCCTCACCGACGGCCAGAAGAACACCATGGAGATCAGCGGCAAGCTCAACCGCACCGCCGAGCGCTATCTCGAAATCCAGCGTTGCCACGGCGTCGAGCTTTCCGAGCCGGAGCGCCAGTGCATCGCGCACATCTGCAACATCGGCTTCATGTCGCCGCTGGAGATTAGGGAACTGCCCTTTGAAGTCGGCCTAACCCGCTTCGAATGCGAGGGGTTGGACAAGGCCGCGCTGAAGGCCAAGCTTGAGGCGGCGAGCTTCGCCGACCTCGTGGCGGTGGTCGAATCGCTCGGCTTCTGAATCCAAGGAAAGAAACCATGCAACCCAACCGCGTGCAGTGGGATCCGAGTTTCACCGTCGGTAACGACACTATCGATGAACAGCACCGCCAGATCCTCGCGCAATGCAACCTGCTTGCCGACCTGTGTGCCGTCGACGGTGGCAACAGCAGCGCGGATCCTGAATTCAAGGCAGCCTACGACCGGCTGATGACGCTGGCACGCGAGCATTTCGCCGCCGAGGAGGCGCTGCTGGTGGCCGGCGCCCATGCCGATCTCGAGGATTACCGGCACGCATGCGAAGAGTACGACTATCTGGCCGCCGAAATCGCCACGGCGGAAAACTTCGACAAGATTGAACTACAGTGCTTCGTCGCGCTGTGGTGGATCGGTCATATCCTGGACGACGCCAAAAGGATGCGCGCCGCCTAAACGATCAGAGCGGCGTCAGGCGCAGGTCCCGCCCGCATTCGGCGCACTGGCTCGCGTAGTAGGCGGTGATGCTCGAAGCGGCGACGTGGTTTTTCGCCTGGCATTCCGGGCAAACGAAATCGGCCGTCATGCTCTTCGCCGCATCCTTGCGGGTCTTGTAAAAATAGACGCCGACCAGCGGCGACGCGAGGATGCCCAGCGGGACGCTGACGAAGTGCACGCCCGGCAGGGCGATCGAGAAAATCGCCGCGCCCAGCGTCACCCAAAACATCTTGACACCCTTTTTGCGCGCTTCTTTCGGCGAGTAGTACTCCAACCGATAGCTGCCCGCAGCTTCCTTGTCCGCGGACTTTACCAGCAAGGAATGAGACATCTGCTGCATCGGCTTCTTGCCCTCCACGCTTCGTCAAAGCAGCATTTTAAGGCAAACTCGCAGCGCGTCCGGTGGTTCGCATCCTTGCACGGCGCCGGCTGCCGCTGGCCGCTTTACAGCCACTCGTAGTAGCGAAGCAGCGCGGCGACGGACCGGCATGAAGCCGAACCCCGATCCGAAGGCTCTATGGCCGGCTTGGCACGACGGATGCGGTCGCGAACTTTTCTCCCCCATGCCGGATCGAAGCCACCATGCGCTCATTGCTTGCCCTCGTTTTCCTGGCCCTGTTTTCCGCGTCGTCCGCCCAGGCCGCGCGGACCGAATCGATCGTACTCGGCATGGGCTGTTTCTGGGGCGCCGAGAAACGCATGGGCGAACTGCCGGGCGTCGTGGATGTTGAGAGCGGCTACGCCAACGGCGAGATCTCCGGTAACTACCAGTCCGTGCTGATGCTCGAAGCGGCGCGCCAGCGCGGCCTGACCGACAAGCGCAACCATGCCGAGGTGGTCAAGGTCAGCTTCGATCCCGCCAGGGTCGGTCTCGAAGCGGTGCTCGCGCGCTTTTGGGAAAGCCACGATCCGACGCAAGGCGACCGGCAGGGCAACGACGTCGGCAGCAACTACCGCAGCGCGATCTACACGAGCAGCGACACGCAACTGGCCGTCGCGAAAAAGAGTCGTGAGGTCTACCAGGCCGCCCTGAAAGCCGCCGGGCGTGGTGCGATCACCACCGAAATCGAGCCCTTGCAGAAATACTATCCGGCCGAGGCATACCATCAGGACTACCTCAAGAAGAATCCGGACGGCTACTGCGGACTCGGCGGCACCGGCGTGAAATATCCCGGTTCGGTCACGTCGACCAAAACGGCCGCCCCCACGCAACCGCTTGACCCCAAGGCGCTCAATCCCAAGCGCCAGTTGATAGTCTTCGAGGCCGAGGACTGCCCCTATTGCAAGCAGTTCAAGGCCGAGGTGCTCG
>JANJVS010000223.1 GCA_024709955.1 Rhodocyclaceae bacterium
ATGGCGAAAAGGAATACGGCGGCACGCAGGTGCTCAAGCTCTCCGGCGTGCCCTTCGAGAAGGTCGGCATGCCGGCCCTGCCGCCGTATTCGTCGGCGGCCACGTCCGAGACGATCCAGCACACCCTCTATGGCGGCCTGCTGATGCCGATCGCCGTGCTGGGCGCGCTGACCTTCATCGCCAAGCGCAACATCAAACCCGAAGAAGGAGACGAGCAATGAGCGCCCATGCCAAGCCCGCGCCGGTCGGCGGTTCGCTGTTCAACGCCGTCACCCTGATCTCGGGCGTGCTGATCCTGACCATGGCGGCGATCCTGCTGGTGCGCTTCATCTACGGCCTCGGCAGCGTCACCAACCTGAACGACGGCTACCCGTGGGGCATCTGGGTGGTGGTCGACGTCATCATCGGCTCGGCCTTCGCCTGCGGCGGCTTCTCGGTGGCGATGCTGGTCTACATCTTCAACAAGGGCGAGTACCACCCGCTGGTGCGGCCGGCGCTCTTGGCCAGCCTGTTCGGCTACACGCTGGCCGGCGCGGGCGTCATCTTCGATCTCGGCCGCTGGTGGAACGTCTGGAACATGTTCTGGCCCTGGTCGGCGAACCCTAACTCGGTGATGTTCGAGGTCGCGGTCTGCATCACGGCCTACATCCTCGTGATGTGGATCGAGTTCGCGCCGACCTTCTTCGAGAAGTTCGGCATGACCGAGCAGAAACGCAAGCTCTCGAAGTTCATGTTCGCCATCATCGCGCTCGGCACGCTGCTGCCGATGATGCACCAGTCCTCGCTCGGCACGCTGCTCGTCGTCATGGGACCGCAGGTGCATCCGCTCTGGCAGACGCCGATCCAGCCCGCGCTCTACCTGCTGTCGGCGATCACCATGGGCTATGCGGTGGTGCTGTTCGAGTCCTGCCTCGCCTCGGCCGCCTACCGGCGCTCGATCGAGATGCACCTGCTGACGCCGCTGGCGAAGGTGATGCTCGGCGTGCTGGCAGCCTTCCTGGTCGTGCGCCTCGGCGACCTGGTCGTGCGCGGGGCGCTGCCGCGCGCCTTCGGCCTGTCGCTCGAAGCGCTGTTCTTCTGGCTGGAAATGCTCTGCTTCATCCTGCCGTTCTTCGTCATCGGCAAGCTGGAACAGCGCCGCAACCCGGCGCGCCTGTTCGTCGCCGGCATCCTGCTGATGGCCGGCGGCGCGCTGCTGCGCCTCAACGGCTTCCTGATCGGCTACCAGACCGTCATCGGCGTCGAGACGTCCGGCGTCGATTTCAGCTACTTCCCGGCGCTGCCGGAACTGCTCGTCACCGTCGGCATGTTCGCCCTCGAAGTGCTCGGCTACATCGTCATCACTCGCCGCTTCCCGGTTCTGCCGCGCGAAGCCTGACCGGAGGAAACAAAAATGTCCAAACGCATCACCATCGATCCGATCACC
>JANJVS010000109.1 GCA_024709955.1 Rhodocyclaceae bacterium
CATCTTCCGCGGCATGAAGGGCGCGGCCTCCGGAATGGACCGCGCCACCGCCGACTACATGGGCATGCTGGCCACGGTGATGAACGCGATGGCGCTCGCCGACGCGATGCGCCGCATGGACCTCGAGGCGCGCGTGCAGTCCGCGCTGCGCATCGACCAGGTGGTCGAGCCCTACATCCGCGGGCGTGCGATCCGTCACCTCGAGGAAGGCCGCGTGGTCATCTTCGCCGCCGGCACCGGCAACCCCTTCTTCACCACCGATACCGCGGCTGCGCTGCGTGGCGCCGAGATCGGTGCCCAGATCGTGCTCAAGGCCACCAAGGTCGATGGGGTGTACACTGCCGACCCGAAGAAGGATCCGCAGGCGCAGCGTTATCATCGCATCAGCTTCGACGAGGCCATCGGCCGCAACCTGGCGGTGCTCGACTCGACCGCGTTCGCGCTCTGTCGCGATCAGAAACTGCCGATCAACGTGTTCTCGATCTTCAAGGCCGGCGCGCTCAAGCGCGTGGTGATGGGCGAAGACGAAGGCACGCTGGTCCATTCCTGAACCCTGGAGAATGCGCGCATGATCCCCGAACTCAAGAAAAACGCTGAAAGCAAGATGCAGAAGTCGGTCGAGGCGCTCAAGGCCGACCTCGCCAAGGTGCGCACCGGGCGCGCCCACACCGGCCTGCTCGATCACGTCATGGTCGATTACTACGGCTCGATGGTGCCGGTGAACCAGGTCGCCAACATCACCCTGATCGACGCCCGCACGATCGGTGTGCAGACCTGGGAAAAGCCGATGCTCGGCAAGGTCGAGCGCGCGATCCGCGACAGCGACCTCGGCCTCAACCCGGCGAACATGGGTGAGCTGCTGCGCGTGCCGATGCCGGCGCTGACCGAAGATCGCCGCCGTGACCTCACCAAGGTGGTTCGTCACGAAGGCGAGGCCACGAAGGTCGCCATCCGCAACCTGCGCCGCGATGCCAACCAGCAGTTGAAGGACGCGGTGAAGGACAAGACGATCTCCGAGGACGACGAGCGTCGTGCCGAAGACGAGATCCAGAAGCTCACAGACAAGTACGTCACCGAAATCGACAAGCTGCTCGCCCAGAAAGAACAGGAACTGATGCAGATCTGATCCTGCCGGGATCGGCGTTTCCCGCATGGGTTCCACAGGAGGCAGATCATGACCGGTGGTCGTTTCAGAAGCTCCACCCGGGACATTCCCGAGGTGTCGGCGGTGCCCCGTCATATCGCCATCATCATGGACGGCAACGGGCGCTGGGCGCGCAAGCGCCTGATGCCGCGCGTTGCCGGGCACTCGCGCGGGGTCGAGGCCCTGCGTGCGGTCATCCGCGGCTGCATCGAACAGGGCGTCGAGTACCTGACGGTGTTCGCGTTCAGTTCCGAGAACTGGCGCCGGCCGCAGGACGAAGTGTCCTTCCTGATGCAGTTGTTCCTCAAATCGCTGCAGAAGGAAGTGGCGCGCCTGCACGAGAACGGCATCCGCTTCCGCGTCATCGGCGACCTGTCGCGCTTCGATGCGCCGCTGGTCAAGGTGATCCGCGAAGCCGAGGCGCTGACCGCCGGCAACCAGCGCTTCAACCTGACGGTCGCCGCCAACTACGGCGGGCGCTGGGACATCATGAACGCGATGTCGCGGCTGATGGCGCGCGATCCCGAGCGTCGCGACGGCTTCAGCGAGGACGAACTCGCGAGCGAGTTGTCGATGCACTTCGCGCCGGAGCCGGATCTGTTCATCCGCACCGGCGGCGAGAAGCGCATCAGCAACTTCCTGCTCTGGCAACTGGCCTACACCGAGCTCTTCTTCACCGACGTGCTGTGGCCCGACTTCGATGCCGCCGCACTCGGTGACGCGATCGCGTCCTACCAGGGGCGTGAGCGCCGCTTCGGGCGCACGAGCGAACAACTCAAGACCGCCGCAGGGCAGGGTCCCGATGCTTAAAGACCGCGTCATCACCGCGATCCTGCTCCTCGCCGGCCTGCTGGGCGCCGTCTTCCTGCTGCCCGCGGCGGGGTGGATGGTGCTCTGCGCCGCGCTTTGTGCCGCGGCGGCGTGGGAGTGGGGCGGTCTTGCGCGCTTCGAACGCCCGCTGCGCATGCTGAGCTCGATCGTGTTCGGCGTGACCTGCCTGATGGTGGGATTCCTCGCCGGGCTCGGCGATGGCAGCCTCTCCGGTGCCATGCTGCTGATCCCGCTCTATCTCGTCAGCGCCCTGTTCTGGATTCTGGTGGTGCCGGTGTGGCTGGCGCGCAAGTGGACACTTGCCAGCCCGACGGCGGCGTCGCTGATCGGTTTCGTCGTGCTGATTCCGACCGCGCTGGCGATGATGCACCTGCGCACGATCGGGCCCTGGGTGCTGCTCGGCACCATGGCGGTGGTCTGGGTCGCCGACATCGCCGCCTATTTCTCCGGGCGCGCCTTTGGCCGCCACAAGCTTGCGCCCAGCATCAGCCCGGGGAAGACCTGGGAAGGCGCGCTGGGCGGTGCACTTGGCGTGCTGTTGTTCGGTTTCGGCATTCTGGTCGCTTTCGGCGCACGCCAACCGGGCGGCGCGTTCGTGATCGCGCTCGCGCTCCTCGCATGGACGGCGATCAGCGTCATCGGCGACCTCTTCGAGTCGCTGCTCAAGCGCCAGGCCGGACTCAAGGACAGCGGCAGCATTCTTCCCGGCCACGGCGGCATCCTCGACCGCATCGACAGCCTGACCTCGACGCTGCCCATCGTGGCGCTCGCGTCGGTCTGGCTGGCCGCTTGAGTCGCGTCAAAGCCGCCACGGCTTTCGATCTGGAACACATCACACATGGCTGAATCCGCCCCCCGGCGCCTGACCGTCCTGGGCGCCACCGGCTCGATCGGGCAGAGCACGCTCGACGTCGTCGCGCGTCACCCCGATCGCTTCGAGGTCTTTGCGCTCAGCGCCCATCGCCAGCACGAAAAGCTGCTCGAGCTGTGCCTGCAGTTTTCGCCGCAGTACGCGGTGATGGGGGAGGAGGCTGCGGCAGACGCGCTCGCCCGCGCCCTGCAGTCGGCCGGCAGCCGCACCGCGGTGCTGTGCGGCGAGGCCGCGCTCGAGGACATTGCGGCGGCCGAGCCGGTGGACATGGTCATGGCGGCCATCGTCGGCGCGGCCGGGCTGCGTCCGACCCTGGCCGCGGCGCGTGCGGGCAAGAAGGTGCTGCTTGCGAACAAGGAAGCGCTCGTACTGTCCGGCCAGCTCTTCATGGATGCGGTGAAGGCGGGCGGCGCCACGCTGCTGCCGATCGACAGCGAGCACAACGCGATCTTCCAGGCGTTGCCCGCAAACTATGCGCGCAGCCCGGGCGCCGCCGGTGTGCGCCGCGTGCTGCTGACCGCATCGGGCGGGCCCTTCCGCACCGCGGCGCTGGATTCGCTGGCGGCGGTGACGCCCGAGCAGGCCTGCGCACATCCGAACTGGGTCATGGGGCGCAAGATCTCGGTCGATTCGGCCACGATGATGAACAAGGGGCTGGAAGTCATCGAGGCGCACTGGCTGTTCGGCGCGCCGGCCGACATCATCGAGGTCGTCGTCCATCCGCAGAGCGTGATCCACTCGATGGTCGACTACGCCGACGGCTCGGTGATCGCCCAGCTCGGCAACCCCGACATGCGCACCCCGATCGCGCACGCCATGGCCTGGCCGGAGCGTATCGATGCCGGCGTACGGCCGCTCGACCTGTTCGAGATCGCCCGCCTGGACTTCGAGCGTCCCGACCTCGAGCGCTTCCCCTGTCTGCGCCTGGCTTTCGATGCGCTGCGCGCCGGCGGCGCCGGGCCAGCGGTACTCAATGCGGCGAACGAAGAGGCGGTCGCTGCCTTCCTCGATCACCGCATCGGTTTTCTCGACATCCCTGCAGTGATTGCCGCCTGCCTGGAACGCAGTGGCACGCAGACGGTCGATTCGCTGGACGCGGTCTTCGCCGCCGACGCCTGCGCACGCGAATGGGCGCGCGCCGAAATCACCCAACGCACTGCTTACAGATGAATCTGCTCGACTACCTCGTTCCCTTCGCGCTTGCCCTTGGCCTGCTGATCCTGGTCCATGAGCTGGGCCACTACCTCGTCGCGCGCTGGTGCGGGGTCAAGGTGCTGCGCTTCTCGATCGGCTTCGGCAAGCCCCTGATCGTCAAGCGCGCGGGGCGCGACGACACCGAATGGTCGCTGGCGGCGTTTCCGCTCGGCGGCTACGTCAAGATGCTCGACGAGCGCGAGGGCGAGGTGCCCGCCCACGAGCTGGCGCGCGCCTTCAACCGCCAGAGCGTCGGCCGGCGCAGCTTCATCGTCGTCGCCGGGCCGCTCGCCAATTTGCTGCTCGCGGTGCTGCTCTACTGGTTCCTGTTCATGAGCGGCGTCGCCGAGCCGCGGCCGATCCTCGCGGCGGCGCCGGAGGGCACCTGGGCGGCCGAGGCAAAAGTCGGCGCTGGCGAGACGGTGCGCGCGGTGGCCGGCAAGCCGATCCAGACCTGGACCGAGCTGCGCTGGGAGCTGCTGCGGCACATCCTCGACCGCGGCACGGTGACGCTCGAAACCATCGACGCGCAGGGCAACATCGCCATCCACCGGCTCGACACCGGCCGTCTCGACGCCGCCGCCCTCGAGGGCGATCCGCTGCCGGCGCTCGGCCTGCGGCTGCAGCGCCCGGAACTGAAGCCGGTGCTGGGCGAGGTGCAGGCGGGCTCGCCGGCCGCCGCCGCCGGGCTGCAGGCGGGTGACACCATCGTCGCCATCGACGGCCGGCCGATGGCGGCCTGGCACGACGTGGCGCGCGCCATCCGCGAGGGCGGGGCGCGACCACTGCTGCTCGGCGTGCGGCGTGGGGCGCGGGAATTCGAAGTGCGGGTGACGCCGGAACTGGCCGAGGAGCGCGGCGGCAAGCCGGTGGCGCGCATCGGCATCGCCGTGCGCGACGATCCGGAGCTGCGCCGCCAGGCGCTGGTGACGGTGCGCTACGGCATCGGCGAATCCCTCGGCCGCGCCCTGGCGCAGACCTGGGAAACCTCGGTGCTGAGCCTGCGCATGATCGGCCGCATGCTGACCGGGGAGCTGTCGGTGAAGAACATCTCCGGGCCGGTAACCATCGCCGACTACGCCGGGCAGTCCGCGCGGCTCGGCGGCGATCATTACCTGCGCTTCCTCGCTCTCATCAGCATCAGTCTCGGCGTGCTCAACCTGCTGCCCATTCCCGTTCTGGATGGGGGGCATTTAATGTATTATCTCGCCGAAATAATCAAGGGCGGTCCCCTCTCCGAACGCGTCATGGAAATCGGCCAGCAGATCGGTTTGACCCTCCTGGCCCTGCTGATGGCCCTCGCGTTCTACAACGACATCAATCGTCTGGTTTCCGGCTGACGCATGAAACGCAATCTCCCCGCATTCCTCGCAGGTCTGGCCGCGGCACTGGCCGCTTCCGGCGCGGCCGCCCTCGACCCCTTCGTGGTGCGCGACATCCGCGTCGAAGGCATCCAGCGCACCGAGGCCGGCACGGTGTTCAGCTACTTGCCGGTCAAGGTCGGCGACACCCTCACCGACGACAAGGCGGCCCAGGCGATCAAGTCGCTGTTCGGCACCGGCTTCTTCAAGGACGTGCGCCTGGAGGCCGAGGGCGACGTGCTGGTCGTGCTCGTCGAGGAGCGCCCGGCGATCGCCTCCCTCGAATTTTCCGGGACCAAGGCCTTCGACAAGGAGCAGCTGCGCAAGGGCCTGCGCGAGGTCGGCCTCTCCGAGTCGCGCATCTTCGACCGCTCGCTGGTCGAGCGCGCCGAACAGGAGCTCAAGCGCCAGTACCTGTCCCAGGGCTACTACGCCGCCCAGGTCACCACCACGGTCACGCCGCTGGAGCGCAACCGCGTCGGCATCACCTTCGCCGTGGACGAGGGCAGCATCGCCAAGATCCGCCAGATCAACATCGTCGGCGCCAAGGCGTTCAAGGAAAAGGACCTGCTCGACCTGTTCGCGCTGCGCACGCCCGGCTGGTTGACCTGGTACACCAAGAACGACCAGTATTCGAAGCAGAAGCTCTCGGGCGACCTCGAAACGCTGCGCTCCCACTACCTCGACCGCGGCTACATGGAATTCAACGTCGAATCGACCCAGGTGTCGATCTCGCCGGACAAGCAGGACATCTACATCACCATCAACGTCAGCGAGGGCGACCAGTACTCGGTCTCCGCCGTCAAGCTGGCGGGCGAGCTGTTGCTGCCGGAGGACGAGTTGCTCAAGCTGGTGAGCGTCAAGCCGGGCAGCCTGTTCTCGCGCCAGGAGGTGACGGCCACCACCAAGGCCATCAGCGAGCGCCTGTCGAACGACGGCTACGCCTTCGCCAACGTCAATGCCGCGCCGGAGCTGGACAAGGAGAAGAAGCAGGTGGCCTTCACCCTGTTTGTCGATCCGGGCCGCCGCGTCTATGTGCGGCGCATCCAGGTCGCCGGCAACACGCGCACCCGCGACGAGGTGATCCGCCGCGAGATGCGCCAGATGGAGGCCGCCTGGTACGACGGCGAGAAGATCAACAAGTCGCGCGCGCGCGTGGACAAGCTCGGCTACTTCGACGAGGTCAGCGTCGAGACGCCGGCGGTGCCGGGCACCACCGACCAGGTCGACGTCAACGTCACCGTCAAGGAAAAACCCACCGGCAACATGATGCTCGGCGCCGGCCTGTCGAGCTCCGAGGGCGTGGTGCTGTCCGGCAACCTGCAGCAGCAGAACCTGTTCGGCAGCGGCAAGCACGTCGGCATCGGCTTCAACACCAGCAAGATCAACAAGCAGTACTCGTTCTCCTACACCGATCCCTATCACACGGTGGACGGCATCAGCCGCGGCTTCGACGTCTACATGCGCGACATCGACACCACCTCGTCGCGCACGCTGGCCAGCTACGACACCAAGTCCTACGGCGGCGGCCTGCGCTACGGCGTGCCGATCGGCGAGGACGACACCATCAACTTCGGCCTCGCCATCGATTCGACCAAGATCCGGCCGACCACCTACACGCCGCAGCGCTTCAAGGACTTCATCGACGCGCACGGCGACACCTTCACCGGCCTGATCGCCTCCCTCGGCTGGGCCAAGGACACCCTCGACAGCCGCATCTACCCGATGAAGGGCCATGTCGCGCGCATCGGCGGCGAACTCGCCTTCGGCGGCACGCTGCGCTACTACCGCGCCAACTTGCAATATCAGCGCTATTTCCCGATCGGCCGCGACTACGCGCTGATGCTCAACGGCGAGTTCGGCTTCGCCGATGGCATGGGCGACCGGCCGCTGCCCTTCTACAAGTACTACTACGCCGGCGGCGTCGGCTCGGTGCGCGGCTACAAGGCCAGTTCGCTCGGCCCGATCGACACGGTCACCGACGACCGCATCGGCGGCGATCGCCGCGTAGTGATGAACGCCGAATTCCTCTTCCCGATGCCGGGCGGCGGGCAGGACAAGTCGCTGCGCCTCGGCGCCTTCGTCGATGCCGGCCAGGTCTATGGCGTCGACGACAAGTTCGACCTCGGCGACCTGCGCTACAGCGCCGGTCTGTCGCTGGCCTGGGCCTCGCCGCTGGGACCGCTAAAATTCAGCCTCGGCCAACCGCTCAACAAGAAAAGCGGCGACAAGACGCAACGCTTGCAGTTCCAGATGGGTACCCTATTCTGAAGCAGCCTGAAGCAGGAGAGACGACTTGAATACATTGCGCAACCTCATCATTTCCCTGGCGACCTTGCTGGTCGCGACTCCCGTCCTGGCCGAGTACAAGCTCGGCTTCGTCAACGCCCAGCGCGTGGTGAACGAATCGCCGCAGGCGAAAAAGGCGAAGCAGAAGATCGAGAAGGAGTTCGAGAAGCGCGACCAGGAACTGCAGCGCCTGTCCAAGCAGCTGCAGTCGATGCAGGAGAGCCTGGAAAAGAACGCCGTGACCATGGCCGACAGCGAGCGCCGCGCCAAGGAGCGCGAGTTCAACGACCTCAATCGCGACTTCCAGCGCAAGCAGCGCGATTTCCGCGAGGAGCTCAACCTGCGCCAGAACGAGGAAATGGCGGCGATCTTCGAGCGTGCCAACAAGGCGATCAAGCAGATCGCCGAGGCCGAGAAGTACGACCTGATCGTCCAGGAAGCCGTGTTCTACAGCCCGCGCATCGACCTCACCGACAAGGTGATCAAGGCGCTCGGCGACGGCGCCGCGGCCAAGTAAGCCGCCAGTGACGTGGCCCGCAGCCTGGCGGAGATCGTCGCCCGCTTCGGCGGCGAATTGAGAGGCGACGGGGCACGCGTCGTCGCCGGCCTGGCGACCCTCGAAACGGCCCGGGCCGACCAGCTGGCCTTCCTCGCCAACCCGAAATACCGCGGCCAGCTCGCGGCCACGCGCGCCGGCGCCGTGATCCTCGCGGCGGAAATGGCGCGGCACTGTCCCGCCGCCGCCATCGTCACGCCGCAGCCCTATCTCTACTTCGCCCGCGTTTCCCAGTGGCTGGCCGAGACGCCGCCGCCGCCGCCGGGCATCCATCCCAGCGCCGTCGTCGAATCCGCCGTGCCGGCGAGCGCCAGCATCGGCCCGCAATGCTGGATCGGCCCGGATGTCGAACTCGGCGAGAACGTCGTGATCGGCGCGCAGTGCCGCCTCGGTCCCGGTGTCGCCATCGGCGCCGAGAGCTGCCTGTACCCGGGCGTGACCGTCTATCACGGCTGCCGCATCGGCCGGCGCGCCATCGTCCATGGCGGCGCGGTGATCGGCGCCGACGGCTTCGGCTTCGCGCGCGAAGCCGATGGCGCCTGGGTCAAGATCGCCCAGACCGGGCGCGTGCTGGTCGGCGACGACGTCGAGATCGGCGCCAACACCACCATCGACCGCGGCGCGCTGGAGGACACGGTGATCGAGGACGGCGTCAAGCTCGACAACCAGATCCAGATCGGCCACAACGTGCGCATCGGCAGGAATACCGCCATGGCCGGCTGCGTCGGCATCGCCGGCAGCGCGAAAGTCGGCGCCGGCTGCACGGTGGGCGGCGGCGCGATCATCCTCGGCCACCTCGAACTCGCCGACAACGTGCATGTCTCCTCCGGCACCCTGGTCGCCAAGTCGATCGCCACCCCCGGCAGCTACACCGGCACGGTGCCCTTCATGGCCCACGACGACTGGCTGAAGAACTTTTCACGCCTGCGCCATCTGGACGCGATGGCCGATAAAATACGCGCCCTCGAAAAACGCCTGGCTCAGTTGGAGCCCTTGTTGGAGAAAAAATCATGAGCCCGATGGACATCCACCAGATCCTCGAATACCTGCCCCATCGTTACCCGATCCTGCTGGTGGACCGCGTGCTCGACATCGTGCCGGGCGAGCGCATCACGGCGCTCAAGAACGTCAGCATGAACGAGCCCTTCTTCCCCGGCCACTACCCGCACCACCCGGTGATGCCTGGCGTGCTGATCGTCGAGGCGATGGCGCAAACCGCCGCGATCCTCTCCTTCAAGACCATGGGCGACAAGCCCGACGACAAGTCGGTGTACTACTTCGTCGGCATCGACAACGCGCGCTTCAAGCGTCCGGTCAGCCCCGGCGACCAGCTGATCATGGAAGTGGCGATCACCCTCAACAAGCGCGGCATGTGGAAGTTCTCCGCCCAGGCCAAGGTGGATGGCCAGGTCGCCTGCGAGGCCGAGCTGATCTGCACCGTGCGCAAGCTGGAAGAATAAAGTGACCACGGCGATTCATCCCACCGCCCTCGTCGATCCGGGCGCGCGGCTGGGCGAAAACGTCACGATCGGTCCCTATGCGGTGATCGGCGCCGGCGTCGAGATCGGCGAGGGCACCATGGTCGGGCCGCATGCCGTCATCGAGGGGCCGACGACCATCGGCCGCGACAACCGCATCTACCAGTTCGCGTCCCTCGGCGCCGCGCCGCAGGACAAGAAATACGCCGGCGAACCGACCCGCCTCGAAATCGGCGATCGCAACACCATCCGCGAGTTCTGCACCTTCAATCGCGGCACGACCCAGGACGCCGGCACGACGCGCATCGGCGACGACAACTGGCTGATGGCCTACGTGCATATCGCGCACGATTGCGTGGTCGGCAACCAGACCATCTTCGCCAACAACGCGCAGATCGCCGGCCACGTGCATGTCGGCGACTGGGCGATCCTCGGCGGCTTCACCGTCGTGCATCAGTTCGTGCGCATCGGCGCGCACGCGATGACCGGCATGGGCACGATCCTGCTGCAGGACGTGCCACCCTATGTGATGGCCAACGGCAATCCGTCGGCACCGCACGGCATCAACGCCGAGGGCCTCAGGCGGCGCGGCTTCGGTCCCGAGGCGATCGCCGCCCTGCGGCGCGCCTACAAGACGCTCTACCGCAATGGCCTCAAGCTGGAGGAAGCGTGCGCCGAGATCATCGCCGCCGCCAAGGATGAAGCCGCCCTCGCGCCGCTGGCCGATTTTCTCGCGGCGCCCGGACGCGGCATCATCCGCTGAGCGAGGATCCATGACCCGCATTGCACTGGTGGCCGGCGAGGCCTCGGGCGACCTGCTCGCCGCCCACCTCATCGAGGCGCTCAAGCGCCGTCTGCCGGGCGCCGAATTCGTCGGCATCGGCGGGCCGAAGATGCAGCGCGCCGGCTGCGATACCTGGTGGCCCGCCGAGACCTTGGCCGTGCGCGGCTACGCCGAGGTGCTGCGCCACTACCGCCGGATCGCCGGCGTGCGCCGCGAGCTGCTCAGGCGCCTGCTGCGCGAGCGGCCCGACGTCTTCATCGGCGTCGACGCGCCCGACTTCAACCTCTGGCTCGAAACCCGGCTCAAGCGCGCCGGCATCCGCACCGTGCACTACGTCAGCCCCTCGGTCTGGGCCTGGCGCGGCGGCCGCGTCAAGCACATCGCCCGCGCCGTGGATCGCCTGCTGGCGCTGTTCCCCTTCGAGCCGCCGCTGTTCGCGAAGGCGGGCGTGGAGGTGAGCTACGTCGGCCACCCGCTCGCCGACGTGCTGCCCCTCGACGTCAGCCGCCCGGCGGCGCGCGAGCTGCTCGGCCTGCCCGAGGCCGCCCGGCCGGTGTTCGCCCTGCTGCCGGGCAGCCGCCAGTCCGAGGTGGGCTACATGGCCGGCCTGTTCATCCAGACCGCCGCCAGGCTGCGCGAACGCTTCCCCAGCGCCATCTTTCTCGTGCCGCTGGCCACGCGCGAGACGCGCAACCTCTTCGAGGCCGAGCTGTGGCAGCAGGGGGTGCAGGACTGGCTGCTGGAGGAACCGCCCCTGTCCGCCACCGACGTGGCCGTCGGACGCTCCGGCAGCGTCATGAAACTGCTGTTCGGCCATGCCCAGGACGCGCTGGCCGCCTGCGACGCCGCCCTCGTCGCGAGCGGCACCGCGACCCTCGAAGCCGCGCTGCTGAAGGCGCCGATGGTCATCACCTACCGCATGTCGAAGTGGTCGTGGCGCCTCATGAAGCGCATGCGCTACCAGCCCTGGGTCGGCCTGCCCAACATTCTCGCCGGCCGCTTCGTCGTGCCCGAGTTCCTGCAGGACGACGCGACACCGGAAAACCTTGCCCAGGCGCTCGGCAACGTCGTGCTCGATGCCGGCGTGCGCATGCGCCTCGACAACCTGTTCACCGACATGCACCGGCAGCTGCGCCAGGACACCGCCGAGAAGGCCGCCGCAGCCGTGCTGCCCTTGTTGGGCAATGCCGAAACGGCGGCATGAGCATCCTGGTCTGCGGCGTCGATGAGGCCGGGCGCGGCCCGCTCGCCGGGCCGGTGGTCGCGGCGGCGGTGATCCTCGATCCGGCGCGGCCCATCGCCGGGCTCGCCGATTCCAAGAAGCTCTCCGCCGCCAAACGCGAGAAACTCGCGGTCGAGATCCGCGCCAAGTCCATCGCCTGGTGCGTGGCCGAGGCGAGCGTCGAAGAGATCGATACGCTCAACATCCTGCAGGCGACGCTGCTCGCCATGCAGCGCGCGGTAGCCGGCCTCGCCGTCGTGCCCGGCGAGGCGCTGATCGACGGCAACCGCTGCCCGCCGCTCGACATTCCCGCGCGCGCCATCGTCGGCGGCGACGCCACGGTGGCGGCAATCTCCGCCGCCTCGATCCTCGCCAAGACCACGCGCGACGCCGGCCTGCTGGTCCTGCACGCCGCCTATCCGCTGTACGGCTTCGACCGCCACAAGGGCTACGGCACGGCCGCGCATCTGGCGGCATTGCGCGCCCACGGCCCGACGCCGCAGCATCGCAAGAGCTTCGCGCCGGTGCGCGAGCAGCTGGAGCTGTTCGCGTGAAGTTGATCGCCTCCCGCGACAACGCCACGTTCAAGGACCTGCGCGACCTTGCCGGCGACGCGCGCCGGCAGCGGCGAGAAGGCCGCGCGCTGCTCGACGGCCCGCATCTGGTCGGCGCCGCCCTCGACCACGGCCTGCTGCCCGAGCTCGTCGCCGTGAGCGAGAGCGCCGCCGAACTGCCCGAGGTCGCCGCGCTGCTGGCGCGCATGCCCGGCGTGCCGGCGCTGAGCCTGCGCGACGCGCTGTTCCGCGAACTCAGCGAACTGGCGACCCCGCTCGGCATCCTCGCGCGCATCACCGTCCCGCCAGCACGCCCCGCAGGAAGTACCCTTGGGGTGCCGACTTTTCCGGTGCAGGGCGACTGCCTGCTGCTCGACGCCGTGCAGGACGCCGGCAACGTCGGCACCCTGCTGCGCACCGCCGCCGCCGCCGGCGTGCGCGAGGTGCTGCTCGGTTCCGGCTGCGCGGGGGCCTGGACGCCGCGCGTGCTGCGCGCCGCCCAGGGCGCGCACTTTGCGCTGAACATCCGCGAGGGCGTCGATCTGGCTGTCTTTCTGCGCGAGTACCGGGGCGTTTCCGTCGCGGCCGTGGCCCACGACGGCATTCCCCTCTACGAACTCGACTGCGCCGCGCCGACCGCCTGGCTGTTCGGCAACGAGGGCGCCGGCATCGCTCCGGAACTCGTCGCCGCCGCAAGGCGCCGCGCGACGATCCCCCTCGCGCCGGGCAGCGAATCCCTCAACGTCGCCGCGGCGGCGGCGGTCTGCCTGTTCGAAATGCGGCGGCAACGCATCGGCCGTACAATCTAAAAACTCGGCGCTGGCGGGACGGTGGATCGCGCCGGCGACGGACCTACAGGGAGAACGGCCATGGAAATCCTCTGGTGGCACTGGGCGGTGGGCGGCATCGCGCTGATCGTCGCCGAACTCGTCGTGCCGTCCTTCGTGCTGATCTGGTTCGGTCTCGGCGCGCTGGTCGTGGCCTTGGCGGTGGCCGGCGCGGACATCGGCCTGACGGCGCAGCTCGCCCTCTGGCTGCTCGTCTCGCTGATCCTCGTCGCCGCCTGGTTCAAGGTCTTCAAGCCGGGCATGCACAAGACGCGCATCGGCATGGCCGACGCCGACGTGGTCGGCGAGGTCGGCCTGCTGGTGCGCGACGTCGCGCCCTTCGAGAAGGGCGAGGTACGCTTCCAGAAGCCGATCCTCGGCGCCGACGTCTGGGAATGCATCGCCGACGAGGCGATCGGGAGCGGCGCGCGCGTCAAGGTGCTGGCCGTCGAGGGCAGCTTTCTCAAGGTGGGGAGGGTTTGATCATGTCGGACATGCTGTTTTTCGTCATCGCGCTGCTGGTGTTCGCCGGCATCACGCTCGCCAAGGGCATCCGCATCGTGCCGCAGGGCGAGGAATGGATCGTCGAGCGGCTCGGCAAGTACCACGGCACGCTGCATCCGGGCCTCAATATCATCATCCCCTATCTCGACAACATCGCCTACAAACTGGTCACCAAGGACATCATCCTCGACGTGCAGGAGCAGGAGGTGATCACCCGCGACAACGCGGTGATCGTCACCAACGCCATCGCCTTCATCAAGGTCACCGACCCGATCAAGGCGGTGTACGGTGTCACCGACTTCGCCGAGGCGATCCGCAACATGATCATGACCACGCTGCGCTCGATCATCGGCGAGATGCAGCTCGACGAGGCGCTCTCGAACCGCGACCAGATCAAGGCGCGGCTGCGTGAATCGATCGCCGACGAGGCGATCGACTGGGGCCTGACGGTGAAGTCGGTGGAGATCCAGGACATCAAGCCCTCGTTGTCGATGCAGAAGGCGATGGAAATGCAGGCCTCCGCCGAACGCGAGCGCAAGGCGATGGTGACCAAGGCCGAGGGCGAGAAGCAGGCGATGATCCTGCAGGCCGAGGCGCGTCTCGAATCGGCCAAGCGCGACGCCACGGCCCAGGTGACGCTGGCCGAGGCGAGCGCCGAGGCGATCCGCCGCGTCACGACCGCCATCGGCGACCAGGAGGCGCCGATGCGTTACCTGCTCGGCGAGAAATACGTCGCGGCGATGACGCGGCTCGCCGAGTCGGCCAACGCCAAGACCGTGCTGATCCCCGGCGATCTGCAGGAGACGCTGCGCTCCGTGCTCGGCCGCAAGAGCTGATCAGGCGACGGCCGCGCGCCGTCCGCGCAGCAGCCGGGCGCTGGAGAACAGCAGCAGGCCGAGCGCCGCCGAGGTGAGCGCCAGCGGCGCGAGCGTGCCGTCGTGGCTCTTGCCGACCCAGGTGCCGGTGACGTAGGCCGCCGCCATGGCGCAGCCGCCGAGCAGCGCTGCCGCCGCGCCGGCCTCGCGCGGGAAGGGCGCCACGGCCCCCGACTGGGCGCAGGGGAAATTGATGCCGTGGGCGCCCATGGTCAGGAACAGGCAGCCGACCACCGCCGCCCAGTGCCGCACGCCCGCTCCCACCAGGACCGCGAACAGCAGCCCGGCGCAGAGGGACAGCGCGGCGCCGACGGCGACGCTGCGCGCCAGGCCGATGCGGGCCAGCAGGCGGCGGCAGGCGAGGGTGCCGAGCAGATAGCCCGACACGCCGAAGGCGAAGCAGTAGCCGTAGAGCTCTGTCGAGACGCCGAGCACCTCGATGAGCACGAAGGACGAGCCGGAGATGAAGGCGAAGATCGCCGCGTAGGACAGTGCGCCGGGCAGGGCGTAGGCCCAGAAGGCGCCGCTGGCCGCGATGCGGCGATAGACCGCCAGCAGGCCGTCGGCGCCGCCGAGGCAGGTCGCGCGCGGGTTGGGGTGGCGATTGGTCTCGACGAGGAAGCGCGCGGCGGCGCCCAGCAGCGCCGCGCTGAACAGGGCATGGAAGACGAAAGCCGCGCGCCAGCCGAACCAGACCTGCAGGTAGCCGCCCAGCACCGGACCGATCAGCGGCGCCAGGGCCAGCAACGAACTCGCCTTGGCGAGCATCTGCGCGCCCTCGGCGGGCGTATGGACGTCGCGGATCAGCGCCCGGGCGACGACGGCCGCCGTGCAGCAGCCGACCGCCTGGACGAAGCGCGCGGCGACCAGCAGGTCGAGGGTCGGCGCCAGGGCGCAGGCCAGGCTGGCGATGATGTACAGGCCCAGGCCCCAGAGCACCACGGGGCGGCGGCCATGGCGGTCGGACAGCGGCCCGCTGGCCAGTTGCGCGACGCCGAAGCCGGCGACGAACAGCGAGAGCGTTTGCTGCACCGCCGCCGGGGTGGCCGCGAAGGCGTCGGCGAGATGCGGCAGGGAGGCGAGGTAGAGATCGGTGGACAGCGGCTGCAGCATCAGGCAGCCGGCGATCAGCCAGAGGACGGTGGCCGGGCTCAAGGCCTCAGACCTTGTCGCGCATCAGGCGCGCCTTCTCGCGCTCCCAGTCCTTCTGTTTCTCGCTCTCGCGCTTGTCGTATTGCTTCTTGCCCTTGGCCAGGCCGATCTCCAGCTTGACGCGACCCTTGCTGAAATGCATGTCGAGGGGCACCAGCGCAAAACCGGCGCGTTCCACCTTGCCGATCAGCTTGGCGATCTCGCGCTCGTGCAGCAGCAGCTTGCGGGTGCGCACCGGGTCGGGCTTGACGTGGGTCGAGGCGGTGGTCAGCGGGCTGATGTGGCAGCCGAGCAGCCAGACCTCGCCGTCCTTGACGATCACGTAGGCTTCCTTGAGCTGCACGCGGCCGGCGCGGATCGACTTCACCTCCCAGCCCGCGAGCACCAGCCCGGCCTCGAAGCGCTCCTCGATGAAGTAGTCGTGGAAGGCTTTCTTGTTGTCGGCGATGCTCATGGCGTAGGCAGGGGGGCGGATGCGGGGAGGGGACGGGGAGTTGCGGCGCGGCGCGCTAGAATTCGCGCATTCTAATGCAGCCCCCGCCATGGCCACCGTCGAAAAATCGGTATTGATCGCCCGCACCCCCGCGCAGATGTTCGAGCTCGTGGACCGCGTCGAGGACTACCCCACTTTCCTGCCCTGGTGCGGCGGTACCGAACTCATCGAACGCACGACCGCGCACACCGCCGCGCGCATCCATGTGAACTACCACGGCATCAAGGCCCACTTCGCCACCGAGAACGCCAAGGACGCCCCGCACTGGATGAACATCGCCCTGCGCGAAGGCCCGTTCCGCCGCCTCGAGGGCGGCTGGCGCTTCACCGCCCTCGGCGACGCCGGCTGCAAGGTCGAGTTCAAGCTGCACTACGAGTTCTCCAGCAAGGTGCTGGAAAAGGCGCTGGGGCCGGTCTTCGGCCACATCGTGAACACTTTCGTCGATTCCTTCGTCAAGCGCGCCCACCATGTCTTCCCCTGAAACCATCCGCATCGAAGTGGCCTAT
The DNA here is from genome assembly GCA_024709955.1 of Rhodocyclaceae bacterium. GTDB lineage: Bacteria > Pseudomonadota > Gammaproteobacteria > Burkholderiales > Rhodocyclaceae > Sulfuricystis. Next base: position 16,642 of record JANJVS010000109.1, read on the forward strand.
GCCCGAGCAGACCGCCAGGATGTCATCCCCCTGACCCTGCCCGTCGGCGCCACGCTGCAGCAGGCCGTCGAGGCCTCGGGCCTGCCGGCCAAGTATCCCGAGATCGATCCCGCCAAGGGCAAGTTCGGCATCTACAGCAAGCTGGCGCGGCCCGACGCCGTGCTGCGCGACCGCGACCGCGTCGAGATCTATCGGCCGCTGATCGCCGACCCGAAGGAGGTGCGCAAGCAGCGCGCCGCCGAGGGCAAGGTCATGAAGAAGGGCGGCGGCGCGGGCGAGGCCGCCGAGGAATGAGCGCCGCTCCTACTTGAGCGGCTTGCACCAGTTATCCACGGCCTTGCGCGCCTTCGCCAGCTCGGCATTGCGCGCCGCGCCGTCGAGGGCGACGCGCTCGCCGCTGGCGTCCAGGGTGTAGCGCGACTGGCCCGATTCCAGCGAGGCCAGCGCCGCCCTGGCCTGGCGGCAGTTTTCCGCGCGCTCCCTGGCGGCGGCCTGGTCTTCCTGGGTTTTCCGGGCCTCTTCCTGCCCCTTTTGCTGCTTCTCTCGCTCGGCCAACTGCCGCTCGGCGGCCGCCTTGCGCGCCGCCTCCTGATCGGGCGTTTCCGCCGGCGGCGCGGCCAGCTTGCGCGCCTCGCCCTGCTGGCCGACGGGCGGCCTGCTACCGTAATGCACCTTGCCGCTCGCGTCCTTCCA
>JANJVS010000128.1 GCA_024709955.1 Rhodocyclaceae bacterium
CGTATTCGCGCCGCATGTCGGGGACGAGGAAGGCGACGTTGAGGATGTGGATCTGCTCCGGCAGGATGTGGTGCTTGAAGCGATCCTTGAACACCATGATGGTGTCGTAGGCGAGCGAGCCGCAGATGAGGGTGTGCATGGTGGTATCAGCGAGAAGGAAAGGGAAGAACCCACCCCGTGATATCGAGCGAAGCGAGCCAGCGAGTCTCCTCCCCCGCGCGGGGGAGGCCGGGAGGGGGCGGGCCCGGTTGCTGGTTTTGCGCGTCTTTCGGCATCGGCGAGTGGCTGCTTTGAAGCGATGAGCGTGGATCAGGGATAAAAGAGATAGAGCCGGTAGCCGACGGCCGGCACGCCGAGGGCCTCGATGTCCAGCTTGAGGGCGAGCTCGCCGCCGGCGGCGAAGCCGGCCTGGGCCGGCCGGTCGGCCGGCAGGTAGTCGGCGGGCGCGAGCACCCTGCGCGCCAGGGCGGCGTCGCGGGTGTCGGTGAGGGTCAGTTCGAGGTGGGGATATTCCTGGTCGAAGGGCGCGCGGTTCCTCAGCGTCGCGGTGAGCAGCAGGCGCTCCTGGCCGGCCGGCGCGAGGTCGGAGGCATCGATGCCGACGAGCTCCGGTTTGCGCGGGCGCGGCAGGGCGCAGCCGGCCAGTTCGCAGCCGGCGGCGAGGGCCGGACGCAGCTCGGGCGCGACCACCGCCAGTTCGACGCGGAAGATGAAGAGCAGCTGGAGCGCGGCCAGTGCCAGCAGCAGCAGGCTGCCCACCGCCCAGGGCCAGCGGCGCGGCGCGGGGAGCGGCGGTTCCTCCCAGGCGGGCGGGGGCTCGACGATGTCCGGCGGAGGCGCTTCCGGAGCGGCGGGCGCCTCCCCGGGCACGGGCTCAGCGTCCCGCGAGCGCCGAGTTTCCTCGCCGTCGCCGGAGCTGGCCGGCTCCTCCTCCGGCGCCGGCGCTTCTGCCGCGGCGGGGGGCTCGGCGATGTCTGCCGACGAGGGTTCGGCGGGGACGGATTCGCTCGCCGCGTCCGCGTCCCCGGGGAGCGCCGGCTGGTCGTCCCCGGGCGCGGGGACTTCGCGGGCGACCTCGGGGGCGGCGGAATGAGGCTGCGCCGGCGGTGTTTCGTCGGCGAGGCTGTCGAGGGCGTTGAACACGCCCTGGCAGGCGCCGCAGCGCACCTGGCCCTGCCGCGCCTTCAACTGCTCGGGCGTGACGCGGAAATGGGTCTGGCAGTGCGGGCAGCGGGTCAGCATGCGCGACTCAATCCGGCGCGTTTTCCAGGCGCACCCAGCCCTCGTGGGTCGCGCCGACGACGAGCCGCAGGTAGGGGGCGTAGGCGGCGATGACCTGCTCGGCCTGGGTTTCCAGCACGCCCGAGAGGGCCAGCCTGCCGCCGGGCTTGCGCAGGGAACTCAGGAGCGGCGCCAGCAGCATCAGCGGATTGGTCAGGATGTTGGCGACCACGCGGTCGAAGGTCTGCTGGATCGGCGCGCCGGAATGGGCGAGATGCAGTTCCACCCGGTTGCGCGCGGCGTTGTCGGCGGCGGCGGTGAGCGCGGCGGGATCGATATCCACGCCCACCGTGTCGCCGGCGCCGAGTTTTTTCGCGGCGATGGCCAGGATGCCCGAGCCGCAGCCGTAGTCGAGCACCGATACTCCCGGCGCGACGTTGGCTTCCAGCCATTCGAGGCAGAGGCGGGTGGTCGGATGGCTGCCGGTGCCGAAGGCCAGGCCCGGGTCGAGTTCAAGGTTGATCGCTTGCGGATCGGGGGCGACGTGCCAGGAAGGCACGATCCAGAGCCGGTCGGAAATGCGGATCGGGTCGAACTGGGACTGGGTCAGGCGCACCCAGTCCTGCTCGGCGACGTCCGCCATGGCGATTTCGGGCAGGTCGGCGATGCCGGCCGCCGCCGCCGCGGCGGCGATGCGGCCGACCAGGTCGTCCGCCGGCTCGAACAGGGCGACGACGCGGCTGTCGTCCCACAGCGGCGTGGTCGGCGAGCCGGGCTCGCCGAACTGGGGCGTTTCAAGCTCGGTGCCGGCGAGCGCGTCCTCGACCGAGACCGAGATCGCCCCCGCCGCCAGCAGCGCGTCGGAGAGCGCCTCGGCGTGGGCGGCGTCGGTTTCGAGACTGACCGATACCCACATCCGGGTTACTTCCGGTTCGCTTCCTCGCGCGCGGCGAGCTTCTCTTCGAGATAGTGGATGCTGGTGCCGCCCTTGATGAAGCGCTCGTCGAGCAGCAGGTCCTGGTGCAGCGGGATGTTGGTCTTGATGCCATCCACCATCATCTCGGACAGGGCGATGCGCATGCGGCGGATCGCCTGCTCGCGGGTGTCGCCGTAGGAAATCAGCTTGCCGATCATCGAGTCGTAGTGCGAGGGCACCGTGTAGCCCGAATAGACATGGGAGTCCACGCGGATGCCGGGGCCGCCGGGCGGATGCCAATTGACGATCTTGCCGGGAGATGGGGTGAACTTGAATGGATCTTCGGCGCAGATGCGGCATTCGATCGAGTGGCCCTTGATCTCGACGTCGCGCTGCTTGAACCAGAGCTTCTCGCCGGCGGCGACGCGGATCTGCGCCTGGACGATATCGATGCCCGTGACGAGCTCGGTGACCGGATGCTCGACCTGGACGCGGGTGTTCATCTCGATGAAGTAGAACTCGCCGTTCTCGTAGAGGAACTCGAAGGTGCCGGCGCCGCGGTAGTTGATCTTGCGGCAGGCCTCGGCGCAGCGCTCGCCGATGCGGGCGATGTGACGGCGGTTCACTTCCGGCGCGGGCGCCTCCTCGATGACCTTCTGGTGGCGGCGCTGCATCGAGCAGTCGCGCTCCGAGAGCCAGACGGCGTTGGCGAAGCTGTCGGCGAGGATCTGGATCTCGATGTGGCGCGGGTTCTCCAGGAACTTCTCCATGTAAACCATGGGATTGCCGAAGGCGGCCTGGGCTTCCGAGCGGGTCATGTTGACCGCGTTGATCAGCGCGGCCTCGGTATGCACCACGCGCATGCCGCGCCCGCCGCCGCCGCCGGCGGCCTTGATGATCACCGGATAGCCGATCGTGCGCGCAATTTTCACGATCTCCTTCGGATCTTCGGGCAACGCGCCCTCTGAACCGGGGACGCAGGGCACGCCGGCGGCCTTCATCGCATCCTTGGCGGAGACCTTGTCGCCCATCAGGCGGATGGTTTCCGGACGCGGGCCGATGAAGACGAAGCCGGATTTCTCGACGCGTTCGCCGAAGTCGGCGTTTTCCGAAAGGAAGCCGTAGCCGGGGTGGATCGCCTCGGCGTCGGTCACCTCGGCGGCGGAGATGATGGCCGGGATGTTGAGATAGCTCTGGCCCGAGGGCGCCGGGCCGATGCAGACGGATTCGTCGGCGAGTTTGACGTACTTGGCCTCGGCGTCGGCCGTCGAATGCACGGCGACGGTGCGGATGCCCATCTCGCGGCAGGCGCGCAGAATCCGGAGGGCGATCTCCCCGCGGTTGGCGATGAGGACTTTTTCGAACATGGCCATATCAGTCTCCCGTAGGGCCGCCCCAAGGGAGGCTGAGGCTCCCCGTGGGGGGCAGCGAACGAATATGAGCGTGGGGGGCCATCATTCTTAGCCGATCACGAACAGGGGTTGGTCGAATTCCACCGGCTGGCCGTTTTCCACCAGCACGGCCTTGATCGTGCCGTCGGCGTCGGCCTCGATCTCGTTCATCAGCTTCATCGCCTCGATGATGCAGAGGGTGTCGCCCTTCTTGACGGCCTTGCCGACCTCGACGAAGGCGGGGGCGCCGGGGCTGCCGGAGCGGTAGAAGGTGCCGACCATCGGCGCTTTCATGACGTGGCCGTCGGGCGCGGCGGCGGCCGCGTCCTCGGCGGCGGAAGTCGGCGCCGGCGGGACGGTGCCGCCGTTGGCCATCATCGGCATCGGGGCCTGCTGGGCCATCGGCATGCTCACCATGGTGGTGTTCGGCGCCACGGTCATGTGCTTGGCGATGCGGATTTTCTCCTCGCCTTCGCTGATTTCCAGCTCGGAAATTCCGGAGTTCTGCACCAGGTCGATGAGGGTCTTGAGTTTTCTGAGATCCATGCTGTCTCCTGGCCCGCGTTTGGCGGGCGTTGTTTGAATGCCCCCGCCGCGCCGGTGGCGCGGGGAGATGCTTGGTTTGTTATTGCGGGCGGATGCGCGCGAGGGCGGCTTCGAGGGCCAGGGCATAGCCCTGGGCACCGAGGCCGCAGATCACGCCGACGGCGATGTCCGAGAAGTAGGAGCGGTGCCGGAACGCCTCGCGGGCGTGGATGTTCGAGAGATGCACCTCGACGAACGGGATCGCCACGGCGGCCAGCGCGTCGCGCAGCGCCACGCTGGTATGGGTGTAGCCCGCCGGGTTGATGATGATGAATTCGATGCCTTCCGAGCCGGCGGCCTGCACGCGGTCGATCAGCCCGCCCTCGCTGTTGCTCTGGAAACTTTCGATCTGCACGCCGTCGGCGCGGGCGCGCGCCTCCATCATGGCGTGGATGTCCGCCAGGGTGGTGCGCCCATAGACGTCGGGCTCGCGCGTGCCGAGCAGGTTGAGGTTCGGGCCGTGCAAGACGAGGATGCGGGCGTTGCGGCCGGCGCCGCCGGCTTCTTTGCTGGCGCTTTTGGCCGAAGCTTTTCTGCTTTTGGGTTCCGGCATATCGTTCGATCTACTCACTTGAGCCTGTGTTGAAACCTTGCTTCGGCTCGTTTTGGGTTCGACATGGCGGCAAGTTTGCCGCAATTCGGTGCAAGTTGTCCAGTTCCGGTCGATTGGCCCGTCAAATCAGGCATTCAGCAGGGGCGGTCGGCGGCGGCGCAGATCGCCTCCACCGTTTCGAGGCGCGCGCGCTCGCGCGGGCGGCCGTCATGGGTCTTGAACTGGGTGCGTTCCTCCCGGGGCGGCAGGACGATCAGGTTCGCCGGCATGTCCTCGTCGTCGATCGCCAACACCGCCTCGACCCGGTCGCTCTTCGGGTTGGCGTGGTGAAAGGAAATGCCCTGGTCGAGCAGGAAGATCTCCACCTCCTTCGCGCTGTCGGGGAACAGCAGCAGGTCGATGCGCGCGTGGCGGCCGGCGGTGCCGTCGAGCACCGAGCCGGTCAGCCAGGGCGAAAAGGGTTGCAGGCGCCGCATCAGTTCGATGGCCGCGCAGCGCAGGAAGGCGATGCGCTCGACCTGCTCCTCTTCCTGATAGATCGCCTGGTAGTCGCGCACGGCGTCCTCGATCTCGGCGTTGCTCGGCAGCGGGAAGCTCTCGGGCAGGCCCAGCTGGCGTACCGCCTTGCGCTTGGCGAAGCCATAGTCGAGGCCGTCCTCGGCGATCAGGCGCGCGGCGGCGTGGACGAGTTCGGAGCGCAGGGCGGGGGCGTTCGGGTTGAGGATGCGGGCGGGGCGGCTGCGGCGGCTCATGGAGGCTCTCTCCCGTAGAATGCGGCTTCATTCTATCCGTCCGGCCAGCGGCCATGCACATACACATTCTCGGAATCTGCGGCACTTTCATGGGCGGTATCGCCCTGATCGCCCGCGCCGCCGGCCACCGCGTCACCGGTTGCGACGCCAATGTCTATCCGCCGATGAGCGCCCAGCTGGAGGCGGAAGGCATCGGCCTCGTCGAGGGTTATGGCGCGGAACAACTCGCACTGAACGCCGACCTTTGGGTGGTCGGCAACGCGGTATCGCGCGGAAACCCGCTGCTGGAGGCGATCCTCGATCGCGGCCTGCCTTATGTTTCGGGCCCGCAGTGGCTCGCCGAAAACATCCTGCAGGGCAAGTGGGTGCTGGCCGTCGCCGGTACCCACGGCAAGACGACAACCTCGGCGATGCTCGCCTGGATACTCCAGGATGCGGGACTCGAACCCGGCTACCTGATCGGCGGCGTGCCGCAAAACTTCGGAAAATCTGCCAACTTCTCAGAATCATCGTTCTTCGTCGTCGAAGCTGACGAATACGACACGGCTTTCTGCGACAAGCGCTCCAAGTTTGTCCATTACCGGCCGCGCACCGCGATCCTGAATAATCTCGAATACGATCATGCCGACATCTTTCCGGATCTTGCGGCCATCGAGACGCAATTCCACCATCTCGTGCGCACGATTCCCGGCAATGGCCTGATCGTGGCCAACGCCGGCGAAGCGGCGCTCGAACGCGTGCTGAAGCGCGGCTGCTGGACGCCCGTGGAGCGCTTCAACGACCCCGCCGGCTGGCGGGCGCGCGGCGACGACGCCAGCGGAAAGTTGTCCATCCATTGCGGCGGCGAGGAACTTGGCGCCATCGTCTGGCAGCTCGCGGGCGACCATAACCGCAATAACGCCGTCGCCGCGCTGCTCGCCGCCCGCCATGCCGGCGTGCCGCTGGCACGCGGCCTCGAAGCACTAACGCGCTTCGCGAACGTCAAGCGCCGGCTCGAAGTACGCGGCACGGCGAACGGCGTGACGGTCTATGACGATTTCGCGCACCATCCGACCGCCATCGCCACCACGCTGGCCGGCTTGCGCGGCCGCGTCGGCAAGGCCCGCGTCCTCGCCGTGCTGGAGCCGCGCTCCAACACCATGAAGCTCGGCACGATGAAGGACGCCCTGCCGGGCAGCCTGGCGGATGCCGACCGCGTGTTCTGCTACGGCGCCAACCTCGGCTGGGACGCCGCCGCCGCGCTCGCCCCGCTGGGCGCGAAGGCGGAAACGAGCGACGACCTTGCCGACCTCGTGGCGCGCATTGCCGCGGCCGCCCAACCCGGCGACCATGTGCTGGTGATGAGCAACGGCGGTTTCGGGGCGATCCACGACAAGCTGCTGGCCGCCCTCGCGGCTTAGCGGCGGAACGAAACGGCGAGCGCCGCCAGGAGCAGCGCGGCGCCGAGGTTGTGCGCCACCGCGAGGGGCAGCGGCAGCGACAGCAGCACGTTGGCGATGCCCAGCCCGACCTGAAGGGCCAGCAGGACGGCGAGCAGCAGGCCGATGGCCTGCCGGCGTCTCAGCAGCAGCGCGGCGTGGGTGCCCACGATGCAAAACACCAGCAGGGCGCCGAGGCGGTGGGCCATGTGGATGGCGGTCGGGCCATCGATGGGCAGCCATCCCCCCCGGCAGGTCGGGAAATCGGGGCAGGCCAGCGCGGCATAGTTGCTCGACACCCAGCCACCCAGCGCGACCTGGCCGATGACCGCGACCAGCGCCAGGATGCCGAGGCCGCGGGCGCGGGCGTCAGGTCGCGCCGGCGCGCCGGCGCCGACTTTCGGCGCGCATTCGCGCGCGAGGCAAAGCGCGAGCAGCGTCCAGGTCGCCATGCCGCCGAGCAGATGGGCGGTGACGACCGCGGGCTTGAGCAGCAAGGTCACGGTCCACATGCCGAGCAGCGCCTGGAAGAGCACCAGCGCCACCAGTCCCGTTTCGAGCCAGGGCCGGGAGCCCCGTTCCCGGCGCCAGGCCGCCCATGCGGACAGGGCGACGCCGAGGATCAGCAGGCCGAGCGCGCCGGCGGCGTAGCGATGGAACATTTCCTTCCAGGCCTTGGCGGTTTCCAGCGGACGCTCAGGAAAGGCGGCGGCGGCGACGGCGGCATCGGGCACGCCGACGAGGTGGCCGTAGCAGCCCGGCCAGTCCGGGCAGCCAAGGCCGGCGTCCGACAGGCGCACGTAGGCGCCGAGGCCGACGACGCAGAAGGCCAGCAGCGT
>JANJVS010000233.1 GCA_024709955.1 Rhodocyclaceae bacterium
CGGTGGGGGACGCCTCAGTCGCGCAGTTCCCGCCCGGTGAGCTTGAGGAACACGTCTTCCAGGTTGGCCGGCCGGTGCAGGGTCTTGAGCCGGGGTCGCTCGGCGAGGTGGGCGAGCAGGGGGGCGGCATCCGCGACGTAGCAGAAAGCCGTCTCGCCGCTCACCTCGCAGCGCCGGCTGAAACGCGCGGCCTCGGCGGCGGCCCAGTCCGCGGCCCCCTCGCCGAAGACCTCGACGACGTGCGGCTCGATGCGTTCGGCGATCAGTTCGCGCGGCGCGCCCTCGACGATCAGCCTGCCGCCGTCCACGATGGCGAGGCGGTCGCAGAGGCGCTCGGCCTCGTCCATGAAGTGGGTGGTCAGCAGGATGGTCTTGCCGTCGGCGAGCAGCCGTTTGAGGCGGTCCCAGATCAGGTGGCGCGCCTGCGGGTCGAGGCCGGTGGTCGGCTCGTCGAGCACCAGCAGGTCGGGATCGTTGATCAGCGCGCGCGCCAGCGTGAGGCGCCGCTTCATGCCGCCCGAGAGCGTGCGGATGTTGTTCGGGTCCTTGCCGGCGAGGCCGGCGAATTCGAGCAGGCCCGGGATGCGCGCGCGCAGCGCGGCGTCGCCCAGGCCGAAGTAGCGGCCATAGACGAGCAGGTTCTCGGCGAGGCTGAAATCGGGGTCGAGGTTGTCGAACTGCGGCACGACGCCGACGCGGGCGCGCGCCGCCCGTCCGCGCGCGGGCACCGGCTCGCCGAACAGGCTGATCGTGCCGCCGTCGGGGGCGACGAGGCCGAGGCAGCAGCGCAGCGTGGTGGTCTTGCCGGCGCCGTTGGGGCCGAGCAGGCCGTAGCACTCGCCGCGCCGGAGGGAAAAGGACAGGCCGGCCACCGCCGGCTTGCCGGCGTAGGCCTTGACCAGGCGGTCGACGACCAGCGGCGCGGTATCCATGGCCGGCGCGGCTATTGCGCCACCCGGAATTCGGCGACGCTGCCGTGCAGGGCGTCGGCGGTGTCGGCCAGCTTTTCGGCGCGCTGCCGGCCTTCGTGCACCACGTCGCGGATGCCGCCGACCAGGTCGGCGATGCGCGCGATGCTGTCCTCGACCTGGCGCACGCCCTGCTGCTGGCGCTCGGTGGCCTGGGCGATCTCGTCGATGCGGCGCGTCACTTCGTCCGCGCCGGCCACGATGCCGGTGAGCGCGTCGCCGGCCGCGCGCGCCTTGGCGACGCCGGCGTCGGCGGTCTGCGCGCCCTCGCCGATGGTATGCACGGTCTGGTCGATCATCTGGTGGATGGCGCCGATCATCGTGCCGATCTCGGCGGTGGCCGTCGTGGTGCGCTCGGCGAGCTTGCGCACCTCGTCGGCGACCACGGCGAAGCCGCGCCCCTGCTCGCCGGCGCGCGCCGCCTCGATCGCCGCGTTGAGCGCCAGCAAGTTGGTCTGGTCGGCGATGTCGTGGATGGTGCGCACGATGGCGTCGATCTGCTGGCTCCGCTCGCGCAGTCCCTCGACCGCCTGGGCGGCCTCGCCGACGCGGCCGCTGATCTGTTCCATGCCATCGATGGTGGCCTGGACGACCGCGCCGCCGTCGGCGGCCCGCCGGGCCGCCTCGTGGCCGCGCGCCGCCGTGGCGCCGGCGTGGCTGGCGATGTCGCCGACCGTGGCCGCCAGTTCGGCGACGGCGGCGCGGATCTCGTCGGCCTGGCGCGCCTGCTCGGCCACCTGGCCGGCGACGCCGTCGAAGAAGCGGTGGATGTCGCGCGAATCGTGCCTGACGCCGTCGGACAGTCGTCCGGTCTCGCCAATCAGCGCGCGCAGGTTGGCGGCCATGGCGTTGAAGCTGTCCACGATCTCGCCGATGGTGTCGGCGCTCTTCATCGCGCAGCCGTGGGTCAGGTCCTTGCGCGAGATCTGGTTCGCCACCTCGGCGATGCGGCGCAGCTTGGTCAGCAATATGGCGTTGAGCAGCCAGTAGTTGGCGATGCCGATGGACAGGCCGGCGACCACGCAGCCGGCGACGAACCAGGCGAGCATGCCCGGTTTCCACTCGACGAAGACGTTGGCGTAGAAGGGGAACACCAGGGCCACGCCGAGACCGAAGCCGAGGTAGGAGAACAGCAGGTTGCGCAGGATCGACGGGCCGCCGCCACCGTTGGAGGTCATGGAACACCTGTTTTTTTTGGCATGAGGCCCGGACGATACGCACCGGGCACCCGCTTCGTCAATATGCGACGGCGGAGTAAGATCGAATTTCCAGTCACCTGATTCTCTTGCGAATCCCCCATGACCATGCCCGCCCAACCGTACACCTGGCGCTTCTTCCGCGCCGGCGGCTTCGACCAGCCGCGCATCGACACCCCGGCCGACCTGCTCGCCATCGGCGGCCTCGACCAGAAGCTCTGGGTCGCGCTCTCCTGCCCGGTGGCCGGCAGCGAATTCGACCGCC
>JANJVS010000170.1 GCA_024709955.1 Rhodocyclaceae bacterium
GAAGACGTTCTCGACGCCCTGCAGGTACATCGCCAGCCGCTCCAGGCCGTAGGTGATCTCGCCGGTGATCGGCTTGCAGTCGATGCCGCCGACCTGCTGGAAGTAGGTGAACTGCGTCACCTCCATGCCGTTGAGCCAGACCTCCCAGCCCAGGCCCCAGGCGCCGAGGGTCGGGTTCTCCCAGTCGTCCTCGACGAAGCGCACGTCGTTCTTCTTGAGGTCGAAGCCGAGGGCTTCGAGGGAACCCAGATAAAGTTCGAGAATGTTCGCCGGCGCGGGCTTGAGCACCACCTGGTACTGGTAGTAGTGCTGCATGCGGTTGGGGTTCTCGCCGTAGCGGCCGTCCTTGGGACGGCGCGAGGGCTGCACGTAGGCGGCCTTCCAGGGCTCGGGGCCGAGGGCGCGCAGGAAGGTGGCGGTGTGGCTGGTGCCGGCGCCGACTTCCATGTCGTAGGGTTGCAGGAGGGCGCAGTTCTGCTGGTTCCAGAATTCCTGGAGCCGCAGGATGATTTCTTGAAAGGTCGGCTTCATCGCTCGCGTTGCCATCATCGTTGATTCGCAAAGGGCGAATTCTACCGGCTCCGGCGGCGGCGCCAAACCTCCATGAGTGAGGGCAAACACGCGCAGATCGCCAGCAGCAGCGCCGGCAGGTCGCCCCAGCGCGCATAAGGAGTAAAGCCAGTGAAGCCCTGGGCCTCGACGCGCAGCGCGCCGGCCGTGAAGGGCGGCAGCGCGCCGAGCACGCGGCCGTCGGGGGCAATGGCCGCCGTGATGCCGGTATTGGTGGCGCGCAGCATCATGCGGCCGGTCTCCAGCGCGCGCAGGCGCGCGATCTGCAGGTGCTGCGGCTGGGCGAGGGAATCGCCGAACCAGGCGGTGTTCGAGAGGTTGATCAGCAGGGTCGCGGCGGGCAGGGCGTCGAGGATTTCCGCGCCGAACAGATCCTCGTAGCAGATGTTGGGCGCAATTTTCACGTCGGGCTGGCCGGCGATGGCCAGCGGCGGCTGGCGCGGCGGGCCGGCGGAGAAATTCGACATCGGGATGCGCACGAGATCGAAGAACCAGGCGAAGCCCGGCGGCACGTATTCGCCGAAGGGCACCAGATGGCGCTTGGCGTAGCTTTGTGCCTGAAGCGGGGGAAGCGGCGGGACGCCGCCGGAAGTCGGCGCCGGCGGGACGGTGGCCCCGGCGAGGGCGACCGCGCCATTCACGTAGCCGCCGTCGCGGTGGCGCACCGCGATGCCGACGAGGGCGTCGCCGCGGACGGTCAGCGCCTGCCAGACCTCGCGCGGCACCTGGTCGAAGAACAGCGGCAGCGCGGTTTCCGGCAGCACGACGAGATCGGCGGGATTGTCGCGCGCGAGCCGGGTGTAGGTCTCGATGGACATGGGCAGGCGCTCGGGCACCCACTTGAGGCTCTGCGGGATGTTGCCCTGCAGCAGGCTCACGGAAAACGGCGCGCCGGCCGGCTGCGTCCAGTCCATGCCGCGCAGCAGCGCGCCGCCGGCCAAGAGCGCGGCGACCAGCAGCCAGGTCGCGCGCCGGCGCGGCGCCAGCGCGAGGGCGGCGGCGATCAGCGCCGCCAGGCCGGTGACGCCATAGACGCCGAGCACGGCCGCGTAGCCGGCCAGCGGGCTCGGCGGCGTCTGCGCATAGCCGAGGGCGAGCCAGGGAAAGCCGGTGAACAGCGTGCCGCGCAGCCACTCGCTCGCCGCCCACAGCCCCGCGAGCGACAACACGTCGCGCCATGAAAAGTCGGCGTGACCGAAGGGAATCCCCGTGGGACTGGCGAGACGGTGGAACGCGTGGCCGACGAGGGCGGGAAACAGCGCGAGATAGGCGCAGAACAGCAAGGTGGCGACGAGGGCGATGGGCGCCGCCATGCCGCCGACGTCGTGCAGGCTTACATAGACCCAGGACACGCCGGCGAGGAAGAAACCGAGGCCCCAGCAGAAGCCGAGCCAGGCAGCACGGCGCGGCGCTTCCACCCGGCGCCAGAGCCGGACCAGCAGCGCGAGGGAAACGATCGGCAGCGGGAACAGCCCGAAGGGCGCAAAGCCGAGGACGCCGGCGGCGCCGAGCAGCGCCGCCTGCAGCGGCAGCCTCATGAGGGCTGTTGCGTGTCGAGCGCCAGCCCCTTTTGCGGGTCCACCAGCAGGGTATGCACGCGCCGGCTGTCGGCGCGCAGCACCTGCAGGCGCAGGCCGTCGATGATGACGACCTCGTTGCGCCTGGGCAAGCGGCCGAGCTGGTGGATCACCAGGCCGCCGACGGTGTCGTAGGCCTCGTCGGACAGCCGGGTGCCGAAGGCGGCATTGAAGTCCTCGATCTCGGTGGTCGCCTTGACGCGGTAGCGGCCGGCGTTGTCGAGCACGATGTTGCCGGCGGCCTCGTCGAAGTCGTACTCGTCCTCGATGTCGCCGACGATCTGCTCCAGCACGTCCTCGATGGTGACCAGGCCGGCGACGCCGCCGTATTCGTCCACGACGATGGCCATGTGGTTGCGCGAAGCCCTGAATTCACGCAACAACACGTTCAAGCGCTTCGACTCGGGAATGAACACCGCCGGGCGCAGGCTGTCGCGCAGGTCGAACTCGCGGCCGGCGTAGTGGCGCAGCAGGTCCTTCGCCAGCAGGATGCCGATCACGTCGTCCTTGCTCTCGCCGATGGCGGGGAAGCGCGAGTGCGCGGTATCGAGCGCGAAATCGACGATCTTCTCGAACGGGTCGTGGATCGAGACGACATCCATCTGGGCGCGCGGCACCATGATGTCGCGCACCTGCATCTCGGAAACGGACAGCGCGCCCTCGATCATCGAGAGCGCGTCGGCGTCCATCAGGTTGCGGTCGTGGGCGCCGCGCAGCAGCTGCAGCAGTTGTTCGCGGTCCTCGGGCTCGCCCAGCAGGAGCAGCGAAAGTCGTTCAAGCAGTGACGGTCGACTAGGGGATGGGTCCATGGGCCTCAATTATACGGATCGGGATAGCCGAGGCGCGCGAGGATCGCGCACTCGCGCGCCTCCATGCGTTCGGCATCGCGCTTGCCGGTTTCGTGATCGTATCCCTGCAGGTGCAAGACGCCATGCACGACCAGGTGCGCCAGGTGCGCCGCCAGCGGCTTGCCCTGCTCCCGCGCCTCGCGCTCCACCACCGGCAGGCAGACCACCAGGTCGCCGACCGTCTCCGGCGCGCTCTCGTAAACGAAGGACAGCACGTTGGTCGCGTAGTCCTTGCCACGGTAGTCGCGGTTGAGCGCGCGGCCCTCGTCGGCATCGACGAAGCGCACCGTCGCCCGCAGGGGCCGCTCCAGCGCGGCGCGCACCCAGCGCCGCACCTGCGGCCGCGAAGGTAGCCGTTCGTCGTTACAGGCATATTGCACGGCGAGCGACAGCGCGATCTTGTCCGCCATGGCTTCAGCCCCGGCCGTTCTCGGGACGCCCCGCCAGGTCCTTCTCGTAGGCGGCGACGATGCGCGCCACCAGCGGATGACGCACCACGTCGGCCGCGTCGAAATCGGTGAAGGCCAGCCCGCGCACGTTGGCGAGGATGCGGCGCGCCTCGACCAGGCCCGACTTCTGGCCCTTGGGCAGATCGACCTGGGTGACGTCGCCGGTGATCACCGCCTTGGCGCCGATGCCGATGCGCGTGAGGAACATCTTCATCTGCTCCGGCGTGGTGTTCTGCGCCTCGTCGAGGATGATGAAGGCGTGGTTGAGCGTGCGGCCGCGCATGTAGGCGAGCGGCGCGACCTCGATGGCCTGCTTCTCGAACAGCCGCGCCACCTTGTCGAAACCCATCAGGTCGTAGAGCGCGTCGTAGAGCGGACGCAGGTAGGGATCCACCTTCTGCGTCAGGTCGCCGGGCAGGAAGCCGAGGCGCTCGCCGGCCTCGACGGCCGGACGCGTCAGCACGATGCGCTGCACCTGGTCGCGCTCGAAGGCATCGACGGCGCTCGCCACGGCCAGATAGGTCTTGCCGGTGCCGGCCGGACCGATGCCGAAGGTGATGTCGTGCTCCTGGATCTGCTTCAGGTATTCCACCTGGTGCGGCGTACGGCCATGCAGGTCGCTCTTCTTGGTCAGCAGGCCAGCGTTCGCCGGGCCTGGCGGCGCGGCCAGGCCGCGGTTGCGCAGCTCGATCAGGCCGAGCTGGATGTCGTCCACCGACAGCGGCGCCTTCGCCAGGGCGTAGAAGTGGCGCAAGGCCAGCGCCGCCTGGCGCGCGTGCGCCGGTTCGCCATCCACGCGGCAATGCTCGCCGCGGCGCGCGAGGGTGACGTCGTAGGCCATCTCGATCTGGCGCAGGTTCTCGTCGAGGGCGCCGCAGAGGTTCGCCAGCTGGGCGTTGTCGAGCGGCTCGAAGGTGACGGACAGGCTTTTGGTTTTCACGAGTCGGTAATGCGCGCCGCGCGGCCGCGGTCGCGTCGGGGAGCGGAGGGAATCAGCGGCTTTCCGGCAGCGCCACCTCGGCGTCGGACAGGATCCAGACGCGATGCACGGCGCCGGCGATGTCGGTCTGATAGCGCACCTTGACGGGCGCCTGCACCATCGAGGGCAGGACGATCATGTTGAGTTCGTTGCGGATCTGCGCGCCGGGCGACAGCAGGTAGGTCTTGCCGTCGATCTGCACCTGGCCCTGCCAGGGCGGCAGCATCTCGCCAACCCGCGCCTCCTCGGGCAGGGCGCGCACGATGCCCATCGTCGGCGCCTGCGGCGTCGGATTCATCATCTCCTCGCCGATCGAATTGACGATGGAGCTGACGATGGCGGTGACCAGGGGATTCAGCGGCATGGACGAATAATAAGCCCGAACCTCGTCCAGCGGAAAATGGATGGTGGTGATGGGGGGACTTGAACCCTCGACCTACGGATTATGAAGCCGTTTCCATCGCTCACTATGCAACACAACGCCTTACATTACAGCTCGTTAGCCCTCTGTCTGTCACTACACTCCACCGTTACCTTACATTGCCGTTGCCACTTGGTTGCCATCATGCAGGCTCTCCATTCCAGGGAACTGGACTAAGTGCGGGTTGCGGCGTAGGATTAAATCCCACTCTCGCAATAGGAGGCTTCCATGCGAACCACACAACAACTGAGCATCACGCTGCCCAACGATATGGCGGACGTGGTGAAGGCCAAGGTACGGACTGGCGAGTATGCTAGCGAAAGCGAGGTTATCCGCGATGGCCTGCGCGCGCTCCTGGCGCGTGATCGGGCGGTCGAGAACTGGCTGCACAACCAGGTCGGTCCCGCCTACGATGCTCTGAAGGCTGATCCGTCCCGTGCCGTCACCGCTGACCAGGTGCGCACGCGCTTGGCCGCCGAGCATGCCAAGATGCGATGAGCCATCGCGTCGTCTTCACCCCGGAGGCCGAGGAACAGCTTGCCGAACTGTATCGCTATATCGCCGTTGCTGCCTCGCCCGATACCGCTAAGCGGTACACCGACGCAATCGTAAGTTACTGCGAGAGTCTGCATACCTTTCCGCTCCGTGGCACGATACGCGACGATGTGCGGCCTGGCCTGCGCATCACCAATTACAGGAAGCGCGCGGTGATCGCCTTCGAGGTGAGCACTGATCAGGTTTCAATCATTGGTGTGTTCTACGGTGGTCAGGACTACGAATCGATCCTGCAAGATGACCAGGACGAAGGTCCGGCGCATTGAGAGCAAATCGGCGCAACTCTTACGCTGACCCGAGAGCCGCAATAGAAAAGTGTCGGTCGTTCTCGCAATAGACCTGCTTTACCCCATCCCCCCGCCCTTCCCCATCTGGGGAAGGGAGCGAGTCGCCCTCAGTCGTCAAGGGGCAGGGAAGAAAACCACTTCCCGGCCCCTTGCCTGGAGCGTGGTTGCCGGGCACTGCGCCTCAAGGGCTTTCGCGGCATAAACGGCTTCCTCCCCACGCCGGCAAACAGCATGCCGGCGCGGGTCCCTTCCATTTATTCCACGGTCCCTTG
>JANJVS010000180.1 GCA_024709955.1 Rhodocyclaceae bacterium
CGGCGCCCTGCTCAATCTCGGCGTGATGAAGTTCGCCAGGCGCCACAGCTTCCTCATCGACCCGGAGGGCCGCATCGCCAAGATCTACCGGCAGGTGGAGCCGGCGAGCCATGTCGAGGAAATCCTCGCCGACCTGAAGCAGCTGCGGCGCTAGCCTGCATCCACCGTCTCATCAGCGCCGACTTTTGTTCCGGCCGCTGCGCTTGACCTTCGCTTGCGCTCAGGTCAGCCTGCACGAAAGTCGGATCAGACTTTGGGTACGCTCACCGTCTCGCCAGCGCCGACTTTTACGGCCGATAGCTCAGTTCTTCTGGCTTTTCGCCGCCAGCATTTCGAGCATCCGGGTGACGTTCTCCGGCTCGATGTCCATGCCGAACTCCGAGCCGGGATTGACGACGATGGCGAAGCCCGGCTCCATGCGCTCGACGATCCAGGCGAAGTCGGCCAGCAGGCCGCCGCCGTAGCCCGGCGTTGCGGCGAGGAAGTCGCGGGCGCGATCGGGGCTGGTGAACAGCACAAGGAAGACGTGTCCGTCCTCGTCCTCGACGACCAGCGGCGTCGCCTTGGTGGTGCGCTGGAAGCCGCCGATGCCGGCATCCTTGTCGTCCTTGATCGGGATGAAGACCTGTTCAGTCAGCAGCTCGCGCATGAAGTCCTCCGCTTCCAGCACGCCTTCCATGGCGGCCAGCAGCTTGCGCTCAAGCTCGTTTTTCGCCTCGAATTCCTGTTCGTTCATGTTCTCGTTCCGGGTTGACGATGGGCGCAGCATACATGGGTGCGGCCTGTGCTAGATTCAACCTCGTTCCCGCATCCGCCCGAGGAGCCATTCCGATGAGCCGCGCCAGCCTCCGCAGCCCGCGCAAGCCCCCGCCTCCCAAGCGTTCCGGCAAGGCCGGCCTGCCCGCCGGCGCGCTGGTGCACCTGGGCGAGCGCAAGACCGAGCGCGCGGCGGTCACGCTGATCGAATACGGCCCGGAGGATCTCGCGGAAACGCGCTTCGACGGCCTCGCGGCCTGCCAGTCCTGCGCGCCCGCGGGGCCGCGGCTCTGGCTCAACGTCCATGGCTTACACGAACCCGAGGTGCTGCAGGAGATCGGCCGCCGCTTCCGGCTCCACCCGCTGGTGCTGGAGGACATCCTCAACACCGACCAGCGGCCGAAGATCGAGGACTACGGCGACTACCTGTTCCTCGTCGCGCGCTTCTTCGACTACGACCCCGCCAGCCTCGCGGTGACCAGCGAGCAGGTCAGCTTCGTCGTCGGCCGCGACTTCCTGCTGAGCTTCCAGGAGCGGCCAACCGGCAGCTTCGACCCGGTGCGCCAGTGGCTGCGCCAGGACAAGGGCCGCATCCGCCAGCTCGGCACCGACTACCTCGCCTACGCCCTGCTCGACGTGCTGGTGGATCGCTACTTCGTCGTGCTGGAGCAGATCGGCGAACGCACCGAACAGCTGGAGGAAGACCTGATGGCCAGGCCCGAGGCCGCCCAGCTCCAGGTGCTGCACCAGCTCAAGCGCGAGACACTCAAGCTACGCCGCGCCATCTGGCCGCTGCGCGAGGTGGTGAACACCCTGCAGCGCAACGAGAGCCGCTTCTTCGCCGCCGAGACCCAGCTCTACCTGCGCGACATCTACGACCACACGGTACATCTGATCGAATCGCTGGAGGCGATCCGCGACCTGATCGCCGGCATGCTCGACATCTACCTCTCCTCGATCAGCAACCGTGTCAACCAGGAGGTGCGCGCCCTCACCGTGGTCGCGCTGATCTTCATGCCGGCGACGCTGATCTCCGGCATCTTCGGCATGAACTTCCACGCCATGCCGCTGCTCGACGCCCCCGCCGGCTTCCTTTACGCCATCGGCCTGATGGTCGCCGTCGCGGCGACACTCGGCCTGGTGTTCTGGCGGCGGCGCTGGCTGGTCTGAAGCATCCGCCGACCCTCCACCCGCGGCGGCGAGAGGAGCGTCTTTACTCAACTGACTTGTAGCACGGCGGCTTCATCAACGCCGACTTTCGAGACACTCCCGCTGCCGGCGCTTCGCCGGTATGATGCGCGCCTAACCTTCACCGTCCAGGAGTCCGCAAATGCGCCACCATTTCCGCAACGCCGCCGTCGGCCTCGGCGTGCTAGTCGCCAGCAAGTCGGTCTCCGCGCAGAGCAAGAGCTCCGGCTCCACCACGACCGCCGCCACCGTCGGCATCGACCGGCTGGTGCTCGACGAGCAACCCAACAGCAACGTGACGCTCTGCTATTCCGGCACCAGCAAGAGCAGCAGCATGGCGGCCACCACCGACACGCTGAGCATCGCGCCCCAGGCGGGCACCGCCAGCGTGCAGGTGGACTTTTCCGTCGCCAGCATCCGGCCGAATACCGCCAACCTGCCGATGGTGCTGTTCCTTGCCTACTCCTCCGAACTGGAAACCACGGCCCAGTTGACCTCGAAGAACACCAGCTACCCCTTCCTGCTCGGCGGCGGCCTGAACATTCTCGCCGCCTACAGCCTCCAGCCGATGACCGTGCAGACGCAGGGCGAAACCAGCATCGGCCAAGCGCTGGGCGAGCCCACGGCCAAGCTGACCTTCTCGGTCGCCCTGGACATGGCCAAGGTCAATGACCTGATATCCGCCAACGCCAACAAGCTGTATTTCCAGGCCGGCCTGATGACCCAGGACGGACTGGACCGCGGCGACTTTTCCACGCTGATCCTCTCCGAAGTCGACACCATCGAGTTCAAGACCAGCTGCACCGGCACCACCACCGCCCAGGCGACTTCTTCGGGCAAGACCTACAACAGCGGCAGCACCAGCGTTACGTCCAGCGGCGGATCGAAGACCAGCACGACCGGCAGCTCAAGCACGAAGTCCGGTAGCTCGGGCAGCAAGTCGGGCAGCAGCGGTTCATCTTCCACGACCGGCAAGTCGGGGGGATCGACCAGCAAGTCCTACTGAGCGTGAAGCTGCAGAACGCCGGCAGAAACCTGTGCATCCGCGCCGTCCGGCCGGACGACGCGGACTGGCTGGCGCAAACCTGGTCGGACCGGGAATTCGTCGCGCTGTACTGCTCGAACATCCAGCCGGTCGAAGCGGACGCGCTGCGCCAGGCGCTCGTCGAACGCGAGGGCATGCCCGCCGAAACCCTGGGCTTCGTCGAATTCGTCGTCGAGCGGCCGGGCGGCGAGCGAATCGGCATCGGCACCCTCGGCAACTATGCCGCCCAGCATCGGCGCGCCGAACTCATGATCGGCATTGTCGATCCGCAGCTGCGCCGCGGCCTGGCGGGGCTGGAGGCGACGCTGCTGCTGCTCGACCTTGCCTTCAACAGCTACGGCCTCAACAAGGTCTTCACTTATGTGTACGGCTACAACGACTTTTCCGAGGCCAATACCCTCAGGCTCGGATTCAAGCAGGAAGGCCTGCTGCGCGAACACCACTGGCAGACGGGAGAGCAACGCTTCGTGGACCTCTTCATCAACGGCATGACGCGCACGGACTTCCGCCAGGCGGAACAGCTGGCCCGCTGGTCGCGCCGCCTGCTCGGCCGCGACATCACGCGGGAACCCGTCGTCGTCCGCCCGGCGACGGAACTCGGCCTCGCCGCCGATACCCGCGCCAAGCTGCTCTCGGCCCTGTCCACGCATCACCCCGCGACGCCCAGCGCGGACCATTGAGCAGGCAGCGCCAGGAATATTGCGTCAAGGCGCGACCACGCGGCCGAGGAACACCAGGGTGTCGGTCTGCCGGTCCACGATGGCGAAGATGAAGGGTCGGTCGGCGCGGAAGACCACCGGCTCGGGCGGCACGGAGGTGGTGCCGACCACCACGGCCGTCGCCGCCGCGGCCTCGGTGCCGCGCTCATCCACATCCACATACGCCTTGTGGTAAATGTCCGAGATGCGCCAGGCATCGCCCGCGCTGATGCCCGAGAAGTCCGCGAGGTCGCCGAAGGCCGCGTTCATGCCGAGCGCCTGCAGCGCCGTCTTGACGCTGAAGCCGCCTTCGAGCCTGAAACGCGGCAGACCGAGA
>JANJVS010000070.1 GCA_024709955.1 Rhodocyclaceae bacterium
AACCCGTCGCCAGCCGAAGAGAACCGCGCAATGTCCAACGAGATCGAGCAAGACGACGAGGCTTTCGCTGAGGCCACGCTGATCCAGGCCATCGAGAACCAGCTGGAGGCCGGCGAGCAGGCGCGCGCCGCCCTCGACGCCCTGCGCGGGCAGTGGGGCCCGCACGAGCGCAACATCGCGCTGCTGCTGGCGGCCGCCGGCGAACCGACGCCGGCCGGCGGGGATGCCGCCGCCACCCCGCGGATCGGCGCCACGGCGGGCATCGACGCCGCCCCCGCGCGCCACGGCAAGGAATACGCGCGCGCCCTCGAGGGCCGCGAACTGCGCACCGGCATCGCCGCCGTGCTCGGCTCCCTCGCCCTCGGCCTGCTGGTGCTGATGTTCAAGGTATTCAACGACGACGCCGTCGCGCGCCAGGCCGAGACCGAGCGCCAGCGCCGCGCCGCCGAGGCGACCAAGGACGCCACCCAGGAGGCGATCCTGCGGCTGATGAACGAAATGGGCGACCTCGCCGGCGGCGACCTCACCGCGCGCGCCACCGTCACCGAGGACATCACCGGCGCGATCGCCGATTCGGTGAACTACGCCATCGAGGAACTCGCCGTGCTGGTCAAGCGCATCAACGATGCCGCCGCACGCGTGGACCTCGCCACGCGCGACGCCCAGGCCACCGCGGAAACCCTGCTCGCCGCCTCGGACCGCCAGTCGGAGGAGATCCGCGACGCCGGCGCCCAGGTGCTGACGCTGGCCGACTCGCTCACCGCCGTCTCGCAGCGCGCCGGCGAGACCGCCGACGTCGCGCGCTCATCGCTGACCGCCGCCGACAAGGGCGACGCCGCCGTGGCCGACGCCATCGCCGGCATGAACGACATCCGCGGCCAGATCCAGGAAACCTCGAAGCGCATCAAGCGCCTCGGCGAATCCTCCCAGGAGATCGACGAGATCGTCGAGCTGATCACCGACATCACCGCGCAGACCAACGTGCTGGCCCTCAACGCGGCGATCCAGGCCGCCAGCGCCGGCGCCGCCGGGCGCGGCTTCGCCGTCGTCGCCGAGGAAGTGCAGCGGCTCGCCGAGCGCTCCGCCGAAGCGACCCACGAGATCGCCGCCATCGTCAAGACCATCCAGGCCGACACCCACGACGCCGTCGCCGCGATGGAGCATTCGACGCGCGGCGTCGTCGAGGGCGCGCGCCGTTCCGACGCCGCCGGCCAGGCGCTCGCCGAGATCCGCGCGGTGACGACGCGCCTCGCCACGCTGATCGAGGCGATCGCCGCCGACATCCGGCAGCAGGGGCAGGTCGCGCGCCGTGTCGCCGAGGCCATGCAGGGCATCCTGCGCATCACCGAGGAGACCTCCGCCGGCACGCGCCGCAGCGCCGGCTCGGTGGGCGAACTCGCCGCCCTCGCCGAAGAGCTCAAGGGCTCCGTCGCGGGCTTCAAGGTATGAACTGGATGACCCGCCCCCGCCCAGCCACCCCCTCGCGGGGGAGATGGCTTGCGGCTCGCTACGCTCGACTATTACGGGGAGCGCCAATTTTCGGACAGGGCGGGTTGCGGCTTCGCCGCGTGCCGCTTTTTCTTGGGGGCCGCGCGGGAGCGTCGCGCCTCGGAACGTGCGCAGCGGTGCGCGGCTACGATTCGGCTCCACTGTGCAGCTTCGCAGGCACGGGCGTTGCGCCGAATCCCCGGCGGAAAAGCTTTTTGGAGCGTGCTCCGAATAGGCATCGCGCTACCGTCTTGTCAGCGCCGACTTTTATGGTGCTTCAGTTGGGGTCCGAATGAACGCCCCTGCCTTCGACACCGGCACGCTGTCCTGGGTCAAGGACGAGATCGATCTCGCCCTGGCACGGGCGGGCGATGCCCTGGCGCGCCATGCCGCCGCGCCGGACGATCCGCTGCCGCTGGGGGAGGCGCGCGGCCACCTGCACCAGGCCTGCGGCGCGCTGACCCTGGTCGGCCTCGCCGGCGTCACCCACTTCGCCGAGACCGTCGAGGCGCGCCTCGCCGAACTCGCGGCGCGCGCGGCGGTGGACGTGGTGACCGTGGGCGCCGCCGCCGGCGCCGCCATCGCCGCGCTGCGACGCTATCTCGACGAGCTGATGGCCGGCCACCCCGACCAGCCGCTGCGCCTGTTCCCGGCCTACAAGGCGCTGGCCCTCGCCGCCGGCCAGCCGGCACCCTCGCCCCTCGCCCTGTTCTTCCCCGACCTCGGCCTGCGTCCGCCACGCCGCGAGGGCGCGCCGGCGCCGCTGTCGCTGCCGCGCCTCAAGGCGCTGCGCTTCGGCTTCGCGCGCGGCCTCGCCAAGTGGCGCGCCGGCGAGCCGCGCGGCCTCGTCGAAATGCGCAACGCCCTGGCCAGCGTCGAACAGGGCCTCGACCAGCCCGCCGCGCGCACGCTCTGGTGGGTCGCCCTCGCCTGGCTCGATTCCCCGGCCGCGCACTCCGCCCAGGCCGACGCCGCCGCCCTGCTGGACGGCCTCGACGCCCGCCTGGACATGCTGGCGAACGGCGCCGCGCCGGAGGAAGCCCCCGCCGCGCTGATGAAGGGCCTGCTGCACGGCATCGCCGTCGCCCCGCCGGGCGGCGAGCATCTCGAATGCGTGCGCGCCGCCTACCGGCTCGCCGACCTCGTCCCGGGCGAAGGCGCCGCCGTCGAGACGCGCCGCGAGGCCTGCCGCGCGCCCCTCGCCACGGCGATGGAAGAGTGGGAGAACTTCGCCCGCGGCGCGGCCATCGCGCTGATGCGCTTCCACGACGTCTCGCTGCTGCTCGCCGCCTCGGCGCGCGACAGCGGCGACACCGAACTGGCGCGGCTCACCGAGGCCATCGCCGACTTCGCGGCCTGGCTGCGCCGCCAGCCGGAACGCGCCGACCACGCCCTCGCCCTCGAGGTCGCCGGCGCCCTGGTGCTGGTGGAGGACGCCATCGAACAGGAAGGCGCGCGCAACCCGACCGACGAGCCGCTGTTCGCCGCCGCCGTGACGGCCGAGATCGGCCGCCTCGCCGCGATCCGCTCCGGCGCCGCGGCGCCCCAGCCCGCCGGCCGCCAGCGCTGGCGCGAGCATCTGCTCGCCGGCCAGGTCGGCCGCGAGGTGGGCGTCAATCTCGGCGCCGTCGAGTCCATGCTCGACGCCTACTTCCAGTCCCCCGCGCGGAGCGACGAACTGCCGGCCGCCCAGGCCCTGCTGCACCAGGCCGCCGGCGCCCTGCGCCTGCTCGGCGAGGAGCCCGCGGCGCGGCTGGCGGCGGCGCTCGAAGGCCAGGTCGCCGACTGCGCGGCGGGCGTCGGCGATCCCGCCGGCTTCCCGCGCATCGCCGACGCCCTGGCGACCCTCGCCCAGTTCGCCGACTCCCTGGCGCGCGGCCAGCCCGACCGCCAGCTGCTCCCCGGCGCCGCCCCGGCGGCGGAGCCCGCGGCGGCCGCGCCGGTGCCGGCGCCCGCCGCCGACCACGTCGGGCGCGACGACGAACTGCTCGCGATCTTCACCGAAGAGGCCCACGAAGTGCTCGCCGCGCTGGCCGCCGCGCAGCCGGTGCTGGCCGCCAACCCCGCCGACCGCGCCGCCCTGACGGCGCTGCGACGCGGCTTCCACACCCTCAAGGGCAGCGGCCGCATGGTCAAGCTCGATGCGCTCGGCGAGGCGGCCTATGCGGTCGAGCGCCTGCTCAACCGCTGGCTCGACGAGCGCCGGCCCGCCGACGCCGAGCTTCAGGCGATCGTCGAGACCGGCCGGCGGCTGTGCGCCGACTGGGTGGACGCCATCGAACGCCAGGGCGCCGCCCCCGATCCCGCCGCCCTGCTGGCCCGCTGCGCTGCCCTGCAGGCCGCCGCCCATCCCGCGCCGGCGCCAGCCACCGTCCCGCCGGAACCGACTTTTGCCGCCGCGCCGGCCAAGGAGGTCGTGACCATCGGCGCGCTGAGCATCTCGCCGACGCTCTACAAGCTCTACGTCGAGGAGGCGCGGGGCCATGTCGCCACGCTGCGCCGCGAGCTTTCCGGCCCGGCCGGCGTGCCCGCGCGCGAGACGATCCGCGCCGCCCACACCCTCGCCGGCATTTCCGCCGGTACCGGCTTCCCGCCGGTGCAGGCCCTCGCCCACGCGCTGGAGAACGCCCTGGTGCGCCATTCGCTGGCGCGCGCCGCCCCCGACGAGTCGGCACGCATGCTGCTGGCGCGCACCGTCGGCGCCCTCGAAGGCATGGTCGGCGCGATCGCCGAACGGCGCTTCCCTGCCGACGAGAACACGCTCGCCGCCGACCTCGAGGCCCTGCGCACCGCTCCGGTCGCGGCGCCCGCCGCGCCGGAACCCTCGCCCCTCGCCGAGCACCGCCGGTCGCGGCCGGCCGACGAGGTGGATCCGCAGCTCGCCGCGCTGTTCCTCGAAGAAGCCGACGAGCAGCTGCGCGAGCTCGCCGAGGACCTGCGCGCGTGGCGCGCGGCGCCGGAACAGGCGGAAACCGGCCGACGCCTGGCGCGCCTGCTGCACACCTTCAAGGGCGGCGCGCGCATGTGCGGCGCGATGGGCCTCGGCGAACTCGCCCACGGCATGGAAACCCGCGTCGAGCAGGCCCTCGCCGGCGGCGGCGCGACCGCCGCCGTGTGCGACGGCCTCGACGCCTCCCTCGACCGCGCCAGCCAGCTGGTCGCCGGCCTGCGCCAGCCGGCGAGCGCCCCGCGCCCGGCGCCGGCGCCGACGCCGGAGGCCGCGCCGGCCACTCCCGCCGCGAGCGAAACGGGACCGGCGGTGCTGCTGCGCGTGCGCGCCGACCTCATCGACCGCCTGGTCGGCGAGGCCGGCGAGATGGCGATCGCCCGCAGCCGCATCGAAGGCAGCCTGCGCGGCTTCAGGGGCGCGCTGCTCGACCTGACCGAGAACGTCGCGCGCCTGCGCGGCCAGCTGCGCGAATTCGAGATCCACGCCGAGTCGCGCATGCAGTCGCAACTCGGCGGCGACGAGTCGCGGCGGCGCGACTTCGACCCGCTCGAATTCGACCGCTTCACGCGCCTGCAGGAACTCACGCGCATGATGGCGGAGAGCGTGGACGACGTGGCGACCGTGCAGCACGCGCTGCTGCGCCAGCTCGACGTCGCCAACGAGGCGCTCGCCGCCCAGTCGCGCCAGAATCGCGAGCTGTCCCATGCGCTGCTGCGCGCGCGCATGGTGCCCTTCGCCACCGTCGCCGAGCGCCTGCACCGCGTGGTGCGCCAGACCGCCAAGGAGCTCGGCCGCCAGGCCAACCTCGACATCAAGGGCGGCGACACGCCCGCCGACCGCGGCGTGCTCGAACGCATGCTCGGCCCGCTCGAACACCTGCTGCGCAACGCCGTCGCCCACGGCATCGAGGCGCCGGCGGCGCGGCGCGCCGCCGGCAAGCCCGAGCTCGGCCAGATCACCCTGACGATCGCCCCCGGCGACAACGACATCACCCTCGCCCTGAGCGACGACGGCCACGGCCTCGACTTCGCCGCGATCCGCGCGCGCGCGGCGGAGCGCGGCCTGCTGGCGCCGGACGCCGCCACCGAGACGGAACTGGCCGAGCTGATCTTCCGGCCCGGTTTCTCCACCGCCGCGCAGGTGAACGAGATCGCCGGCCGCGGCGTCGGCCTCGACGTGGTGCGCAACGAGGTCGCCCAGCTCGGCGGCCGCGTCGAGGTCGGCAGCCAGCCCGGCCAGGGCACGCGCTTCGACATCGTCCTGCCGCTGACCCTGGCGGTGATCCCGGTGATGGTGGTCGAGGTCGACGGTCGCGCCTGGGCGATTCCCGCCACGATGGTCGAGGAGGCGCGCGAGCTGTCCGTCGAGGAAACCGCCGCGCTGCGCGCCGAAGGCGGCATCGCGCGCGGCGGCCGGCACTATCCGCGCCACGGCATCCCCGAGCTCTACGGCATGGCGCGCGCGACGCCGGAAAAACCGCACTGCTGGGTGCTGCTGCTGAAGAGCGGCGGCAGCCAGGTCGCCCTCGAAGTCGACGCGCTGACGCAGAGCCAGGAGGTGGTGGTCAAGCCCCTCGGCGACCAGCTCGCGCGCGTGCCCGGCCTCACCGGCGCCACGGTGCTCGGCGACGGCGCGGTGGCGCTGATCGTGAACCCGGTCGCGCTGGCGCAGCGCGACTTCGCGCCCGCCTACGCCGCGACCACCCCGGCGCCGGTCGCGGCGACGCCGACCATCATGGTGGTGGACGACTCGCTGACCGTGCGCAAGATCACCGGCCGCCTGCTGGAACGCGCGGGCTACCGCGTGACCACCGCCAAGGACGGCGTCGACGCCATGGAACAGCTGGAACACGCGCTGCCCGACGTCATGCTCGCCGACATCGAGATGCCGCGCATGGACGGCTTCGAGCTGGTGCGCGCGCTGCGCGCCGCGCCGCGCCTGGCCACGTTGCCGGTAATCATGATCACCTCGCGCAGCGCCGACAAGCATCGCCAGGTGGCCGCCGAGCTCGGCGTCGAGCACTACCTCGGCAAGCCCTACGACGATGCCGAACTGCTCGCCCTGATCGCCGGGCTGGTCGGGCGATGAAGCGCCGGTCGGCGGCGCTGCTGTGCGCGCTGCTCCTCGCCCTGCCCGCCACCGCCCAGGTGACCAAGTGGGTCGACGCCGACGGTCGCGTGCATTACGGCGACCGGCCACCGGCGGGCAAGGCCATCAGCACGGCGCCGCTGCGCGGCACGCTCTCGGTCGGCGACGGCATGACCGTGGTGGAGCAGGAATTCCAGTCGGCGCCCGCGCCCGCCAAGCCGGTCGCCCTGCCGCTGCCGCGCCGCGGCGAAATCTGGATCTACACCACCCCGCGCTGCCGCTATTGCCGCATCGCCAAGGAGCACATGCTGCTCAAGGGCCTCAAGTTCGCCGAGAAGGACATCACGGCAAACCCGCGCCACCAGGCCGAGTTCAAGGCCCTCGGCGGGCGCGGCGTGCCGGTCACACTGGCCGGCGCCAGGCGTTTCGACGGCTACCGCGAGGAGGGCTTCGAAGCCTTCCTCAAGTCGGCGGGTTTTTGAGCCTGCCGTAGCGCGCCAGCGTGCGCTCCCGTGCCCGCGCGTGATCCACCAGCGGCGCCGGATAGCCGGCCGGCGGCGACGCCATGCGCCAGGGCGCGTGGATGAACTTGTCGGGCACGTCCGCGAGCTCGGGCAGGTAGCGGCGGATGAACTTGCCCTGCGGATCGAACTTTTCCGACTGGGTCACCGGATTGAAGATGCGGAACCAGGGCTGGGCATCGCAGCCGGTGGACGCGCACCATTGCCAGCCGCCGTTGTTGGCGGCGAGGTCGTAGTCGAGCAGCCAGTCGGCGAAATGCGCCGCGCCCAGGCGCCAGTCGATGCCGAGGTCCTTGACCAGGAAGGAGGCGCTCACCATGCGCAGCCGGTTGTGCATCCAGCCGCTTTGCAGCAGCTGGCGCTGGGCCGCATCCACCAGCGGATAGCCGGTGCGCCCTTCCCGCCAGGCGGCGAGGAGTTCCGGCGCTTCGTCCCAGACGAGCGCGTCGCACTCGCGCCGCCAGCAATGGTCCACGACGTCGGGACGCCACCAGAGCACCATCTGGTAGAACTCGCGCCAGATCAGCTCGCCCAGCCAGGTCTCGGCACCCTTGCCGTCCGGCAGCAGGCTTGCCGCATGGGCGGCGGCGACGAGCTGGCGGATCGACACCGTGCCGCAGCGCAGGTGCGGCGAGAGGTAGGAGACGCCCTTGAGGGCGGGGAAGTCGCGCTGCTCGTGGTAGCGGTCGATGCGGTCGAGGAAGTCGTCGAGCAGCGCCGCGCCGCCCGCCATGCCGGGGGGCATGCGCAGCTCGGCCAGGTCGGTGGGCGCGAAGCCCAGGGCCGGCAAACTCGGTGCTGATGAGACGGTGGCAGGCGACACGAACTGTCCTGGCCGCGCCGTGCAGTCGTGCGCGACGAGATCGGCCGGCGTCAGGCGCGCCCGCCAGGCGCGCGCATAGGGCGTGAACACCGCGAAGGGCGTGCCGGCCTGGGTGAGGATCTCGGCGCGCTCGAAGATCACCTGGTCCTTGCAGTCGCGGAAGACGCGGCCGTCCGCCGCGAGGGCCGCCGCCACCGCCGCGTCGCGCACCCGCGCGGCGGGCTCGTGATCGCGGTTGGCGTACACGGCGGCGGCGCCGAGCCCGGCCGCGAGGCGCGGAATCTCATCGACCGCGCGGCCGTGGCGCACGATCAGCCCGCCGCCCCTGGCGCGCAGCGCGGCGTCCAGTGCGGCGACGCAGTTCAGGATGAACTCGACGCGCCGGTCGGCGACCAGCCCGCGGCGCAGCAGCGGGTCGAGGAGGTCGGTATCGAAGACGAAGGCGCAATGCACCCGGGCATGCCGGCGCAGGGCCAGGCTCAGGGCGGCGTGGTCGAAGTCGCGCAGATCGCGGCGGAACCAGACCAGGGCGGAAGTGTCGTCGGCGGTCATCGGGCACAGGGGAAAAACCGGGCGTCGACAGATTACAATGAGCGCCGACCATGGATATCACCAACACCTCCCACCTCGCCAATCATTTCCTGATCGCCATGCCCGCCATGACCGATCCGAACTTCGCGCGCACGCTCACCTACGTCTGCGAGCACAACGCCGAGGGCGCGCTGGGCATCATCGTGAACCGGCCCATCGAGATGAGCCTCGGCTCGCTGTTCGAGCGCGTCGGCATGCCGCTGCCGCCCGGCCCTCGGCAGGACCAGTACAACGAGCAGCCGGTGTTCTTCGGCGGCCCGGTGCAGACCGACCGCGGCTTCGTGCTGCACCGTCCGCGCGGCGACTGGCAGTCGACCCTGCGCATCACCGAGGAGATCGGCCTGACCAGCTCGCGCGACATCCTGCAGGCGATGAGCGAGGACGGCGCGCCGAGCGACGTGCTGGTCTCCCTCGGTTACGCCGGCTGGGCGGCCGGCCAGCTCGAATGGGAGCTCTCCCAGAACGCCTGGCTCACCGTCACCGCCGACCCCTCGATCATCTTCTCCCTGCCGCCCGAGGAGCGCCTGCCGGCGGCGATGCACCTGCTCGGCGTCGACTTCTCCAATCTCTCCGAAGTCGCGGGACATGCCTGACTCGGAAACGGTCATGGCCTTCGATTTCGGCGAGCAGCGCATCGGCGTCGCCATCGGCGAGACCCTGCTCGGCCAGGCGCGCGCGCTGGCCACGGTCGCCGAATCCGCCAACGACCGCCGCTTCGCCGCCATCGGCAGGCTGATCGCCGAATGGCGGCCGGCGCGCCTCGTCGTCGGCCTGCCGCGCCACATCGACGACGCCGAGCATGAATTCGCCGCCCGCTGCGAGCGCTTCGCGCGCCAGCTCGAGGGCCGCTACCGGCTGCCGGTGGAAATGGCCGACGAGCGCTACTCTTCCGCCATCGCCGAAACGCGGTTGTCAGGGGACAAGCGCAAGCTCAAGGCGCAACTCGACGCCGCCGCCGCCGCCGTCATCCTGCAAGCCTGGTTCGACCAACACAACAGCATCCATAGCCCAGCCTAGACCGCCATGTCCACCACCCTGCCACCGGTCGATGAGCTGATCGACCGCCTCGCCGCGCAGATGCGGCCCCATGTCGCGCCGGACACCGTGCTGGTCGGCATCCATACCGGCGGCGTCTGGATCGCCGAGCGCCTGCACGCCCTGCTCGGCCTGACGCAGCCACCCGCCAGCATCGACGTCTCCTTCCACCGCGACGACCACCACCTCGGCAACGGCCTGCGCGCCGGCGGCCGCCCCTCGCACCTGCCGGACACCACCGAGGGCGCGCACCTCGTCGTGGTGGACGACGTGCTGCAGACCGGACGCACCCTGCGCGCCGCGCTCAACGAGATCTTCGACTACGGCCGCCCGGCCAGGGTCGAGCTTGCCGTGCTGGTGGACCGCGGCGGCCGCGAGCTGCCGGTGGCCGCCACCTACTGCCCGCTGACGCTCGGCCTGCCGGACGGCCAGAGCCTCGACCTGGCGCGCGACGACGCGGGCCGACTTTCCTTCAGCCTCGGCGAGAAACGGGGGGCGCCATGACCCAGGCCAATCCGCAGCTCAACCAGCACGGCGAACTGATCCACCTGCTCTCGATCGAGGGCCTGTCGCGCGAGATCCTGCACGGCATCCTCGACCGCGCCGAGCCCTTCACCGCCGTCGCCGAGCGCGAGGTGAAGAAGGTGCCGCTGTTGCGCGGCAAGAGCGTGTTCAACCTGTTCTTCGAGAATTCGACGCGCACGCGCACCACCTTCGAGATCGCCGCCAAGCGCCTGTCCGCCGACGTCATCAACCTCAACATCAACACCTCCAGCGCCGCCAAGGGCGAGAGCCTGCTCGACACGGTGGACAACCTGGCGGCGATGCAGGCCGACATGTTCGTCGTGCGCCACGCCTCCAGCGGCGCGCCCTACCTGATCGCCCAGCACCTGGCCGCCACCGGCCGCGACCACATCCATGTCGTCAACGCCGGCGACGGGCGCCACTCGCACCCGACCCAGGGCCTGCTGGACATGTACACCATCCGCCACTACAAGCAGGATTTCACCAAGCTGACGGTGGCGGTGGTCGGCGACATCCTGCATTCGCGCGTGGCGCGCAGCCAGCTGCACGCGCTCGTCACCCTCGGCGTGCCGGAGATCCGCCTGGTCGGCCCGCAGACGCTGCTGCCGACGGCCGCCGCGCAAATGATCCCCAACGCGCCGCTGCGCGTCTGCCACGACATGGCCGAGGGCCTGCGCGGCGCGGACGTCGTGATGATGCTGCGCCTGCAGAACGAACGCATGCAGGGCGCGCTGCTGCCCAGCCCGCAGGAGTACTTCAAGTCCTACGGCCTGACGCCCGAGAAACTGGCGCTCGCCAAGCCCGACGCCATCGTCATGCACCCCGGCCCGATGAACCGCGGCGTCGAGATCGACTCCGCCGTCGCCGACGGCCGCCAGGCGGTGATCCTGCCGCAGGTCACCTTCGGCATCGCGGTGCGCATGGCCGTGATGAGCATGCTCGCCGGAGTAAGCCAATGAAGATAGAGATCAAGAACGGCCGCGTCATCGACCCGGCGAGCGGCCTCGACCGCGCCACCAGCGTCTTCGCCACCGCCGGGCGCATCGTCGGCATCGGCGACAAGGCGCCCGGCGGCTTCCAGGCCGAGGGCGTCATCGACGCCACCGGCTGCGTCGTCTGTCCCGGCCTGGTGGACCTCTCGGCGCGCCTGCGCGAGCCGGGCTTCGAATACAAGGCCACGCTCGAATCCGAGATGGCGGCGGCGGCGGCCGGCGGCGTGACGCGCCTGGTCTGCCCGCCCGACACCGATCCGCCGCTGGACGAGCCCGGCCTGGTCGAGATGCTCAAGCACCGCGCGCGCCAGCCCGGCTTCGCCCATGTGCACCCGATGGGCGCGCTCACCGTCGGCCTCGCCGGCCAGCGTCTCACCGAGATGGCCGAGCTCACCGAGGCCGGCTGCATCGCCTTTGGCCAGGCCAGCGTCAGCATCGTGGACACCCAGGTGCTGATGCGCGCCATGCAGTACGCCGCCACCTTCGGCTTCCCGGTCTGGCTGCAGGCCCAGGACGCCCACCTCGCCAAGCTCGGCGTCGCCCACGACGGCGCGGTGTCCGCGCGCCTTGGCCTCGCCGGCATCCCGGTGGTCGCCGAGACCGTCGCCCTGGCGACCTACCTGCAGCTCGCCCGCGAGACCGGCGCGCGGCTGCACGTGCGCCGCCTGTCCTCGGCCGCCGGTCTCGCCATGATCCGCGCCGCGCGCGCCGACGGCCTCGCCGTCAGCTGCGACATCACCGTCCAGCACCTGCACCTCTGCGACGAGGACATCGGTTTCTTCGACGCCCATATGCGCCTCGACCCGCCGCTGCGCTCCGCCACCGACCGCGCCGCGCTCGCCGCCGGCCTCGCCGACGGCAGCATCGACGTGCTCTGCTCCGACCACACGCCGGTGGACGACGACGCCAAGCAGCAGCCCTTCGGCGAGGCCGAGGCCGGCGCCACCGGCCTGGAACTGCTGCTGCCGTTGACCCTGCGCTGGGCCATGGAGGCCGGCATCCCGCTGCCGCAGGCCCTGGCGCGCGTCACCAGCGACCCGGCACGTATCCTCGGCCTGCTCGACCGCGGCTGCGGCCGCCTCGTTCCCGGCGCGCCGGCCGACATCTGCGTCTTCGACCCCGCCGCGCGTTTCACCGTGAGCCGCGAGCGCCTCAAGAGCCAGGGCAAGAACACGCCCTTCCTCGGCCGCGAACTGCAGGGCGAGGTGCGCTACACGCTGATCGACGGCCACCTGGCCTATTCGGCCGACAGGCTGCTCTGAACCTGTTCCGGACCCACGCCCGCCACGCGCACGCGCTTGGCGCGCGAGGTCTGGCCACCGACGAGTTCCACGGCCGGCTTCACCGTCGCGCCAGCGCCGAGTTTCTGGGCCAGGAAAGCCAGCAGCGCCGCGTTGGCCTTGCCGTCCACCGGCGGCGCGGCGAGACGGATCTTCAGTGCGTCACCGTGCGGCCCGACCACTGCGGTCTTCTTCGCCCCGGGCTGGATGTGCAGACTGAGGACAAGGCTGCCGTCCCTGGCGTCGACGCGCAGCCAGGCGGGCAGGCTCACCGCGGCCAGAATCCCGGCAGGTTGGCCAGCACGACCAGCACGACCTGGCAGAGCACCAGCGCGACCAGCGGCGAGAGATCCACGCCGCCGAGGGAGGGCAGCAGGCGCCGGATCGGCTGCAGGAGCGGCCGCGCCATCTGATCGAAGAGCGGCGTGATCGGCGCATAGGGGTTGACCCAGGACAGCAGGGCCATGACGATCACCACGCCCATCAGCAGATAGACGAACATGCGCAGCACCGCGACGCCGGCCGCCCAGGCGACGCCAAATATCGCCTCGGGGCCGCTGGCGGCCATGCCCGCCAGCCCGACCATGACGCCGAAATAGGCGATCTGGACGAACCAGGCGGCGAAGACGCTGGCGAGGTCGATACCGAACAGGCCGGGAACGAGACGGCGCAGCGGCAGCACCGCCCAGTCGGTGACGGCGGCGACGAACTGGCCGATGGGATTGCGGAAGGGCGCGCGCACCCGCTGCATCCAGACGCGCGCGAGGAAGGCCAGCGCCAGCAGGTTGGCCGCCGTGCCGAGCAGCAGGTCGAGGATCTGGGCGAACATCAGTCCTGCCCCAGGATGTCGCAGAGCTCGCGCCCACGCAGGGCGGCGGCGGCGACGCCCTTGCCGATGGCGGCGGCGATGCCCTCGGTCTCGAAGGTCGCCAGCGCGGCGGCGGTGGTGCCGCCCTTGGAGGTGACCCGTTCGCGCAGCACGCCGACCGGCTCCTCGCTCGCCTCGGCCAGGCGCGCCGCCCCGAGGAAGGTCTCGATCGCCAGCAGGCGCGCGGCCTCGGCGGTCAGGCCGAGTTCGACGCCCGCGCTCTGCAGCGCCTCGATGAAGTAGAAGACGTAGGCCGGTCCGCTGCCGGAAACGGCGGTCACCGTGTCCATCAGCACCTCGTCCTCGACCCAGAGGGTGCGGCCGACCGCGTGGAGGATCTTCTCCACCGCGTCGCGCGCCTCGCGGTCCACCGTGGCGTCCGCGTACAGGCCGGTGATGCCGGCGCCGATCAGGGCCGGCGTGTTGGGCATGGCGCGCACCAGCCGGCAGTTGCCGCCGAGCCAGCGTCCGATGTCCGCCAGGCGCAGGCCGGCGGCGATGCTGATCACCAGCTGGCCGGCCAGCTTGCCGGCGGCCGGCGCGAGGGCCTCCTTCATCTGCTGCGGCTTGACCGCCAGCACCAGCGCCTCGCAGTTGAGCGCCGCCGCGTCGATGGCGGGCGCGCAGCGCACGCCGAAATTTTCGGTCAGGCGCTCGCGCGCCTCGGCGGAGGGCTCGACGACCTGGATGCCGGCCACGGAGAAGCCCTGCTTCTTGAGGCCGCCGATCAATGCGGTCGCCATGTTGCCGCCGCCGATGAAGGTGATTTTCATGTTGCGTAGTGCCTTTCTCCGAATATTGCGGTTCCGACGCGCACGATGGTCGCGCCTTCCATGATGGCCGCCTCAAGGTCGTGGGACATGCCCATCGACAAAGTGTCGAGACCGAGTCCCTGGGCGTTCAGTTCGTCGCGCAACGCGCGCAGCGCGGCGAAGCGGCGCCGCACCAACGCCATGTCCTCGCTCGGCTCGGGAACCGCCATCAGGCCGCGCAGGCGCAGGCCGGGCAGCGCCGCCACGGCGCGGCACAGCGCGGCCGCCTCCGCGGGCGCGCAGCCGCTCTTGCTGGCCTCGCCGCTGACATTCACCTGCACGCAGACGTTGAGCGGCGGCAGCTGCGGCGGACGCTGCGCCGCGAGCCGCTCGGCGACCTTGAGGCGCTCGACCGAATGCACCCAGGCGCAGCCCTCGGCGACCGGGCGCGTCTTGTTGCTCTGCAGGGGGCCGATGAAGTGCCATTCGAGGCCCAGGTCGGCAAGGGCGGCGAACTTGGGCAGCGCCTCCTGCACGTAGCTTTCGCCGAAGGCGCGCTGGCCGGCGGCGGCGGCGGCGCGCACGCAGGCGGCGGGAAAGGTCTTCGACACCGCCAGCAGCGCGACCGCTTCCCGCGCGCGGCCGGCGGCGGCGCAGGCGGCCGCGATGCGCTGGTTTACGGCTTGCAGGTTGGCGGGAATTGTTGTCATATAGCGGCTTCGGATCGGGGCCAAGTATACCCAAGCCTCTCCCCAAGACCAGCGCTGGAGCGATCTCATGGACATCACCGAACTGCTTGCCTTCGTCGTCAAGAACAAGGCATCCGACCTGCACCTGTCGTCCGGCCTGCCGCCGATGATCCGCGTGCATGGCGACATCCGGCGCATCAACCTGCCGCCGATGGAGCACAAGGACGTGCACGGCATGATCTACGACATCATGAACGACGGCCAGCGCAAGGCCTACGAGGAAAACCTGGAGTGCGACTTCTCCTTCGCCGTGCCCAACCTGGCGCGCTTCCGCGTCAACGCCTACGTGCAGAACCGCGGCGCCGCCGCCGTGCTGCGCACGATTCCCTCCAAGGTGCTGTCCCTCGAACAACTCAACGCGCCGAAGATCTTCAAGGAGATCGCCGACCAGCCGCGCGGCATCGTGCTGGTCACCGGCCCGACCGGCTCGGGCAAGTCCACGACGCTGGCGGCGATGATCGACCACAAGAACGATACCGAGTACGGTCACATCCTCACCGTCGAGGACCCGATCGAATTCGTCCATGAATCGAAGAAATGCCTGGTCAACCAGCGCGAGGTCGGCCCGCACACGCTGTCCTTCAACAACGCGCTGCGTTCGGCGCTGCGCGAGGACCCGGACGTGATCCTGGTCGGCGAAATGCGCGACCTCGAAACCATCCGCCTCGCCCTCTCCGGCGCCGAGACCGGCCACCTGGTGTTCGGCACGCTGCACACCTCGTCGGCGGCCAAGACCATCGACCGGATCGTGGACGTCTTTCCGGCGGCCGAGAAGGAAATGGTGCGCGCGATGCTCTCCGAATCGCTCAAGGCGGTGATCTCGCAGACGCTGCTGAAGACCAAAGACGGCGCCGGCCGCGTCGCCGCCCACGAGATCATGATCGGCACGCCGGCGATCCGCAACCTGATCCGCGAGAACAAGATCGCCCAGATGTATTCGGCGATCCAGACCGGCCAGCAGTACGGCATGCAGACCCTCGACCAGAATCTGCAGGACCTGGTCAAGCGCAACATCGTCTCCCCCGCCGAGGCGCGCTCGAAGGCGGCCAACAAGGACAATTTCCCTGGCTGATTGCATCAGCCAGGGAAATTGCGTCGTAGGCTAACGTGAGCGCAGCGAACGTTAAGCGACCGTAGGGAGCGGCCGGAGACACACTTCCCCGGCTCACTTTTGGAGTTTTTCATGGAACGCGACGAAGCACTCAAATTCATGCACCAGCTGCTGGCGATGATGGTGCAAAAAAAAGGTTCCGACCTCTTCATCACCGCCGGCTTTCCGCCGGCGATCAAGATCGACGGCAAGATGACGCCGGTCACCGCCCAGGCGCTGACGCCGCAGCACTCGATCGAGCTGGCGCGCGCGGTGATGAACGACAAGCAGGCCGCCGAGTTCGAGGCGACCAAGGAATGCAACTTCGCCATCAGTCCGGCGGGCATCGGCCGCTTCCGCGTCAATGCCTTCGTCCAGCAGGGGCGCGCCGGCATGATCATGCGCACCATCAACACCTCGATCCCGAAATTCGACGATCTCGGCCTGCCGCCGGTGCTCAAGGACGTGGTGATGACCAAGCGCGGCCTGGTGCTGTTCGTCGGCGGCACCGGCTCCGGCAAGTCCACCTCGATGGCGGCGATGATCGGCTACCGCAACGAGAACAGCTACGGCCACATCATCACCATCGAGGATCCGGTCGAGTACGTGCATGACCACAAGAACTGCGTCATCACCCAGCGCGAGGTCGGCGTGGACACCGAGTCCTGGGAGGCGGCGCTGAAGAACACGCTGCGCCAGGCCCCCGACGTCATCCTGATCGGCGAGATCCGCGACCGCGAGGTCATGGAGCACGCCATCGCCTTCGCCGAGACCGGCCACCTGGCGATGGGCACGCTGCACGCCAACAACTCCAACCAGGCGATGGACCGCATCATCAACTTCTTCCCCGAGGAGCGCCGCCCGCAATTGCTGATGGACCTCTCGCTCAACCTCAAGGCGGTCGTCTCGCAGCGCCTGATCCCGCTCAAGGAGGGCAAGGGCCGCGCCGCCGCGATCGAAATCCTGCTCAACTCGCCGCTGATCTCCGACCTGATCGGCAAGGGCGAGGTGCATGGCATCAAGGAGATCATGAAGAAGTCGCGCGAGCTCGGCATGCAGACCTTCGACCAGGCGCTGTTCGACCTCTACGAGGCCGGCAAGATCAGCTACGAGGACGCGCTGCGCTTCGCCGACTCGATGAACGAGGTGCGCCTGATGATCAAGCTGCACGGGAAGGAATCGGCCGACAAGGATCTCGCCGGCGGCATCCAGCACCTCGACATCGTCTAAACCCGCCGCCCCGCCATCGCCTTGAAAAGTCGGCGGCGGCGGGACGGTGTACCGGCCGGCCGCTAGCGGTCCCGCGCGCTGCCGGCGACCATCGGAAAGCCGTAGAGCCGGCATTCGAGATTGCCGTTGTAGAGCGGGATCTTGCGCGCCGGCTTGAGGCCGATGAGCTTGGGCAGGCGCGCGTCGGCGGAGAGGAACCAGCAATGCCAGCCGGCGAAGCGCTGCTTCAGCGCATCGCCGAGGCGCGGATAGAAGGCCGCCAGTTCGTCGCTCTCGCCAAGCCGCTCGCCGTAGGGCGGATTGCTCACCAGCACGCCGGCCGCGGCCGGCGGCGCGAGTTCGAGGATGTCGGCGCGCCGCAGTTCGATCAAATCGTCCAACCCCGCATGGGCGAGGTTCTGCGCGGTGCGCGCGACGGCATCGTCGTCGCGGTCGCTGCCCCAGATCTGCAGGCGCTGCGGCGCCGCCACGCGCCGCTCGGCCGCCTCCATGCAGAGGCGGCGCCACAGCGCGGGCTGGTAATTGACGAGCCGCGTGAAGCCGAAATCCTTCATGTCGCGCGCCAGCCCCGGCGCGTCGCCGAGGGCCATGCCGGCCGCCTCCAGCAGGAGCGTGCCCGAGCCGCACATCGGGTCGAACAGCGGCTGGTCGGGTGTCCACCCGGCGAGGCGCAGCATGCCGGCGGCGAGGTTCTCCTTGAGCGGCGCGGCGACCTTGGCGATCTTCTGGCCGCGCAGCCAGAGCGGTTCGCCCGAGGTGTCGAGATAGAGCGTCGCCTGCTTGTCGGTGACGAACAGATGGATGCGCACGGCGGGCGCCGCCGTGTTCACGTCGGGCCGCTTGCCGCAGTCGGCGCGGAAGCGGTCGCAGACGGCGTCCTTGACCTTGAGGGTGACGAATTCGATGCTCTTGAAGGGCGCGCGCACGGCGGTGACATAGACGCGAATGCTGTGCTCGACCTTGAACAGCGCCGGCCAGGCGATCTCGTTGGCCAGCCGGTAGATGTCGGCCTCGTTGCGGAACTCGCCGCCGCCGACGCGCCAGAGCACGCGCGTGGCGATGCGCGAGCTCAGGTTGAGCCGGTAGCAGGCTTCCCAGTTGCCGGCGAAGCTCGCGCCGCCGGGCGTGGTCGCCGCATCCCTGCCGCCGGCGGCGAGGATGTCCTCGGCGAGCAGTTCCTCCAGCCCACGCGGACAGGTGGCGAAGAAGCGCTCGTCGCGCTCGTCGCGCGGCTGGCGCACAACTCGGCGTGACCGAAGGGAATCCCCGTGGGACTGCGGAGACGATGGCTGCATGGCCGGCGCGCTCAAAACGGCTTCACCACGACGAGGATGCAGACGGCGAGCAGCACCAGCACCGGCACCTCGTTGAAGAAGCGGTACCAGACATGGGGCCGCTCGTTCCGGCCGGCGACGAAGGTCGCGAGCAGCCGGCCGCAATACAGGTGGTAGCCGACCAGGCCGGCCACCAGCGTGGTCTTGGCGTGCAGCCAGCCGCCGTGGAAGTCGAAGCCGAGCCAGAGCCACAGGCCGGTGGCCACCGCCAGCGCGCCGATCGGCGTGACGAACTTGTAGAGCTTGCGCGCCATGACGAGCAGCCGCTCGCGCTCGGCGGCGCTCTCCGC
Source organism: Rhodocyclaceae bacterium (assembly GCA_024709955.1). Lineage (GTDB taxonomy): Bacteria > Pseudomonadota > Gammaproteobacteria > Burkholderiales > Rhodocyclaceae > Sulfuricystis. Next base: position 18,607 of record JANJVS010000070.1, read on the forward strand.
CGGCACCATCGCCAGGTTGACGAATATGCGCGGCAGGTAGAACAGGCCGGCGAACCAGCTGACGACGAGGAAGATGTGGAAGGCTTTCAGCCAGAGCATGGTGGGGTTCCTTGGGATTGCAGTGCCGCCGCGATGCCGTCATCCACGGTCGGATGGCGCAGCCGCAGCTTGAGTTCGCGCTTCAGGCGCGCGTTGACGAGCCGCCGCGACTCGCCCATGAAGGAGAGCAGCGTCGGGGACAGGCGCGCCCTCACCTCGGCGCGCGTCGCGCGCGGCGGCCGGGGCAGGCCGAAGGCGTCGGCGAGCTTGTCGAACCAGTCGCCCATCGCCAGGGCCGAATCGTCGCAGACATTGTAGGCGCGGTTGGCACGCCCGCGCTCCAGCGCCGCGGCGCAGGCGGCGGCCAGATCCGCCGCATGGATGTGGTTGGTGTAGACGTCCTCGGCGGGGAGCAGCACCGGATCACCGCGGCGGATGCGGTCGAGGGGCAGGCGGTCGGCGGCGTAGATGCCCGGCGCGCGCAGGATGCTGACGCGCACGCCCTTGCGGCCGGCGGCGCGCAGGAGGCGTTCGGCGGCGACGCGGCGGCGGCCGCGCGCGGTCCTGGCGGCCGTCGGCCGCGTCTCCGCCACGCGGGCGCCGCCGCAGTCGCCGTACACGCCCGTGGTGCTGATGTAGGCAAGGCGCCATGGTAGACTTCCGCGCCTTGCCAGGGCCGCCAGCAGGCGCCGGGTGCGCGGATCGCCGTCGCCTTCGCCGGGGGGCGGAGCGCTGTGCAGCACGGCCTGCGCCAGTCCCGCCAGGCGGCGCAAGGAGCCGGGGCGGTCGAGGTCGCCGCGAATCTGCAGCACGCCCTGGGCGCGCAAGGCCGGGTCGAAGTCGCGCACCAGCGCGAACACCCGCCAGCGGCGCGTCAGGACAGGCAGGGCGCGGCGCGCGACATCGCCGCAACCCACGATCAGCAGTCTTCTCGAAGCATTCTTCACCGGACGATTATCGCATGGCGCACCAAGTCACCCTCCAGCCCAGCGGCCACAGCTTCAGCGTCGCCGCCGACGCCACCATCCTCGAAGCCGCCCTCGACGCGGGCATCAACCTGCCCTACGGCTGCAAGAACGGCGCCTGCGGCGCCTGCAAGGGCAAAGTGCTGGCCGGCCAGGTCGATCATGGCGGAGCGCAGGAGCAGGCGTTGCCCGCCGCCGAGCGTGCCGCCGGCCTGGCGCTGTTCTGCTGCGCCAGGCCGCTCTCGGACCTGAGCCTGGAGGTCAAGGAAATCGACGCCGCGCGCGACATCCCGGTCAAGACCCTGCCCTGCCGCGTGCAGAAGATGGAGCGCCTCGCCGACGACGTGATGGCGATCTGGCTCAAGCTGCCGGCCAACGAGCGCATGCAGTTTCTCGCCGGCCAGTACATCGAATTCCTGCTCGCCGACGGCAAGCGCCGCGCCTTCTCGCTCGCCAGCGCGCCGCACGCCGACGAACTGTTGGAGATCCACGTGCGCCGGGTGCCCGGCGGCAACTTCACCGAGCACGTATTCACAGCCATGAAGGAGCGCGACATCATGCGCATCGAGGGACCGCTTGGCAGCTTCTTCCTGCGCGAGGAGTCGGACAAGCCGATCATCCTCGTCGCTGGCGGCACCGGCTTCGCGCCGCTCAAGGGCCTGATCGAGCACGCGCTGCACATCGGCGTCAAGCGCCCGATGACGCTCTACTGGGGCGCGAAGAACCGCGCCGGCCTCTACCTGAACGCGCTGGCCGAGCGCTGGGCCGCCGCGCACGGCATCGCCTACATTCCCGTGCTCTCCGATCCGGACGCCGCCGACGCCTGGAACGGCCGCGCCGGCCTCGTGCATGAGGCCGTGCTCGCCGACCATCCGGACCTGTCCGCCTACCAGGCCTACGTCTGCGGCGCGCCGGCGATGTGCGAGGCGGCGCTCGCCGACTTCACCGCCCACGGCCTGCCCAAGGAGGAGTTCTTCGCCGACGTGTTCTCCTACGCGCCGCGTTGAGCACCGCCATGGGCGATCCGGTCTTCATCCGCCGCGAGCCGGTGATCAACCGCCACAAGGCGATCATCGCCACGCGGCTGGTCGTCCACGCGGACGCGGCCGCCGCCGCGGCCACCTCCCTGCAACAGCTCGCCGACGCCTGGCCGCCGGCGCGCAGCGTGATGATCGCGCTGGCCGGCTGCCTGCCCTCCGCCGAGTTGCTCGCCTGGACGCCGCCCGCCAACGTCATGGTCGAGATCCCCGCCACCGCGCTGGACGACCCCGCGACCGGGGAACTGCTCGGGCGCCTGCACGCCGCCGGCATCCCGCTCTGCCTGGCCGACTACGCGCCCGGTCTCGCCCTGCCGGAAACGCCCTTCCGCTTCCTGATCGCCGACCCGGCCGCCTGCCCGGCGTTCGACGACCCGCCGCCCGCCCTGCCGCTGGCGCGCCGCGTCGCCGATCCGGACGCCTTCGACGTCGCCATCGCCCACGGCTACGCCGGCGCCTGCGGCTGGTTCTTCCTGCGCGGCGAGCATGCCTGGGGGCCGCTCAAGACCAACCACGCCCAGGCGGTGCGCGTGCTCAACCTGGTGCGCAAGAACGCCGAGGTCGGCGAGATCGAAACCGCCCTCAAGCAGGACGTCACGCTGTCCTTCAAGCTGCTGCGCTACATCAACTCGGCGGCCTTCGGCCTCGGCAAGGAGATCCAGTCCTTCCGCCACGCCGTCACCCTGCTCGGCTACGACAAGCTCAACAAGTGGCTCTCGCTGCTGCTGGTGACCGCCAGCGACAATCCGATCGCGCCCGCCCTGATGCAGACCGCCATCGCCCGCGGCCGCTTCATGGAAATCGCCGCCGCCGGCCGCTTCGACGCGATCCAGAGCGACAACCTGTTCATCGCCGGCGCCTTCTCGCTGCTTGACCTGCTGCTCGGCACGCGCATCGAGGAAGTGCTCGGCGAGATGCACCTGCCGGCGCCGATCGGCGACGCCCTGCTGCGGCGCGCGGGCGAATTCGCGCCCTATCTCGATCTCGCGCTCGCCTGCGAGGACGAGGATCCGGCGCGCATGATCGCGCTCGCCGGCCGGCTCGGCCTCTCCGCCGCGCAACTCAACCACGCCCAGCTCGAAGCCCTCGCCTTCGCCGACAGCCTGCAGTTCAACTGAACCCATCGAATATTCACCACGGCGACACAGCGAAAAAACGGAAAGAAAAAGTCGGCGCTGGCGGCACGGTGTGATGCGGAGCGCAGATCAAATAGCCTTGCCGATGGGCCGCCCCGCGGCAAGGCGGCACGCGCCGGAGGCGCAACCCGTTCCACCGCGAAATTGGCCCTCCCCGTTACAGACGAGCGCAGCTCGCCAGGAGTCTCGCCGCCCGAGAGGGTGGGGCTGGGGGTGGGCGGGAAAAATACTACTCGCCGAGGTAGGCGGCGCGCACGCGCGGATCGGCAAGCAGCCTGGCGGCGCTGTCGGCCAGGGTGATCTGGCCGCTCTCCATCACGTAGCCGCGCCCGCAGGTCTGCAGCGCGAGGCGGGCGTTCTGCTCGACCAGCAGGATGGTCACGCCCTGGGCGGCGACGGCGCGGATCACCTCGAAGATCTTCTCGACCATCAGCGGCGCCAGGCCCATCGAGGGCTCGTCGAGCAGCAGCAGGCGCGGCCGCCCCATCAGCGCGCGGCCGATGGCGAGCATCTGCTGCTCGCCACCGGACAGCGTGCCGGCCACCTGGGTCGCGCGTTCCTTTAGGCGCGGCAGCATGTCGTAGATGCGCGCCAGGTCGTCCGCGATGCCGGCCCGGTCGGCGCGGTGATAGGCGCCCATCGCCAGGTTCTCGGCGACGGTGAGACGGGCGAAGATGCCGCGCCCCTCGGGCACCAGGGCCAGGCCGCGCCGGATCAGCGCATGGCTCGGCAGGCGGTCGAGGCGCTCCCGGCGATAGTGGATCTCGCCGCGCGCCGGGATCATGCGCGCCAGCGCCTTGAGGGTCGAGGTCTTGCCCGCGCCGTTGGCACCGATCAGGCAGACCAGTTCGCCCGCCTCGACCGCGAAGGAGATGCCCCTGACGGCGGCGATGCCGCCGTAATGCACTTCGAGGTTGAGCGCCTCGAGCAGCGCGTAGCGTTCGTCGGAAGGCGGCTCAGCCAACGCTGCCTCCCAGGTAGGCCTCGATCACCTTCGGGTCGCGCTGCACGATCTCGGGCACGTCCTCGGCGATCTTCTCGCCGTAGTCGAGCACCGCGACGCGGTCGCACAGGCCCATCACGAGCTTGACGTCGTGCTCGATCAGCAGCACGGTCAGGCCGTCGGCGCGCAGACCCTCGACAAGCTGGCGCAGGGCGGCGGTCTCGGTGGCGTTCATGCCGGCGGCCGGCTCGTCGAGCGCCAGCAGCTTCGGTTCGGTGGCCAGCGCGCGCGCGATCTCGAGGCGGCGCTGGTCGCCGTAGGCGAGATGGCGCGCCAGGTCGCCGGCGCGGTGATGGATGCCGACGTAGCGCAGCAGTTCCTCGGCGCGGCGGCGGATCGCCGCCTCCTCCGCGCGCTGGGCGCGCGTGCGCAGGATCGCGCCGAGCACGCCGGCGCTGGTGCGCACGTGGCGGCCGACCATGACGTTCTCGAGGGCGCTCATGTTGCCGAACAGGCGGATGTTCTGGAAGGTGCGGGCGATACCGGCGCGCGCGACCAGATGCGGGCTGCCGAGTTCGAGCGGGCCACCGGCGAACAGCACCTCGCCGGCATCGCGGCTGTAGAGGCCGGTCAGCACGTTGAAGAAGGTGGTCTTGCCGGCGCCGTTGGGGCCGATCAGGCCGTAGATCTCGCCCGCGCGGATGGTCAGCGAGACGTCCTTCAGCGCATGGATGCCGCCGAAGCGCTTGCCGATGCCGCGGGCTTCGAGCAGAACCTCCCTCATGCGCGCCGCTCGCCCATCTCGCGCTTGTGCCGCGACTCGGGCCAGAGGCCGGCCGGGCGGAAGCGCATGGTCAGCACCAGCGCGGCGCCGAAGATCAGCATGCGCAGCACCTCGGGTTCGATCAGCAGGCGACCGAAGATGGCCTGCTGCGCCGGCTCGACGGTGTAGCGCAGGAACTCCGGCACGAAGGACAGCAGCAGCGCGCCGGCGATCACGCCCCAGACGTTGCCCATGCCGCCGAGCACCACCATGGCCAGCACCATGATCGATTCATGCAGCACGAAGCTTTCCGGGCTGACGAAGCCCTGCATCGCCGCGAACATGCCGCCGGCGATGCCGCCGAAGGAGGCGCCCATGGCGAAGGCGAGCAGCTTGATGTTCCGCGTGTTGATGCCGGCCGCCTTGGCGGCGATCTCGTCCTCGCGGATCGCCACCCAGGCGCGGCCGATGCGCGAATTCTGCAGGCGCAGGTTGACGACGATCACCAGCAGCATGAGGACAAGCAGCACGTAGTAGTACTTGGCCGGGCCGGTGAAGGCGATGCCGAACAGGGTGTCGGTGGTGGAGAAGTTGACCCCGCCGGCGCCGAAACCGTCGATGCGCGTGATGCCTTTCGGGCCGTTGGTGATGTTGAAGGGCGCCGACAGGTTGTTCATGAAGATGCGCACGATCTCGCCGAAGCCGAGGGTGACGATGGCGAGGTAGTCGCCGCGCAGCCGCAGCGTCGGCGCGCCGAGGATTGCCCCGGCCATGCCCGCGAGCAGCGCGCCGAGGGGCAGGATGGCCCAGAACGGCAGGTGCAGGTTGAAGTGCGGCGAGGCGAGCAGCGCCCAGGTATACGCGCCGACCGCGTAGAAGGCGATGTAGCCGAGGTCGAGCAGGCCGGCCATGCCGACGACGATGTTGAGGCCGAGGGAGAGGAAGACGAACAGGATCGCGAAGTTGGCGATGCGCACCCAGGCGGTGCCGACCTGGGTCAGCACCAGCGGCAGGGCGAGCAGGGCGATGGCGACGAGCGCCAGGCCGAACCAGTGGGCGGGCTTGAGCCTGCTCACGCGCGCTCCGCGACGCGCTCGCCGAGCAGCCCGGAGGGGCGGAACACCAGCACGAGGATCAGCACCAGGAAGGCGAACACGTCCTGATAGTTGCTGCCGAACAGCACGACATGACCGTCGGCGGCGCAGCGTTCCGCCAGCAGCTCGCCGAACACCGGCCAGCGGCAGAGGTCGGTCATGTCGCCGATGTAGCCGGCGCCGAGGGCCTCGACCAGGCCGAGCAGGATGCCGCCGAGCATGGCGCCGGCGAGGTTGCCGATGCCGCCGAGCACCGCCGCCGAGAAGGCCTTGAGGCCGAGGATGAAGCCCATCGTGTAGTGGGCGATGCCGTAGTAGGTGCCGTACATCACGCCGGCGACCGCGCCCAGCGCGGCGCCGATGGTGAAGGTGGCGGCGATCACGCGGTTGGCGTCCACGCCCATCAGGCCGGCGACGCGCACGTCCTCGGCGGTGGCGCGGATGGCGATGCCGAAGCGGGTGCGATAGACGAACCAAGTGAGGCCGGCCATCATCGTCACCGACAGCAGGATGATGGCGATCTGCACGCTGCTGATGGCGGCGCCGCCGACGGCGAAGCTGGCGTTCTCCATGATCTGCGGAAAGGCGCGCGGGTCGCGCCCCCAGACCAGCAGCGCGAGATGCTGCAGGATGATCGACATGCCGATCGCGGTGATCAGCGGCGCGAGGCGCGGCGCGTGGCGCAGCGGCCGGTAGGCGACGCGCTCCAGCAGGTAGCCGATCGCCATGCAGACCGGCACGGCGGCGAGCACGCCGCCGAGCACGATGACGAAGGGCGGCAGCGGCAGCCCCATGCCCACCAGCGCCATGATGACGCTGAAGGCGACCATCGCGCCGATCATCACCACCTCGCCGTGGGCGAAGTTGATGAGCTGGATGACCCCATAGACCATCGTGTAGCCGAGCGCGACGATGGCGTAGACGCTGCCCGTGGTCAGGCCGTTGATGATCTGTTGGAGGAGGATGTCCACGCGGCGATGTTACCCCAAGAAGCGGCGACGGCACCCGCGGGTGCCGTCGCTTGCCGCTACGACTTAGGGCTTACTTCTGCGCCGGGGCGGCCGGGGCCGGAGCCGCCTCGGCCGGCTTGGCTGCCTCGGCGGCGGGTGCCGGCGCGGCGAGGGCCGCGTACTCGTCGAGGGTCAACGACTTGCCGCCCTTGATGATCGCCAGCGGCGTGATCTTGCCTTCCTTCATGGTGAAGATCGTCATCTCGGCGTCCTTGCGGTCGCCCTTCTCGTCGAACTGGATGTTGCCGGTGGCGCCGTTGTAGTCGATGGCGGCGAGCGCCGGCAGATACTTGGCCGGGTCGGCCGAATCCGCCTTCTGCATCGCGGCGACCAGCAGCTTGGCGGCGTCGTAGGTGAAGGGCGAGTAGATGATCGGATCCATGTTGAACTTCGCCTTGTAGCCTTCGAGGAACTGCTTGCCCGCGGCCTGCACCGGGATGCCGGCCTGCGAGCAGACCAAGCCCTCGGCGGCGGCGCCGGCGAGCTCGGCCATCTTGTCGGTGCAGCCGCCGTCGCCGAAGCTGAACACGGCGCCGATCTTGAGCTCGCGCGCCTGCTTGAGCAGCGGACCGGCGGTGGCGTCCATGCCGCCGTAGAAGACGGCGTCGGGCTTCTTGCCCTTGATCTTGGTCAGCACGGCCTTCCAGTCGGCGGTCTTGTCGGTGCCCTTCTCGCGCGGCAGCACCTTGATGCCGGCGGCCTTGAGGGTCTTCTCGACTTCGTTGGCGAGGCCCTCGCCGTAGGCGGTGGCGTCGTCGATGACGGCAACGGTCTTCGGCTTGGCGGTGGCGAGCAGGTAGTTGGCGATGGCCGGGCCCTGCTGGTCGTCGCGGCCGACGACGCGGAACACGCCCTTGAAGCCCTGCTCGGTGAGCGCCGGGTTGGTCGATGCACCGGAGATCATCGGAATGCCGGCGCCGTTGTAGATCGAGGAGGCGGGAATGCTGGTGCCGGAATTGAGGTGGCCGACCACGCCGGCGACCTTGGCGTCCACGAGCTTCTGCGCCACGGTATTGCCGACCTTCGGGTCGGCCTGGTCGTCCTCGGGAACCATCTCGAACTTGACCGGCTGCCCGCCGATCTTGATACCGGCCGCATTGGCCTCGTCGAGGGCGAGGCGCACGCCGTTCTCGTTGTCCTTGCCGAAGTGGGCGATGCCGCCGGTGAGCGGACCGACATGGCCGATCTTGACGGTGACCGGCTGGGGCGCCGGGGGCGGGGTCTGCGCCTGCGGCGGCGGGGGCGGCGGCTCTTCCTTGCCGCAAGCCATCATCAGGACTGCGGCGGCGACGGACAGCGACAAGGCTTTGGCGGGAAAGTTCATGGGCGTGGCTCCGTTCTGTTGGGTGGGCGGCAAATTCTGTCTTGCGACGGCGGGGCTTGTCAATGCAATTCGCTTGGCGCGGCGGGGCAACAAAAAACCCGGCCGTGGCCGGGTTTTTTGCGCGACATGCTGGAGCTTACTTGGCGCCGGCGAGGATCCACTTGACCAGGGTCTCGATATCGGCGTCCTTGACGGCGGCGTTCGGCGGCATCGGGATCTCGCCCCAGACGCCCTTGCCGCCCTTCTTGACCTTCTCGGACAGCTTCTTGACGGCATCGGCCTGGCCGGCGTATTTCTTGGCGACGTCCTGGTAGGAGGGGCCGACCATCTTCTTGTCGACCATGTGGCAGGACATGCAGTTGCTCTTCTTGGCCAGGTTCATGTCGGCCATGGCGGGGGCAGAGACCATCACGCCGGCGGCGATCAGGGCGGTAGCGATCAGTTTCATTGTTTTTCCTCGCAAAATTAAGGGGGTGGTGGTAATTCAAGGCCCGCAGTCTAGCGGAAATCGGCTGGCTTGCAAACGCGGCCCCGGCTGGGCGCATGCGCGGATCAGCATGCGTTATGACCATCCAGAACCCCCGCCAATTCAGCGAACTTCTCCACCGGGGCAAGGCAATTAACGCCGCGACAGACCCAGGCGTTGACACGCGGCGACTCCGGCTTCGCCAGCGCGGGCGGCAGGCCGGGCGTGCCGTTGGGCAAGGCGAGGATCAGCGCGTCGCGGCGCGTGGCGAACCGGCGCCGCCACTCCGCCACATCCGGCGCCGGACCGCGCAGGATGACGACGGCGGGCGGCGCGAGCGCCTCCTCCAGGGCCAGGACGAGGCTGGCGCAGCCGCCGGCCTGGCGCGCCAGCTGCGGCATGAAATGCTCGATGGCGCGGCGCGCCGCATCGAGATAGCGTACCTCGCCGAGCAAATGGCCGAGGCGCTGCAAGGCACGGGCGGCAATGCCGTTGCCTGCCGGCAAGGCGTTGTCATGGGCGGGCTTGGGCCGCTGGATCAGGGTTTCGTGGTCGTGGGCGGTGAAGAAGAAGCCGCCATGCTCCCGGTCCTCGAAACGGTCGAGCAACGCATTGGCGAGCTGGCGGGCGAAATCGAGATCCGCCGCGCGGTAGTCGGCCTGCAACAGTTCGAGCAGCGCCGCGAGCAGGAAGGCATGGTCGTCGAGATAGGCTGGCAGGCGGGCCCGCCCCAGGCGCGAGGTGGCGAGCAGGCGGCCGCCGACCCAGTGGCGCACACGCAGGTAGTCGGCCGCACGTTGCGCGGCGACGCCCCAGTCGTCGCGACCGCAGACGCGCGCCGCATGCGCCAGCCCCTCGACCGCCAGCGCGTTCCAGGCGGTGAGGATCTTGTCGTCGCAGCCGGGCCGCACACGGCGTTCGCGCGCGGCGAACAGCGCGGCGCGCGCGGCTTCGAGCAAGGGGGCCTCGTCCGGCGACGGCGGCGCGGCGACACGCAGATGCCAGTGCCGGCCCTCGAAATTCGGCGGGCCATCGAGCCCCCAGCACCGTGCCGCCAGCGCCGACTTTTCCGGGCCGAGCAGCGCCGCGACTTCGGCGCGGTCCCAGACGTAGAAGCGGCCTTCCTCGCCTTCCGAGTCCGCGTCGAGGGACGAATGGAACGCGCCTTCGGACGCGGTCATTTCGCGCTCCAGCCAGCCGGCGATGCCCGCCGCGACGCGGCGGAAATCCTCTTCGCCGGTCAGCGCCCAGGCATCGGCGTAGAGACCGAGCAGCGGACCGTTGTCGTAAAGCATCTTCTCGAAGTGGGGAATCTCCCAGCGCTCGTCCACGCTGTAGCGGCAGAAGCCGCCGCCGAGCTGGTCGTGGATGCCGCCCGCCGCCATGCGGCGCAAGGTGAACAACGCGGCTTCCCGCGCCTGGGGATCGTCCGGACGGCGCAGCAGGAAGGCAAGGTCGGTCGGATGGGGAAACTTCGGCGCGCCGCCAAAGCCGCCGTCGTCCCGATCGAAGCTGCCGAGCAGCAGCGCGCGCAGTGCGCCGACAGGCGCGACCGAGAGCTCCGCCGCCCCGCCCGGCGCGGCGGACATGCGGGCGAGGGCGCCGAGCACCTCGCGGTTCTGCGCCGCGATCTCGCGCCGCTTGCCGCGCCAGGCCGCCGCCACCTGCTCGCACAGGCCGGGGAAGCCCGGCAGGCCATGGCGCGGCTCCCTGGGAAAGTAGGTGCCGCCGTAAAAGGGCGTGCCGTCGGGGGAGAGGAACATCGTCAGCGGCCAGCCGCCGGGCCGGCCGGTGAGCATCTGGTGGGCGGTCTGGTAGATCTGGTCGAGGTCGGGCCGCTCCTCGCGGTCCACCTTGATGTTGACGAACAGGCGGTTCATCACCGCCGCCACGGACGCGTCCTCGAAGCACTCGTGCGCCATCACATGGCACCAGTGGCAGGCGGAATAGCCGATGGACAGCAGGATCGGCTTGTCCTCGGCGCGCGCCAGGGCCAGGGCCTCCTCGCCCCAGGGCAGCCAGGCGACGGGGTTGGTGGCGTGCTGCAGCAGGTAGGGCGAGGTTTCGCCCCCCAGGCTGTTCTTGATCGCGGACATGGTCGGGTCCTCCGGGGTTGGAGACCCGACTATACCCGATTATTTTTATCGACTATTGAATGCCCGGCGTCAGGGCATCAGGTCATTGAGCAGGCTATCCACGTCCTTCTGCGACAGACGCTGCTCTTCGGTGGGACCGCCGCCCTCGACGACAATGATCGCGCCGACGAGCGCCTTCATCGCCTTGCGCAGCGACTGGCCGGCGATGTCCTGGAATTCCTGGGCGACGATGATGTTGGTCAGGTGGCGGCTGACGGCACCGAGCAGCTCTTCGAGCTGCTTGCGGCTCCAGTCCTTGCCGAGCGAAGCAATCGCCTTGCTCACTTGCTCCTTGGCGAACTCGGCTTCGAGCAGCGACTTGTTGGCGGCCTCGGCGGTGATGCGCTCGACGTTGCCGAGGATCGCCGAGACTTCCTTGGGGTTGTTCGCGGAACGCTTGGAAAGGCCCTTGGCGGCCTGGTTGAGCTCCTTGGCGAGCAGCTTCAGTTCGCTCAGTACCTCGCCGGTGGCCTGCACGGGCTTCTGCGCGACCGGCCTCTTCACCGCGGCCTTGGGGGCAGCGACCTTCCTCGTCGCCGGCTTCGCCGCGGCTTTTTTCACGGCGGGCTTCTTCGCGACGGGCTTCCGCGCCGGCGCCGTCTTCGCGGTCTTGCTCTTGGTGCTCGTTGCCATGCTTGCTCCCCTTTTCAATGATCATTCAACCGAACAGCGCGCGCCACCAGCGTTTGCGCCCTTCCGGCAGCGGCGCGGCGGGCTTGAGGTCCTCCGGCGGCACGCGGCAGAGAATCCAGCCCGGCGGCGGCGGGTTGTCGGAAAAACCGCAGGATACGCCGAGATTGTTCGGGTCGAATATCTTCACGAAGCCCGGCGCGTCGAGCTGGTCGGCATAAACGATGCCGCAATAGTCGTGGTGGTGTTCCTTGCGCAGCAGGGCGTCCACATTGGCGATGAAGGCGCTCACATCCGCCGCCACGGCGGGCACGACGGGCACCGGCTCGCCAACGGCATAGACGTACCAGCCGGCCGCCGGGTCGATGCGCTTCCAGAAGGCGTCGAGCTGCTCCCAGGACATGACCGACCAGAGCCGGCCGTTGTAGAGCTTCTGGAAATCGCTCATATAACCCACCCCTCCCGCCCTCCCCTCCCGGGGAGGTGACACGTGTTCGCCGCTGCGCGGCTCCGGTTCGTTGACTGCGCCGCCCTTGGGGCGGCCCGGCGGGCGGCGCTCATTTCAACTTGGATATATCGCGCACCGCGCCCATGTCGGCGGAGGTGGCCATCGCGGCGTAGGCCTGCAGTGCGGCGGAGACCTTGCGCTCGCGCTTGGCCGGCTTCCAGGCCGCGGCGCCGCGCGCTTCCATCGCCGCGCGGCGTGCCACCAGCACCGAGTTTTCGACGGCGAGGTGGATGCGGCGGTTCGGGATGTCGATCTCGATGCTGTCGCCCTCCTCCACCAGGCCGATGGCGCCGCCGGAGGCGGCTTCGGGCGAGGCGTGGCCGATCGACAGGCCGGACGTGCCGCCGGAGAAACGGCCGTCGGTGAGCAGCGCGCATTCCTTGCCCAGGCCCATCGACTTCAGGTACGAGGTCGGGTAGAGCATCTCCTGCATGCCGGGGCCGCCCTTCGGGCCTTCGTAGCGGATCACCACGACGTCGCCGGCGACGATCTTGCCGCCGAGAATCTTGTCGACGGCATCTTCCTGCGATTCGCAGACGCGCGCCTTGCCGGTGAACTTGAGGATCGAGTCATCGACGCCGGCCGTCTTGACGATGCAGCCCTTCTCGGCGATGTTGCCGAACAGCACGGCGAGGCCGCCGTCCTGCGAATAGGCGTTCTCCTTGTCGCGGATGCAGCCGTTGGCGCGATCGAGGTCGAGCGCCGGGTAACGGCGGCTCTGCGAGAAGGCCACCTGCGTCGGCACGCCGCCGGGGGCGGCGCGGTAGAACTCGTGCACCCGCTTGTCCTTGTTGCGCAGCACGTCGCAGCAATCGAGCTGCTCGCCGAGCGTGGGATAGAGCACCGTCGAGCATTCGCGGTTGATCAGGCCGGCGCGGTCGAGCTCGCCGAGGATGGCCATGATGCCGCCGGCGCGATGCACGTCCTCCATGTGGTACTTCTGCGTCGCCGGCGCCACCTTGGCCAAACACGGCACTTTCCGGGACATCCTGTCGATGTCGGCCATCGTGAAGCTCACACCGGCTTCCTGCGCGGCGGCCAGCAGGTGCAAAACCGTGTTGGTCGAGCCGCCCATGGCGATGTCGAGGGCGATGGCGTTCTCGAAGGCGTCGAAGCTGGCGATGCTGCGCGGCAGGACGCTGGCGTCGTCGTTGTCGTACCAGCGCTTGCAGAGATCGACGATCAGCCGGCCGGCCTTGACGAACAGCTTCTCGCGGTCGGCGTGCGTCGCCACCAGCGAGCCGTTGCCCGGCAGCGAGAGGCCGAGCACCTCGGTCAGGCAGTTCATCGAGTTGGCGGTGAACATGCCGGAGCAGGAACCGCAGGTCGGGCAGGCGGAGCGCTCCATCGCCGCGACCTCCTTGTCGCTGTTCTTCGGGTCGGCGGCCTCGATCATCGCGTCGATCAGATCCACCATGCGGGTTTCGCCGTGCCACTTGACCTTGCCCGCCTCCATCGGCCCGCCGGAGACGAACACGCAGGGGATGTTGAGGCGCAGCGCGGCCATCAGCATGCCCGGGGTGATCTTGTCGCAATTGGAGATGCAGACCATCGCGTCGGCGGTGTGGGCGTTGCACATGTATTCGACGCTATCGGCGATCAGGTCGCGCGAGGGCAGCGAATACAGCATGCCGCCGTGGCCCATGGCGATGCCGTCGTCGATGGCAATGGTGTTGAACTCCTTGGCGATGCCGCCGGCCGCCTCGATCTCGCGCGCGACGAGCTGGCCCATGTCCTTGAGATGGACGTGGCCGGGGACAAACTGGGTGAAGGAATTGACGACGGCGATGATCGGCTTGCCGAAGTCGCCGTCCTTCATGCCGGTGGCGCGCCAGAGGGCGCGGGCGCCGGCCATGTTGCGGCCGTGGGTGGAGGTGCGGGAACGGTACTGGGGCATGGCGGTTTCTCCTGCGGACGGGCGCCGCGCGCCCGGGAAGGGAAAAGATTCTAGCGGAAGCGCCCTGCCCGTGTTGGCGGCGAGGGCCGCCGCCTCAGCGTTCCGCGCTCATCTGCCGGTAGGTCTCGACATAGGGACGCAGGCTGTCGAGCGCCTCCTGGCTGACCGGCTCGAAACCGATGTACGCGGATTTCGCGAAGAATTCGCGCCCCTCCGGCGCCGACTCCGAGAAGGTCTGTAGCGCGACGCGCACCCTTTCGATTTCCGCCGCGCCGAGCCGGCGGTGCGCGAGGGTGAACAGATGCGGGAAGCTCAGGCCGGAGGAGACCGCGCGCAACTGGGCCTGCACGTCCGGCACCAGCTGCTTGATGGCGGTGGTCGTCGCCAGGCCGGCGTCGGCCTCGCCCAGCACGGCCGCCGTCATCGAGGCCGCGTGGGTCGGCCGTTCGAGGATGCGGTAGTCCCGGCCGGCCACGAGACCGTGGTCGGCCAGCCAGCGCACGATGACGATGCGGATGAAGGCGCTGCGGTCGGCCATGGCGATGGTCTTGCCGCGCAGGTCGAGGGGGCCCTTGATCGGTCCGTCGCGGCGCACGGCGAGGATCGGCTCCAGCCGCGCCCGGTAGTGGAATAGCGGCAGGTAGCCCTTCTCCATCGCCAGCACGGCGAAATGCGGCGGACAGAGCACGATGTCGTATTCGCCGGCCATCAGGCTGTCCACGAAGGCGTCGAAGTTCGCCGCGGTAAAGAAGTCCACCGGGCGCTGCAGGGATTTGCTCAAGTATTGCTGCAGCGGCCGGTGGGTGGAAATCAGGGACAGGGTGCCCGCATAGGGATGGGTCGCGAGCTTGAGCGGCGCCTGCGGCTCGGCGCCGCGCGCCGGCAAGGCGGCGGCCAGGGCGAGTCCCAACACGGCGCGCAGCGCGGCGCGGCGATTCCCGGTCTGAACATCCATGCTTGCCTCCTGGGCTTTGTGCGACTGCCGCATTAGATCACAGGCCCCGTTCCGGACGGCGACCGCCGGCTGGTTAGAATCGGTGCCTCCGCCCGTCGCGCCGCCGCCATGCTCGTCCATCCCCAGTTCGACCCCGTCGCCCTCAGCCTCGGCCCCCTGGCCGTGCGCTGGTACGGCCTGATGTACCTCGCCGCCTTCGTCGCCTTTCTCTGGCTCGGCCGGCGCCGCGCGGCGGCCCAGCCCTGGCGCGGCATATCGCCCGCCGCCCTCGACGACCTGCTGTTCTACGGCGTGCTCGGCGTGGTGCTCGGCGGCCGGCTCGGCCAGGTGCTGTTCTACGAGCCGGCCTACTATCTGGCCCATCCGCTCGAAATCCTCGCCGTCTGGAAGGGCGGCATGAGCTTCCACGGCGGCTTCCTCGGCGTGCTCGCGGCGATGGCGCTGTTCGGCCGCAAGCACCGGCTCGGCTTCTGGCGGGTCACCGACTTCATCGCGCCGCTGGTGCCGATCGGCCTCGGCCTCGGCCGCGTCGGCAATTTCATCAACGGCGAACTCTGGGGTCGCGTCGCCGCCGCCGACTTCCCGCTGGCGATGGTCTTTCCGCAGGTGGACGGCCTGCCGCGCCACCCCTCCCAGCTCTACCAGGCCCTCGGCGAAGGCCTGCTGCTGTGGGCGCTGCTGTGGTGGTTCTCCGCCAAGGAAAGGCCGCGCGGCCAGGTCTCGGCGCTGTTCCTGATCGGCTACGGCGCGGCGCGCTGGATCGGCGAGTATTTCCGCGAGCCGGACCACGGCATCTTCGGCCAGTCCTACCTCGTCAGCATGGGACAATGGCTGTCCCTGCCGATGATCGTCGTCGGCATCCTTTTGTTCGTGAAGTGGAGAAAAACATGAGCCAAAACCGGCCATTCAAGGTGCTGGGCATCCAGCAGATCGCCATCGGCGGCCCCTCGAAGGACAAGCTGCGCACCCTCTGGGTGGACAAGCTCGGCCTGGCCGTCACCGGCAATTTCGTCTCGGAACGCGAGAACGTGGACGAGGATATCTGCGCCATGGGCAGCGGCCCGTTCAAGGTCGAGGTGGACCTGATGCAGCCCCTCGATCCCGAAAAGAAGCCGGCGGTGCACGCCACGCCGCTCAACCACGTCGGCCTGTGGATCGACGACCTGCCCAAGGCCGTCGAATGGCTGACCGCCCAGGGCGTGCGCTTCGCGCCCGGCGGCATCCGCAAGGGCGCGGCCGGCCACGACATCTGCTTCCTGCATCCGAAGGCCAGCGACGAATTCCCCATCGGCGGCGAGGGCGTGCTGATCGAGCTGGTGCAGGCGCCGCCGGAAGTCGTCGCCGCCTTCAACCAGCTGGGAGCCTGAACATGCTGTTCGACAAATTCGACAACGGGGCCGTGAGCTTCGCCAACCGCGTCGTCATGGCGCCGATGACGCGCTGCCGCGCCGACCACGCCGACGCCATGCCCAACGACCTGATGGTCGAGTATTACCGCCAGCGCGCCGGCGCCGGCATGATCGTCTCCGAAGGCCTGCCGGTCTCCGACCGCGCGCGCGGCTACCTCGGCACAGGCGCTTTATGGAACGGCACGCAAGCCGCCGGCTGGCGCAGGGTCACCAACGCCGTGCATGCGGTCGGCGGCAAGATATTCGCCCAGCTCTGGCATTGCGGCCGCATCGCCCACTCGGCGCTGCATGCCGACCGCAGCGCGCCGGCCGGCGCCTCGACCAAGGCCGCCGCCGGCTGCCAGACCTGGATCATCGACGCCGAAGGCAAGCCGGTCATGGCCGACTGCGAGGCCCCCGTCGCCCTGAGCACGGAGGAGGTGCGGGGCGTGGTCAAGGAATTCATGCTCGCCGCCGGCCTGGCCAAGCTCGCCGGCTTCGACGGCATCGAGATCCACGGCGCCAACGGCTACCTGCTCGACCAGTTCCGCTGCCCGGTGCTCAACGACCGCAAGGACGAATACGGCGGCACGCTGGAAAACCGCTACCGCCTGCTGCTCGAAGTCGTCGACGCCTGCGCCAAGATCTACGCGCCGGGCCGCATCGCCGTGCGCCAGTCGCCCTACGGCAGCTTCAACGACATGGCCGTCGATCCCGAGCCCCTCGTCACCTATCCCTGGCTCGCCACCGAACTGGCCAAGCGCGGCATCGGCTTCCTGCATGTCTTCGACCAGGACGGCGACTGGATCCACGATCCCGCCCATCCGCTCATGGCGGCCCTGCGCGCCGCGTACAAGGGCGCGCTGATCGCCTGCGGCGGCTTCGACCGGGAGAAGAGCGAGGCCATCCTCGCGCGCGGCCAGGCCGATCTCGTCGCCATCGGCCGGCCCTTCATTGCCAACCCGGATCTCGTCGCCCGCATGCGCGGCAAGCTGCCCCTCGCCCAGTGGGACGAGGCGACCTTCTACACGGGCGGGGAAAAGGGCTACACCGACTATCCGGCCCTGGCGAGCTGAGCCACCGTGCTGCCGGCGCCGACTTTTCGCGGGATGAAAAGTCGGCGCCGATGAAGCGGCGATCAGTCGAGCTCGACCAGCCCCAGCGGCGTCCTCAGATAGGCGACAAGCTGCGGCGCCTCGCCCGGCCCGGTCGGGAACAGGGCGAGCTGGCGCGCGAGGCCGAGCTTTTCCAGATCCGCCGCGATGGCGGCGGGATCGGGGTGGAAGCCTTCTAGCTTCATCAGCGTGCAGCCCGATTCCGGCAGGCGTTCCGCCGGGTTGTGCGGCACGTCCCACTGGATCAGCGTCGGCACCAGGCCGGCGCCGGGCGGCTGGCCGTCGGCCGTCAGGGTGACGCGCCAGGAATAGGCGCCGCGCCGCATGGCGAGGGTGTCGCCATGCGCGGGCAGGGCCTCGCGCGCGAGATCGTCGCTGCGCGCCACCCAATGAACCAGATGCGGCCGCGGGGCGAGCCGCGCCTGCAGCGCCGGGTCGTCGAGGCCGAACCAGCGCGGCCGACCGGGCGCCGGCGCGGCGGGGTCGATGGCGATGAGTTCTAGGTAGAGGCCCTCGTCGCCGTCGAGCCGCAGCAGGCGGTTGTGCGTGCCCATCGCGGCGTGCGCGCCGCCCGGGAGCAGCGGCACGCCAAGGCGGTCTTCGAGCCAGCGCGCGCCGCTGTCGAGGTCGCGCGCGGCGATGACGAGGTGGTCGATTTCAGCCATGGGTCACCGTCCTGCCAGCACCGAGTTTTACTTGAAACCGATGATCGGCTGGTCGACGGCGAGGCTTTCGCCCGGCTTCGCCAGCAGCGCATCGACGACGCAGTCGCGCTCGGCCTTGAGCACGTTCTCCATCTTCATCGCCTCGATCTTGGCCAGCACCTCGCCGGCCTTGACCTCCTGGCCGGGGGCGACGGCGATCTGGGTCAGCAGGCCCGGCATCGGCGAGAGCAGGAACTTGCTCATGTCCGGCGGCGCCTTGTGCGGCATCAGCGACTGGAGGTGGGCGGCGCGCGCGCTCATCACCATGATGTCGGCCTGCGTGCCCCAGTGGAACAGGCGGTACTTAAGCCCGCGCCGCTCCACCTGCATGCAGAAGTGCTCGCCGCCCAGCGTGCCCCGGTAGAGCGGCTGGCCGAACTGCCAGTCGCTACGGATGGCGTAGCACTCGCCGCCGAAGCTCACGTCCCAGCCGCCCGTCGCCGGAGCGACATTGACCTCGTGGTCGGTGCCGTCCTCGAGGCGGACGACGAAGTCCGATCCCGGCTTGTACTCGTGGCCGGGCATCTGGCCGGAAATCTGCGCGTTGCGGCTCTGGTACTGGCGATGCATGGCGGCGGCGACGGCGACCAGCATGGCCGGATCGTCGTGCGGCACCATCGAGGCGTCGAAGCCCCTGGGATACGACTCGGCGATCAGGCCGGTGTTGAAATCGCCGGAGAGAAAGCGCGGATGCTGCATCAGCGCTGCCTGGAAGGAGATGTTGGCGGCCACGCCGCGGATCACGAAGGCGTTCAGCGCGTCGCGCATTTTCGCGATGGCCGAATCGCGCGTCGGCGCATGCACGATCAGCTTGGCGATCATCGAATCGTAGTACATCGAGATCTCGCCGCCCTCGTAGACGCCGGTATCGACGCGCACGCCATGTTGCTCCGGCGGCGGGGCGAACTTCACCAGCCGGCCGGTGGAGGGCAGGAAGCCGCGGAACGGGTCCTCGGCGTTGATGCGGCACTCCATCGCCCAGCCGTCGATCTTCAGGTCCTCCTGCTTGAAGGCCAGCTTCTCGCCCGCCGCGACGCGGATCATCTGCTCGACGAGGTCGAGGCCGGTGATGCACTCGGTGACCGGATGCTCGACCTGCAGGCGCGTGTTCATTTCGAGGAAGTAGAAGCTCTTGTCCTTGCCGCCGACGACGAACTCGACCGTGCCGGCTGACTGGTAGTTCACCGCCTTGGCCAGCGCGACGGCCTGCTCGCCCATGGCTTTCCTCATCGCCGGGTCGAGGAAGGGCGAGGGTGCCTCCTCGATCACCTTCTGGTGGCGGCGCTGGATCGAGCACTCGCGTTCGTGGAGGTAGACGCAGTTGCCGTGCGCGTCGCCGAGCACCTGGATCTCGATGTGGCGCGGCTCCTCGACGAACTTCTCGATGAAGACGCGGTCGTCGCCGAAGGCATTCTTCGCCTCGGTCTTGCACGAGGCGAAGCCCTCGAAGGCTTCCTTGTCGTTGTAGGCGACGCGCAGGCCCTTGCCGCCGCCGCCCGCCGAGGCCTTGATCATCACCGGATAGCCGATGCCCTTGGCGATCTCGACCGCCTGTTCGGGCGTGCCGATGGCGTCGTTGTAGCCGGGGATGGTATTGACCTTCGCTTCCAGCGCCAGCTTCTTCGATTCGATCTTGTCGCCCATGCGCGCCACGGAATAGTGCTTCGGGCCGATGAAGACGATGCCTTCCTCCTCCAGCCGGCGCGAGAACTCGGCGTTCTCCGACAGGAAGCCGTAGCCCGGATGCACCGCCTCGGCGCCCGTCTGCTTGCAGGCGGCGATGATCTTGTCCATCGCCAGATAGCTTTCCTTCGAGGGCGGCGGACCGATGCAGACCGACTCGTCGGCCATCGAGACGAACAGCGCGTCCTTGTCCGCCTCGGAGTAAACGGCGACAGTCTTGATGCCCATCTTCTTGGCGGTTTTCATCACGCGGCAGGCAATCTCTCCGCGGTTGGCGATCAGGATTTTCTTGAACATGTGAAATTTCTCCCCTGGCTCAGAGCGGAATGTTGCCGTGCTTGCGCCACGGATTCTTGATGTCCTTGTTGCGCAGCATCACCAGCGAACGGCAGATGCGCTTGCGGGTTTCGTGCGGCTGGATCACGTCGTCGATGAAGCCGCGCGCGCCGGCGACGAAGGGGTTGGCGAACTTGGCCTTGTACTCGGCCTCGCGCGCCGCCAGCTTGGCCGGATCGTTCTTGTCCTCGCGGAAGATGATCTCCACCGCGCCCTTCGGGCCCATCACCGCGATCTCGGCGGAGGGCCAGGCGAAGTTGACGTCGCCGCGCAGGTGCTTCGAGGCCATCACGTCGTAGGCCCCGCCGTAGGCCTTGCGCGTGATCACCGTGATCTTCGGCACCGTGCACTCGGCGTAGGCGTAGAGCAGCTTGGCGCCGTGCTTGATGATACCGCCATATTCCTGCGCCGTGCCCGGCATGAAGCCCGGCACGTCCACGAAGGTGACGATCGGGATGTTGAAGGCATCGCAGAAGCGCACGAAGCGGCCGGCCTTGATCGAGCTCTTGATGTCGAGGCAGCCGGCCAGCACCATCGGCTGGTTGGCGACGATGCCGACGGTCTGGCCCTCCATGCGCGCGAAGCCGATCACGATGTTCTTGGCGTGGTCGGGCTGCAGCTCGAAGAAGTCGGCGTCATCCACCGTCTTGATGATCAGCTCCTTGATGTCGTAGGGCTTGTTGGCGTTGTCCGGCACCAGGGTGTCGAGCGAGTAGTCGAGGCGGTCGGCCGGGTCCTGCGTCGGGCGGATCGGCGGCTTTTCCTTGTTGTTGAGCGGCAGGTAGTTGAAGAAGCGGCGCAGCAGGATCAGCGCGTCGACGTCGTTCTCGAAGGCGAGGTCGGCGACGCCGGACTTGGAGGTGTGCGTCACCGCGCCGCCGAGTTCCTCGGCGGTCACTTCCTCGTGGGTCACGGTCTTCACCACCTCGGGGCCGGTGACGAACATGTAGGAGGTGTCCTTGACCATGAAGATGAAGTCGGTCATCGCCGGCGAATACACCGCGCCGCCGGCGCAGGGGCCCATGATCAGCGAAATCTGCGGCACGACGCCGCTGGCCATGACGTTGCGCTGGAACACGTCGGCATAGCCGCCGAGCGCCGCGACGCCCTCCTGGATGCGCGCGCCACCCGAGTCGTTGAGGCCGATCACCGGGGCGCCGACCTGCATCGCCTTGTCCATGATCTTGCAGATCTTCTCGGCGTGCGCCTCGGACAGCGCGCCGCCGAAGACCGTGAAGTCCTGCGAGAAGATGAACACCATGCGGCCGTTGATGGTGCCGTAGCCGGTGACGACGCCGTCGGACGGGATCTTGGTTTCGTCCATGCCGAAGTCGGTGCAGCGGTGCTCCTTGAACATGTCCCACTCTTCGAAGGTGCCGTCGTCGAGCAGCAGTTCGATGCGCTCGCGCGCCGTCAGCTTGCCCTTCTTGTGCTGGGCGTCGATGCGCTTCTGGCCGCCGCCGAGGCGGGCCAGCTCGCGCTTCTGGTCCAATTGTTCGATGATTTCGTGCATGGTCATGCCTCCTGTAGGGCCGTCCCGAAGGAGGCATCGCCCCCCGTGGGGGCAGCGAACAAAGTGAGCGTGGGGGCCATAAGTGTTCTCCTAGAAAAACCGGTTCATGAGGTTCAGCATGCGGTGCGCGGCCACGGTCGGCGTCATGCCGCCGTCCGCGACCGCCGCCGTGGTCTGTGGCAAGGCCGATTTCACGGCGGGATGCTCGCGGAAACGGTGGCGCAGACCGGCGTCGATGAGCTGCCACATCCAGTCGAGGGACTGGCGGCGGCGCTTCTCCGCCAGTTCGCCCGAGGCGGTCAGGGTGTCACGATACTCCTGCAGTGTCCGCCAGACTGCGGCGATGCCTTCGCCACGCAGGGCGCTGGCGCGCAGCACCGGCGGCTGCCAGTTGGGCGAGGCGGGATGCAGGAGCGAAAGCGCGGAGCGCATCTGCATGGCGGCGCGCTCGGCGGCCGTGGCGTCGAGGTCGGCCTTGTTGTAGATGACCACGTCGGCCAGCTCCATGATGCCCTTCTTGATCGCCTGCAGATCGTCACCGGCATTGGGCAGCTGCAGCAGCACGAAGACGTCGGTCATGCCGGCCACCACGGTCTCGCTCTGGCCGACGCCGACGGTCTCGACGATCACCACGTCATGGCCGGCGGCCTCGCAGACCAGCAGCGCCTCGCGCGTCTTCTCGGCGACGCCGCCGAGGGTGCCGGCCGACGGCGAGGGACGGATGAAGGCGGCCTCGGCCTGGCAGAGGCGCTCCATGCGCGTCTTGTCGCCGAGGATCGAGCCGCCGCTCTTCGACGACGAGGGATCGACCGCGAGCACGGCGACCTTGAGCCCCTGTTCGATCAGGTGCAGGCCGAAGGCTTCGATGAAGGTGGACTTGCCCGCGCCGGGCACGCCGGTCAGGCCGATGCGCAGGCTTCTTCCCGTGTGCGGCAGCAGCGCGTCAAGGAGGGCGGCGGCGCGCTCCCGGTGGTCGGCGCGCGTGGACTCGACCAGCGTGATGGCCTTGGCCAGCGCGCGGCGACGCCCGGCGACCACGCCCTCGACGAGGTCGCGGTCCGCGGGGATCAAACCCAGTTCCGCCATGGGCGTCATCGCCGCTGTCACCGTCCCGCCAGCGCCGACTTTTACGCCGAGCCCGGCAAATGCGCAGCGCGGATCGCGCGCAGCACTTCGCCCGCGCACTGCGGGATCGGCGTGCCGGGGCCGAAGATGCCCTTGGCGCCGGCGGCGTAGAGCGCGTCGTAGTCCTGCGCCGGGATCACGCCGCCGACGAAGACGACGATGTCCGCCGCGCCCTGGTCCTTGAGCGCCTGCACCAGTTGCGGCACCAGCGTCTTGTGGCCGGCGGCGAGCGTCGACACGCCGATGGCGTGCACGTCGTTCTCGATCGCCTGGCGCGCGGCCTCCTCCGGCGTCTGGAACAGCGGGCCGATGTCCACGTCGAAGCCGAGGTCGGCGAAGGCCGTGGCGACGACCTTGGCGCCGCGGTCGTGGCCGTCCTGGCCAAGCTTGGCGATCATGATGCGCGGCCGGCGGCCCTCGGCGGCGGCGAATTCCTCGATCTGTTCTCTCACTTCATCCAGTCCCGTGCTGTTGCCGAAAGCCGAAGCATAGACGCCGGAGACGACCTGGTTGGTGGCGCGATGGCGGCCCCAGACCTTTTCCAGCCCATCCGAAATCTCGCCGACCGTCGCGCGCAGCCGGGTCGCCTTGATGGCGAGGTCGAGCAGGTTGCCCTCGCCGGACTTTGCGGCCGCGGTCAGCGCGTCGAGCGCGGCCTGCACGGCGCCGTTGTCGCGGCTGGCGCGGATCGACTTGAGGCGCGCGATCTGCGC
>JANJVS010000224.1 GCA_024709955.1 Rhodocyclaceae bacterium
TCCTTGCACCTGGGCAGGGCGACGGCGTGCTGGGGCACGGCGTCGATGGTGTGGACGAGGGCGAGGTAGGCGGCGTAGGCGGCTTCCTGCCGCTCAGGCGCGAGGTCGAACAGCGGGTAGCCGAGCACGCGGCGGAATTCGGCGAGGCAGGGGGCGCTGGTGAGGGCCCGCCAGCGGCCGGCGGCGATCTCGCCGCGCAGCGGAGCGAAGCGGCTGTCGGCGAAGACGAACAGGGAGAGCAGGACGTTGGTGTCGAGCACGACGCGCAGCGGCGCCGCCGGCTCATGCAAAACGGGCGAACCGGCCGCTGCCGGTTCGCCCGCGTGCGGAGCGCCGTCGCTCAAGACTTCTTCTGCTGGTCGAGGCGGAACTTGACGTAGGAGCCCGGGGCGTCTTCGAGCACCTTGAGCTTGCCCTTGGCGGGGTCGCGCGCCGGCACCATGTCGTCGTTCTGGGCGGTCAGCCAGGCCTGCCAGTCGGTCCACCAGGAGCCGGGGTTCTGCTGGGCGCCTTCGAACCACTGGTCGGCGTCCGCGGGCAGGGTCTTGCCCGGGTTCACCCAGTAGCCGTACTTGTTGGCGGCGGGCGGGTTGACGATGCCGGCGATGTGGCCGGAGCCGCCGAGCACGAAGCGCGTCGGGCCGCCGAACAGGCGCGCGCCGAGGTAGGTGCTCTTCCAGGGGGCGATGTGGTCCTCGATGGTGGAGATGAAGTAGGCGGGGATCTTGATCTTGGAGAGGTCGATCTCGACGCCGTCGAGGACGATGCCGCCCGGCTCCTTGAGGCGGTTCTGCATGTACATGTTGCGCAGGTAGAAGCTGTGCATCGCCGCCGGCATGCGCGTGGAATCGGAGTTCCAGTAGAGCAGGTCGAAGGGGAAGGGGTCCTTGCCCATCAGGTAGTTGTTCACCACGAAGGACCAGATCAGGTCGTTGGCGCGCAGCATGTTGAAGGTGCCGGCCATTTCGGTGCCTTCGAGGTAGCCGCGCTCCTTCATCTTCTCTTCGAGGCTGGCCACCTGCTTCTCGTCGATGAAGACGCCGAGTTCGCCGGGGATCGAGAAGTCGAGCATGGTGGTGAAGAAGGTGACGGAGGCGATGCGCTTGTCCTTCTTGGCGGCCATGTAGGCGGCGGTGGTGCCGAGCAGCGTACCGCC
>JANJVS010000098.1 GCA_024709955.1 Rhodocyclaceae bacterium
TACAGCTTCTTCATCATGTTCACCATCGGCATCACCAAGGGCCGCTGGAACACGCTGGTCACCGCGCTGCAGCAGTTCAAGGACGACTACGACAAGAACCAGCCGCTCTGGAAGGTGCTGCCCGAGTTCGTCGCCAAGCACCCGCGCTACGAGCGCACCGGCCTGCGCGAGCTGTGCAAGCAGATCCACGAGGTGTACAAGGCCAACGACGTCGCGCGCCTGACCACGGAAATGTATCTGTCCGACATGGTGCCGGCGATGCGCCCGGCCGACGCCTTCGCCAAGATGGCGCACCGCGAGATCGAGCGCGTGCCCATCGACCAGCTCGAAGGCCGCGTCACGGCGGTGCTGCTCACCCCCTACCCGCCCGGCATCCCGCTGCTGATCCCGGGCGAGCGCTTCAACGCCACCATCGTGCGCTACCTGCAATTCGCCCGCGACTTCAACGCCCGGTTCCCCGGCTTCGAGACCGACATCCACGGCCTCGTCAAGTCCGAGGGCAACGGCTACTACGTGGACTGCGTGCGACAGTAGGGGCGCCTGACGGATAAAACTCGGCGCTGGCGGGACGGTGCGCTACTACCACCGTCCCGCCAGCGCCGACTCTTCGGCGACTTCGCGTCCATCGTCGTCGCGCCGTCCCAGTCCCGCGGCGGATCGGCGACGAAGCGTTCCAGCCGCTCGACGTAGGCGCGCGTGAGCCCGTCGTCGGGGGCGGCGTCCAGCAAGTCGCGGTACAGGCGCAGGGCGGCTTGCCACTCGCCGCGCCGGTAGGCGGCGTAGGCTGCCGCCTGGCGCTCGCGCAACTCGGGGTGCAGGCAGAGGGTATAGAGGTCGACCGCCTCGCTCTTGCCCTTGACGCGCACGCGGTCGGCGGGGCGCAAGTCGATTGCGGCGGCATGGTCGCCGAGCTTGGCGACCGTGTCGCCGGAAACCAGCAGGCGCGTGCCGTAATACTTGTTCACGCCTTCGAGCCGCGAGGCGAGGTTCACGCTGTCGCCGAGCGCCGTGTAGTTGAAGCGCGTCGGCGAACCGAGGTTGCCGACCACGGCGGGGCCGGTATGCACGCCGATGCGCATGTCCACCGGCGGCAGGCCGCGTTCCTTGAGCCGGGCATTCACGCCGTCGAGGGCCGCCAGCATGTCGCGCGCGGCGAGCAGGCCGTGGGCGGCGTGCTCGGGGTCGTCCACCGGCGCGTTCCAGAAGGCCATGATCGCGTCGCCGATGAACTTGTCGATGGTGCCGCGGTGGCGGAAGATCACCTCGCTCATGTCCTTGAAGTACTCGTTGAGCAGAGTGGCGACTTCCTGCGGCTCCAGCGCCTCGGCGGCGGTGGTGAAGCCGGCGAGGTCGGAGAACAGCAGGGTGAGTTCGCGCTGCTCGCCGCCGAGGGAGATCTTCTCGGGGTGGGCGACGAGCTGGCTGACGACGCCCTCGGGCACGTAGAGGGCGAAGGTGTTGCGGATCGCCTGGCGCTGGGCGCGCTCGCGCAGCAGGCCGGCGAGGCCCTGCCAGAGATAGACGAGCACGGCGGCGGCGATGGCCGGGTGGCCGGCGAGCCAGAGCTGCTGGCGGTCGAAGGCGGCCCAGACGCCGCCGGCGACGGCGCCGACGACGGCGACGAGGCCCAGCGTGCTCCACAGCGGATTGAAGCGCACGCTGGCGGCGAGGGCGAGCAGGCTGCAGAGCGCGACCAGGCTCCAGCGCCAGCTCGGCGGCGCCTCGTCGATGTACTTGCCGGTGAGCGCGCCCTCGATGAGGTTGGCGTGGATCTCGACGCCGGGCATCAGGCGCTGGGTGAAGCGCGTGAAGGGCGTGATGAACATGTCCTGCTGGGCGAAGCCGACGTCGGAGGCGGCGGTGGTGGTGCGGCCGACGAGGACGAGGGCGCCCTCGAAGGCGCCCGGGGCGAAGTTGGCCGCCGGGTCGAGGGCCTGGAAGTAGGGCACGTGGGTGAAGGTCTGGTCCGGGCCGAGATAGCGGATGCGCCGCTTGGGCACGGCGGAAAGGTCGGCGCCGATGTCGGGCACCGCGCGCGCGAGCACGCGGATCACCTCGCGCCACAGGGAGTTGTCGTGCTCGGGAATGCGGCGCGGCACCTGGTCGGGGTCGAGCTCGACGTTGGCGAGGCCGACGACGGCGGCCGTCTTGGCGAGCGGCTCGATCGGATCGCTGCGCAGCCAGAAGGAGCCGAAGCGGGTTTCCTGGTACGCGGTGGAAGCCGCGAGGACGACGTTGCCGGAGCGCGCCAGCGCCGCCGCGAACTTGGGCGCGGTCTGCGCCGCGTCGTCGCGGTCGAACACCACGTCGAACATGATCACGGCGGCGCCGGCCGCGGCGAGCTGGTCCACCAGCCGCGCATGCACCTCCATCGGCCAGGGCCAGCGCGTTTCGAGCTGCTGCATCGAGAGGTCGTCGATGCCGACGATGATGATCGGCAGCTGCTGGGCGCGTGGCGCGGTGGCGACGGTCAGGGCGTCGAATTCGAGGCGGCCGAGATCCTGCCACCAGGTCTGGGCGGAAACCAGCCAGAGCAGCAGCCAGGCGGAAAAAAGCGGCGCCAGGCCGTTGCGCACGAAGGCCGGGCGCAGCAGGCGCCGCAGCGCGACCTGGACGATGCCAAGGGCTTTCGCGATCAGAGGTTTAGTTCCCCCCCCGTAATCGCCGCTGCGCCGCGCTCTCCCCCCAGGGGGGGCGGAAACGCTTGGGACGGCCCGGCGCGTTTCTCATAGTCTCCAGACCAGCGCCAGGCCGAGGAAGGGATCGAGGTCCTTGCGGCCGAGGTTGGCGGCGAAGCCCTCGACGTGCAGGTGGCGCGCCGGCGACATCCAGGTGGCCTTGAGGGTGCCGTCCCAGCCGGCGCGGATCGCGTTGCTGTTGGCCTCGTCGGCGTAGCGCTCGCCGCGCCAGACGGCCTGGGCCTGCACGCGCCAGGCCGGCGCGACGGTCCAGGTCAGGCCGGCACCGGCGCGGCGGCGCGGCAGGTAGGGCAGGTCGAGGCCCGAGAACCAGTCGCTGGTGTTCTCGCCGCGGGCGAGGATCGCGCCGGCCTGGGCGGCGAGGTCCGCGCGCAGCAGGCCGTTCCAGGAAATGCCGAGCTGTTCGACGCGGCCCTTGACGAACACCGGCCGGTCTTCGAGGGCTTCGAGGCCGGCAAGGTTGAGGGCGCGCTCGCTCTGGCGCAGGCGGTCGAGGCGCGCGAGGTTCTGGCGCTGGTTCTCCGCGCCGTCGAAGGCGTTGTGGGCGATGTTGTCCACGCGCATGGCCTCGGCGAAGCCCATCAGGAAGTGGCGCGGCGTCAGCTCCCATTCCGCCTGCAGGCGCAGGTGCTTCTGCTCGCCGCCGGGCAGCACGAACTGGTCGGCGAGCGCGATGCCCGCCGTGGCGACGGGGGACAGCGTGTTGAAGGCGGCCGGGCGGCGCCAGGCCTGGTAGGCGGCGCGCAGGCGCGCGCCCTCGGCGAGCGGCACGACCGCGCCGAGGCGCGGGTAGAGATGGTCGTCGGCGTAGCGGTAGTGCTCGAAGGAAGTCAGGTCCTCGCGGTCCTGCGCGTGGCGCTGGTAGTAGAGCCCGCCATCCACCTGCAGGGCGCCGGGGCGGCCCCAGCGCGCGGCCAGGTAGGCCAGGTTGCCGTGGCCCTCGGCGGGCTCGACCTTGTCGAAGAAGCGGAAGCGCGTGGTCTCCTCGTCGCGGCTGCGCCAGGTTTCCAGGCCGGCGGCGATCTCCAGCGCCGGCGCGACGCGCGCGACGTAGGCGAGCTGGGCGTCCTCGCCGCGCTGGTCGTGGATGCGGCTCAGGGTGGTGAAGGTCGAGCGCTCGCGCTGGCGTGTCTGGCCGTCGTTGCCGCCGATCTTGAGGCGCAGCAGCGCCTCGGGGCCGATGCGGTAGCTGCCGCCGAGATCGAGGCGGCTGTCCTCGCCGGCGATCTTCGTGGCCGTGATGGCGTTCGGCAGCGGCAGGTCGCGGCCGTCGCTGCGGAAGGCGCTGCCGTAGGCGAACAGTGCGAGCTCGGAGCTGGGCTTGCCGCCGAGGCCGAAGCTCAGCGTGTCGGCCGTCGCGTCGAAGGGATAGTCGCGCGGCGCGAGATCGGTGCGGATGCCCTCGACGAAATAGGCGAAGGGGCGGCCGGACGTGGACAGGCCGTTAGCGGTGAACGAGGGCTCGACGGCGCGCGAGTCGCCGTTTCTGGCCATGCGCAGGCCGAGGGACTGGTAGTGCCCCGGCTTGGCGACCAGGGGCGAGGCCTTCGGGTCGGCGCCGAACACCGTCGGGTCGGCGAGGAAGCCGGCCATCAGCTCGGAATTGCGCGCGAACTCGCCGTGGTAGCGGTCGGCGAGAAAGAGAGAGCTGCCGGCCCAGTAGGGATAGTAGGCCTGCTGGGCGAGGCTGAGCGCCCAGCTTTCGAGGCCGAAGAAGGCCAGCGCGCTGCCGACGTTGGCGCCGCCCTTCTGGTCGTTGGCGAGCTGGTTGAGCGACTTGAGGTTGGGCATCAGCCGCGCGGCGTTGCGCGCGGCGTCGAGGGCGGCGCCGGCCTCGAAGCGGTCGCGGGCGATCTGGGCGAGGAACAGGTGGGGCAGCGGGTCGCGCGGGTCGAGGTCCGCCGCGCGCTGCAGCGTGGTTTGTGCCGCATCGACGCGGCCCTGCTGGTAGTAGGCGATGCCGGCGAGCATGGCGGCGCGGGCGTGGCGCGGCTCGACGGCCTGGGCGCGCGCGAGGGTTTCCAGCGCGGCCTCCGGATTGCCGCTCTTGAGTTCGAGCAGGCCGAGGCCGGCGAGGGCCGCGACGTCGTCGGGCGCCTCGGCGAGGCGCGCGTCGAGATGGGCGCGCGCGGCGGCGAGGTCGTCGGCGAGGGTTTCGAGCTGGCCGAGTTCGCCGCGCGCCGGCGCGCCGGCCGCCGTCGCCTGCGTCAGCCACTGGCGGGCGGGCGGGATGTCCTCGCGCTCCGCCTCTACCTTGCCGAGGCCGAGCTGGGGCTGGCCGTCGGCGCCCGGCAGCGCGGCGGCGCGGGCGTAGGCGGCGCGGGCCGGCTGGACCTGGCCGTCGAGGCGCTCGACCTCGCCGAGCATCAGCCAGGCCTCGCGGTCCTGCGGGTTCTTAGTCAGATGTTCCGACAACGCATCGCGCGCGGCGGCGAAGCGGCCGCGATAGAGTTCGACGCGCGCCTTGAGCACCGGCAGGCGCGCATCGGCGGGCGCGCGTTCCAGCAGGGCGGCGGCCTTGGCGATATCGCCGGCGAGCAGCGCGAGCTCGGCGCCGACCATGGCCCGCGGCGGCGCGGCGAGGTCCGTCAGGCGTGCGTTCGCGGCGGCGAAGTCCTGGGTGGCGATGGCCTGGCGCAAGGCCGGCCGGTCGGCGAGCTCGGGATAGCGGTTCCAGTCGGGGCGGTAGGTGGCGAGCCACTGCACGCGGTCTTGCGCGTCGAGCAGCAGGCGTTTTTCCGGCGCCTTGCCGATCTCGGCGACGGCTTGTTCCTGGCGACGCACGGTGACGCTGCCCTGGGCGTTGGCGAGCACGATCTCGCCGGTGAGCACGGTCAGCGTGGTGCGGCCGGCGTCGTCCACCTCGATCACCCAGTCGGTGCCGTGGATCGCGGCGGCGGCGGAGGGCGTGTTGACGCTCAGGCCCGTCGTGCCCTTGCCGGCGAGGGCGCCGACGCCCTTGGCCTGGGTCCAGGCCTTGCCCTTCTGCAGGTTGAGGTTGGTGGCCATCTGGCCGGGCGGGGCGGCGACCTCCTTGACCTGGAACATGCTGTTCGGGCCGAGCTTGATCTGGGTCATGTCGGCGAGCAGCAGGCTGAAGGTGCTGGCGTCGGCGGTGCGCAGGAAGCTGCCGCCTTCGAGGGCCTGCTTGAGCTTGGCCGGCGTCCAGTTGGCCGCCGCGCTGACGCGGTATTCGCCGCTGCCCTGGATGGCGACGATCTCGCCGGAGGGCACGGCGCCGGCGACGAGGGGAAAGCCGGCGAGGGCGGCGGCGAGCAGCTTGCGGCGGAGGATGGTCATCGGCGGGACTCCCGGAGGGCGCGTCATTTCTGTGCAACCGGACGGCCGTCGGCGCCGAGGGTGAAGATGCGCTTGTACCGCTGGTTCTGGAGCATGTCGGCCTCGCTGGTGCCGTAGCCGACATAGACGTCGAAGCCGGCGAGCTGGCGCGTGTCGACGCCGTCGATCAGGGTTGCCTGCACGTGCTCGTCGAGGCCGCCGGCGCCGGCGTTGGCGGCGAACACCGGCAGCGGGCCGCCGAGATATTGCGTCCAGGTCGGCGCCGGCAGGCTCGCGCCGTTCTCGACGCCCTTGAGCAGGAACATGCCCTGGGTCGGGTGGAGCGCGGCGACGAAGACCTGGTAGCCGCCTCCGGCACGCTTGCGCAGGCTCGTGCAGTTGGTCTGTTCGCCGACGTAGAGGCGGAAGCCGGCGGTTACCGCATCGACGCTGCCGGACTTCTCGGCCTGCACCACCACCGGGCAGGCGACGTTGTTGGCGACCGTGGTGTCCAGGTCGAGCAGGCCGTTCACCGTGCTATTCACGGCGAGCTGCGGGATGCTGCGGAATTCCTCGTAGGTGCCGTCGGCGAGCTGGCCGGCGTAGTTGAAGCCCCAGCCGAGCACCGTGCCGTCGGTGCGCAGGGCCAGGCTGTGCCAGTCGCCGGCGCCGATGGCGGCGATCTGGCTGAGCTCGGTCACCCGCACCGGCTCCGGCGCGTAGTAGTCGGTTTCCGTCGGCGCGTCGTAGTAGCTGTAGCCCCAACGCCAGACCGTGCCGTCGCCCTTGAGGGCGATGCTGTGATAGTAACCGGCGGCGATGGCGACGACGCCGTCGAGGCTGCCGGACTGCAGGCTGTAGCTGGTGCCGGCCGGATAGCTGTCGATGTCGGTGCCGTCGCCGAGCTGGCCGAAGTAGTTGTTGCCCCAGGCCCAGACCGTGCCCGCGCGCGCCAGCGCCAGCGTGAATTCGGCGCCGCAGGCCACGTCCTGCGCCGCCGGGATGCGCCCGGTGGGCACCGCGCGCGCGTAGTAGGAATAGGGATCGTCGTAGTCGTAGTAGCTGTAGCCCCAGTGCCAGACCGTGCCGCTGCTGTCCACGGCCGCGCTGTGCCAGTCGCCGCCGCAGACGGCGACGATGTTGGTGAGCGGCCGCACGGTCTCGCCGACCTTGGCATACACCTGCACCGGCTCGGTCTTGTCCTCGTAGGCGCCGTTGCCGAGCTGGCCGTAGTAGTTGTTGCCCCAGGCCCAGACCGTGCCGTCGGTCTTGATCGCCAGGCTGTGCATGCCGGCGGCGGCGATGCGCTGGACGTTGGTCAGGCCGTTCACGCTTACCGGGCTGGAGACGTCGATGCGCCGCCCGTTGCCGAGCTGGCCGTCGCGGCCCGCGCCCCAGGCCTTGACCGTGTTGTCGGCGAGGAGCGCGAGGCCGTGGTAGTTGCCGGCGGCGACCTGCTTGACGCCGGCAAGGCCGGCGACGGCGGCGGCCACCGAGTTCACCATCAGCGCGCCGTCGCCGAGCTGGCCGTCGGCGTTGTCGCCCCAGGCCCGGACCGTGCCGTCGGCGAGCAGCGCGAGGCTGTGGCTCGCGCCGGCCGACACCGCGCCGCCGTTGTCGACGCTCACCTGGTGCGGCAGGGAGTAGAAGCGGTAGGGGTATTCCGGATCGATGTCCGGCGCGTAGCGGGAGAAGCCCCAGCGCCAGACCGTGCCGTCGCTCTTCACCGCGAGGCTGTGGTTCTGGCCGGCGGCGATGGCCCGCACCGCGGCGAGATTGCTGACCGGGTAGGCGGTGATCGAGGTCACCGTGTCGTCGTAGCTGTCGGTGCCGTTGCCGATCTGGCCGTAGTAGTTGCCGCCCCAGGCCCAGAGGTAGCCGTCGCGGTCGAGCACCAGCACATGGTCGTTGCCGGCGGCGACGGCCTGCGCGAGCGGCACGTCGGTCTTGTACCAGGCCGAGTAGACCCATTCGGTGGCGTCGGCGGTCTCGTCGTAGTAGAGGTAGCCCCAGATCAGCACGTTGCCGTCGCGGTCGATGGCGACGCTGAAGGAGTGGCCGGCGGCGATGGCGACGATGTTCGCCAGCGGCGTGCCGTCATTGAGCCTGACCTGCACCGGCACGTTGGAGTCCGTGTCCGTCTCGTTGCCGAGCTGGCCCCAGTAGTTGCCGCCCCAGGCCCAGACCGTGCCGTCGCTCTTGAGCGCCAGGCTGTGGTCGTGGCCGGCGGCGACGGCGGTGACGCCGGTCAGGCCGGACACGGCGGTCGGCGTCTGACGCGAGGCGTTGCCGCCGTCGCCGAGCTGGCCGTCGCGGTTGTTGCCCCAGGCGCGCACGCTGCCGTCCTGCAGGGCGGCGAGGCTGTGGTATTCGCCGGCGGCGATGGCGGCGACGCCGGCGAGGCCGGCCACCTGCTGGGGCAGGGAGCGCGAGATGGTGCTGCCGTCGCCGAGCTGGCCTTCGAGGTTGCCGCCCCAGGCCCAGACCGTGCCGTCGGTCTTGAGGGCGAGGTTGTGGGTCGACCCCGAGGCGACGCGCTGGACCGCCGACAGCCGCGTGGCGACGGGGGTTTCGGTGCTCAGGGTGCGGCCCTGGCCGAGCTGGCCGGAGGCGTCGGAACCGACGGCGAGGACACTGCCGTCGCCGGACAGGAAGAGGGAATGGTCGGCGCCGCCATCGAGCATCGGCGTGGCCGCGTGGAGCGGCAGCGCGCAGGCGCACAGCCAAAGGATGCAGGCATGGATCGACAGTCGGCTCGCCACTTTATTTCCCCCTCCGGATGATCGGGCAATCCAAAATTTAGCAGAAGCCCTCCGGCCTTGCAGGCTTCTTCTCAGGGCGGCGCGACGCGCTGGTAGCTGACGAAGGCGAAGTCGAGGCCGGCGGCGGAATGGCGCCGCGAGCGCGCCGTCTCGTGCCAGGCGGCCGGGTCGCGGCGCGGGAAGAAGGCGTCGCCGGCGAATTCGGCCTCGATCTCGGTGAGTTCCAGGCGGTCGGCCAGCGGCAGGGCGTGGGCGTAGAGCTCGGCGCCGCCGATGACGAACACCGTCTCGCCGGCGCCGACTTTTGTGAGCGCGTCTTCCAGCGACGGGGCGAGCGCCGCGCCGGGCGCGGCGAAGGCGGGATTGCGGGTGACGACGAGGTTGCGGCGGCCGGGCAGCGGGCGGAAGCGCTCGGGCAGCGATTCCCAGGTCTTGCGCCCCATGATCACCGCGTGGCCGGTGGTGAGTTCCTTGAAGTGGCGCAGGTCTTCGGGCAGGTGCCAGGGCAGCGCGTTGGCGTTGCCGATGACGCCGTTCCGCGCCACGGCGGCGATCAGGATCAGGGTCGGTTTCATTGCGGCCGCAGCCTCCGGTAGAGGTCGAGATAGCGCTGCGCCGAACCGGACCAGCCGTGGTCGGCGGCCATCGCGTTTTGCTGCAGTTTGCGCCAGCGGCCCGCGTCGCGCCAGAGGCCGGCGGCCCAGCGCGCGGTGTCGAGCACGGCATCGGCGTCGGCGGCGGCGCAGACGAAGCCGTTGGCGCTGCCGTCGGCGAGGCCGGCCTCGGAGTAATTCACCACGGTGTCGGCGAGGCCGCCGGTGGCGCGCACCAGCGGCGGCGTGCCGTAGGCCAGGCTGTACATCTGGTTGAGGCCGCAGGGCTCGAAGCGCGAGGGCATCAGGAAAATGTCGGCGCCGGCCTCGATACGGTGCGCCAGCGCCTCGTCGTAGCCGATGGTGACGGCGACGTCGCCCGGGTGGCGCGTGGCCAGCTCGCGGAAGGCCGCTTCGAGAGGCTTCTCGCCGCTGCCGAGCACGACCAGTTGGGCCGGCAGCGCGACGAGCGCGTCGCCGATCGCGGCGACGAGGTCGAGGCCCTTCTGGTGGGTGAGGCGGCTGACGACGCCGAACAGCGGGCGGTCGTCGCGCGCGGCGAGGCCGCACTCGCGCCGCAGCGCGGCCTGGTTTGCCGCCTTGGCGTCGAGATGGTCGCGGTCGTAGCGCGCCGCGATGTGGGGGTCGGCGGCGGGGTTCCACACTTGGGTGTCGATGCCGTTGAGGATGCCGGTAAGGTCGGCGGCGCGGCTTTGCAGCAGGCCGTGCAGGCCCATGCCCTCGGCCAGGGTCTGGATCTCGCGCGCGTAGGTCGGGCTGACGGTGGTGAGCGCGTCGGCATGGCGCAGGCCGGCCTTGAGGAAGGAGAGGTGGCCGTAGTATTCGACGCCGTCGATGTGCCAGTCGTCCGCCGTCAGCGCGACCTCGCCGAGCAGCGCGGCGGGGAACACGCCCTGGAAGGCCAGGTTGTGGATGGTCAGCACGCTGGCGGCGACGCCGATCTCGTGGAAGCGCAGGTAGTAGGGGGCGAGCCCGGTCTGCCAGTCGTGGCAATGCAGGATGTCGGGGCGCCAGGCCAGCGGGCTGGCCTCGCTCGCCAGGCGCGCGGCGACGCGGGAGAGCAGGCCGAAGCGCAGGTGGTTGTCGAGCCAGTCGTGGCCCTCGGGACCGAGATAGGGATTGCCGGCGCGGTCGAACAGCGCGGGGCAGTGGAGCAGCCACAGCGGCGTGCCGTCGGGTCCCTCGGCTTCGAGAATGTCGGCGCCGGGCAGGTGGCCGCCCATCCAGGGCAGGTGGGCGATGCGGCGCGCGGCGGGAAAGGCGGCGGCGAGCGCCGGGTAGCGCGGCACCAGCACGCGCACCTCCGCGCCGGCCTGGCGCAGCGCGGCGGGCAGCGCGCCGGCGACGTCGCCGAGCCCGCCGGTCTTGACCCAGGGCGCGATCTCGGAGGTGGCGAAGAGGATGTTCATCCCGTGAATGGGTGAGCCACGTCAGGTCGCCTGGACACAGCTCATCATGGGTTGACTGGTGTTTGGAAAGGTCAGATCGATCTGCGCTTTCCCGGTGCTCTTGATCGAGTAATAGCCGGAGGCATTGCTCAGTGTGCCGGTGAAGCTCATGGAACCGTTGGCGGACAGAGTGTAGTTGCCGCTTGCGTTCCCCACTGCGTAGGAGTTACCGGCCGCAATCACCATGTCGGTATATGTGTAGTTGATCTGACCGTAGTCGTATGTGTAGCAGTTATAGGTGGCAAGGCGCAGCTGGGTCTGGTCGCCGGAAGTGTTCCCATTCGATCCAGAGGATCCGGTGGAGTCCGAGGCGGCACGCATTCTGGCGGCACTCACCCACTCGTCCCAATTCGAGCCGTAACCGTCATAGGAAACCAGGCAGGTGTTCATGCTGTCCGGACCATCGAGAACCCTGGCCGGATACCATGTGCCTCCAGAGAGAACGCTGACAGAAGCCCCTCTGACGCACAGTGGATTGGCATCGTTCGAGTCGTCTGAGCCGGTTTCCGTTCCGGTGCCAGTCCCAGAGTTGCCGACGGAAACGACAGTCATCGCCTGGATTTTCACGACCACGTTGGTGAAGGTTTGTCCATCCACTGACACGGTGGGTAACGTCAGATGGCCGGTCGTGGTATCGAAAGTCTGGGCTTGCGCGACGTTTGCTGCGACAGCCAGGGCGGCGAGCAGGGAGAATGAAGTTGCTTTCATGGTTTGGACTCCGTTCCGGTTGAAAACACAAACGGAGGCCATCTTACCTGTGCGATGAATTGCCGCAAGCCGCGATCAAGCCGGCGGTCGAGCCGTCGATGCCGGCGACGGGCGTCCTGCCCTCGATCATCGGCAGCAGCGAACCGGCGATCTGCTTGCCGTATTCGACGCCCCACTGGTCGAAGGCGTCGAGGTGCCAGAGCACGCCGAGGGTGAATACCTT
Organism: Rhodocyclaceae bacterium; assembly: GCA_024709955.1. Classification (GTDB taxonomy): domain Bacteria; phylum Pseudomonadota; class Gammaproteobacteria; order Burkholderiales; family Rhodocyclaceae; genus Sulfuricystis. The sequence goes on from JANJVS010000098.1 coordinate 11,734, forward strand.
GTGCTCGTAGAGCGCGACCAGCGCGCCGAGGTTGTGGGGATCGAGGCGCGGCAGCAGCAGTGTTGTCGAGGGCTGGTTGCCGGGGAAGATCTTGTAGGGCGCCAAAAAACTCGGCGCCGGCGGGACGGTGGCCTGGAGCTCGGCGAGCGCCTCCGCCTCGGTCTTGCCCTGCATCAGCGCCGCGCTCTGGGCGAAGCAGTTGGCGAGCAGCTTCTCGTGGTGGCCGGCGATGGGGAAGTCCGGTTCGCGGCAGGCGATGAACTCGCAGGAGAGCGCGCGGCCGCCCTGGTGCAGCAGCTGGTAGAAGGCGTGCTGGCCGTTGGTGCCCGGCTCGCCCCAGAGGATCGGCAGGGTCGGGCAGCCGACCAGCTTGCCGTCCCGGTCGATCTGCTTGCCGAGGCTTTCCATTTCGAGCTGCTGCAGGTAGCGCGGCAGCAGGGCGAGGGACTGGCTGTAGGGCAGCACGGCGCGCGATTGCAGGCCGAGGAAGTCGGCGTTCCACAGTTCGATCAGCGCCAGCAGGGCCGGCAGGTTCTCCAGCGGCGGCGCGGCGAAGAAGTGCTCGTCCATGGCGCGCGCGCCGGCCAGCAGTCGCTCGAAATTGTCGAAGCCGATCGCCAGCGCCAGCGGCAGGCCGATCGCCGACCAGAGCGAGAAGCGGCCGCCGACCCAGTCCCAGAAGGCGAAGGCGTTGTCCGGGTCGATGCCGAAGGCGGCCACCTTGTCGAGGGCGGTGGACACGGCGACGAAATGGCGCGCCACCGCCGCGTCGCCGAGGGCCGCCGTCAGCCAGGCGCGCGCCGAGCCGGCGTTCTGCATCGTCTCCTGGGTGGTGAAGGTCTTGCTGGCGATGACGAACAGCGTGGTGCGCGGCGCCAGGCCGGCGAGGGTGGTGGCGAGGTCGGCGCCGTCGAGGTTGGCGACGTAATGCACGCGCAGGTGCGGCACGCGGTGGGCGGCGAGGGCCTGGGTGGCCATGCGCGGGCCGAGGTCGGAGCCGCCGATGCCGATGTTCACCACGTCGGTGATCGGCTCGCCGGTGGCGCCGCGCCACTTGCCGGAGTGGATCGCGTCGCAGAAGTCGCGCATCCTGGCCAGCACGGCGCGCACGGCGGGCATGACGTCCCGGCCATCCACGGTCACCGGGCCGCCGGCATGGCGCAGCGCGACGTGCAACACGGCGCGGCCCTCGGTGTGGTTGATCGGCTCGCCGGCGCGCATTTTCGCGATCCAGCCCGGCACGTCGGCGGCGTCCCACAGGCCGGCGAGCAGCGGCAGGGTCTCGGGCAGGACGCGCTGCTTGGAAAGGTCGAGCAGCCAGTCGTTCCAGCGCAGCGACAGGCGCTGGAAGCGCGCCGGGTCGGCGGCGAACATGTCGCGCAGGTGGTGGTCGCGCAGGCCGTGGGCGTGGCGCTCGGCGTGCTTCCAGGCGGGGGAGTGGAGGATCGGTGTCATGGCGTCGTCGTCGCTGCGGGCGTGGGGGCGTATTTGTTTATAGCCAGAGCATCATGCCCATCTCGAAGGGATGGGTCAGCAGGTCGTGGTGGGGATAGGCGCGGATGCGGTAGTCGAGCTTGCCGCAGACGTCCGGCGTCAGGTCGATGGCGAACAGGCCCTCGCCCTCGCCGAGGGCGCCGGCGTATTCGAGGAACAGCCGGTGCGGCGGCTTCGACTTGGCGTTGGCGCTCGGCCGGCCCATCAGCATCTCGACCGCGATGTCCTCGGGGGCGAGGCCGTCGAGATGCACGGCGATCTCGATGCGCAGGCTTTCGCCAAAGGCGATGCGCTTGCGCGGGTTGTCGATGCGGCGCAGGGTGACGCGCGGCCAGGCCAGGCGCACCTTGTCCTTCCAGGCGGCGAGGCGGCGCGCCGCGGCGTGGCCGTCGGCGCTCTTCTTGCGCCACTGGCGGTCGGCCGGGACGTAGAACTTCGTCACGTATTCGCCGACCATGCGCTGGGAGTTGAAGCGCGGCGTGATGGTGGCGATCGAGCGCTTCGCCTTGCGTACCCAGCCCGGCGCGTAGCCCATCGGGCCGCGCGCGTAGTAGAGCGGGATCACCTTGTCCTGCAGGATCTCGTACAGCGAGCGGCCCTCCTCCTGGTCGCGCCGCGCCTCGTCGTGGATGCTCGACGCCGGCTTGATCGCCCAGCCGTTGGCGCCGTCGTCGTCCTGCTGGTAGCCCTCGCCCCACCAGCCGTCGAGCACCGACAGGTTGATGACGCCGTTGATCGCCGCCTTCATGCCCGAGGTGCCCGAGGCTTCGAGCGGATAGATCGGGTTGTTGAGCCAGACGTCGACGCCGGAGACGAGGCGGCGCGCCAGGCGCAGGTCGTAGCCCTCGACCAGCAGGAAGTGGCCCTCGAACTCGGGCAGCTGCGCCACCTCGTGGATGCGGCGGATGAATTCCTGCCCCGGCTGGTCGGCCGGATGCGCCTTGCCGGCGAAGATGAACAGCACCGGCCGCTCGGGATCGCAGATGATGCGCCGCAGCCGGTCGAGGTCGCGGAACAGCAGCGTGGCGCGCTTGTAGGTGGCGAAGCGGCGCGCGAAGCCGATGGTCAGCACGTTGGGATTCTCGGGATCGGCGAGGCGCAGCAGGCGGTCGATGTGCGATTGCGAACTCTGGTTGCGCAAGTGCTGCTGGGTGACGCGGTGGCGCACCAGATGCAGCATCTGCGCCTTGATCGACTGGCGCACGCTCCAGAAGGTGTGGTCGGGGATCGCGTGGATCTCGGCCCAGCACTGGGCGTCGGTGAGGCGCTGGTGCCAGGCGGGACCGAGCACCCGGTCGAAGGTGTCGTACCAGAGGTCGGAGAGGAAGGTGGGCACGTGCACGCCGTTGGTGACGTAGCCCATCGGGTTTTCCTGCGGCTCGACCTGCGGCCAGAGGCTGGCGCAGATCTGCGCCGAGACGCCGCCGTGGATGCGCGACACGCCATTGTGGAAGCGCGAGCCGCGGATCGCCAGCGCCGTCATGTTGAATTCGTGCTGGTGGTCGATGCGGCCGAGGGCGAGCAGGCCGCCGATGTCGCAGCCCATGTCGTGGCAGCATTCCTCGAAGTAGCGCCGGATCATGTCCTCGGCGAACTGGTCGTGGCCGGCGGGGACGGGCGTGTGGGTGGTGAACACCGTGTTGCTGGCGACGGCCTCGAAGGCGCTGGAGAAGTCGAGGCCGGCCTTGATCAGGTCGCGCACGCGTTCGAGGATCTGGAACGCGGCGTGGCCCTCGTTGATGTGCCAGACCGTCGGCTGCAGGCCCATCTCCGCCAGCGCGCGCACGCCACCCATGCCGAGCACGATCTCCTGCTCGATGCGCGTGACGCGGTCGCCGCCGTAGAGCTGGTGGGCGATGTCGCGGTCGTGGATGGAGTTTTCCTCCAGGTCGGTGTCGAGCAGGTAGAGCGTGACGTGGCCGACGCGGGTGGACCAGACCTTGACGCGCACTTCGCGGCCCGGCAGGCGCACGGCGACCTTGAGCTCGCCGCCGTCGGGGCGCAGCACCGGCACCACCGGCAGGTCGTCGAAATCGGCGTCGTTGTAGAGCGCGTGCTGGCGGCCCTCGCCGTCGATGGTCTGCAGGAAATAGCCCTGGCGGTAGAGCAGGCCGATGCCGATGAAGGGCAGGTTGAGGTCGCTCGCCGTCTTGCAGTGGTCGCCGGCGAGGATGCCGAGGCCGCCGGAATAGATCGGCAGGCTCTCGTGGAAGCCGAATTCGGCGCAGAAGTAGGCGATCAGCCCGCCTTCCGGCAGGTGCGGGCCGTGCTCGCGCCCCGGGCCGCTGTGGTAGGTGTCGTAGGCCGACAGCACGCGCGCCAGGGCGCCGAGGAAGACGGGATCGTCGGCGGCCTCGTCGAGGCGGTGCTGGTCGACGCGCTTGAGGAAGGCCTTCGGGCTGTGGCCGACGGCGCCCCAGAGCTTCTGGCCGAGGCGGGCGAACAGGGTGCGCGTCGGGCGGTCCCAGCTGTACCAGAGGTTGTTGGCGAGGTCGTCCAGACGCGCGAGGCGGGCGGGCAGCTTGGGATTGATTTCGAGCTGGAACAGGGTGCCGGCCATGGGGAGGCTTTCTTCCGGGGATTATGGATTCGATTCTACGCGGGATGCCTGGCGGCCCCTAGGATGGCGTGGCGCGGCGCATCGTGCCGCCGGCGGCGACGGCGGCGCCGTCCTTGCGTCCGGACGAGATCGGCACGTCGAGCTGGGCGGGCGGCGCCAGGCGCAGGCAGCGGTAGAGATTGGCGAGGTTGTGGCGGTAGAGGCGGTCGAAGCTTGCCACCGCCTGCGCCGGGTTGTAGTCGCCGAACCACCAGAACCAGTCCGAGCTTTCGCAGACGGCGAGCTGGGCCTCGGCCCGCGCGGCTTCGGCGGCCGCGAGGCGGCCGCTGGCGATCACCTGGTCGTAGCTCTGCTTGGCGGCGCAGAGCAGGTCCCAGGCGTGGTTTTTCGCGGCGTCGCCGATCCAGGTGGAGAGCGTGCCATACACCCAGCTGCCGGCCGTCAGGTGGGGCAGGTGGGCCGCCGGCGGCGCGTCGGCGAGCACCTCGGCGTAGGTGCGGGTGCGGATGGTCGGATGTTCTTCGAGCAGGCTGTAGAGGTCCTCGAAGAAGTAGTAGCCGTTGTAGGGGTAGTACTCCCAGGCGTTTTCGCCGTCGAGGACGATGCTGACCACCGGCGGGGTCTCATCCGGCGCCGCCGCGGCGATGGCTTCGAGCTGGGCGATGAAATGGGCGGCGGCGTCGCGGCCATGCCATTTCGAATATTCGAAGCCGATCTGGTCGGACAGCCGGTCGTCGCGGAAGAACAGCGCGAGGCCGGGGGCCTCGGGCAGCTGCCAGGGGCGATAGGCGCTCCCCGCGGGCGCCTCGCCGAGGCTGTGGTTCAGCACGCTCTCGCCGCTCGCCGCCCAGCGGCAGCCGGCGGTGGCGAGCAGGTGGGCGAAGTCCGCCGAGAGGGCGCCCTCGGCGGGCCAGAAGCCGTGCGGCGCGCCGCCGAAGCGCCGCGCGTGGCTTTCCCGCGCCGCGTCGATGTGGCGGCGCACGCGCTCGCGGCCGCCGGGGTAGCGCATGGCGAGCGGCAGCGGCGCCTCGGGCAGGCTTTCGCGCGCGGCCCGGAAGTCGAGCAGCAGCGGCGCCAGCGGATGGCTCGCCGGCGTCGCCGAAAGTTCGATCTGGCCGCGTTCCTGCAGGGCGCGGTAGCGCGGCACCAGGCCGGCCAGCGTCTTGCCGATCAGCGCCAGCAACGCGCGGCGGTCGGCGAGATCGTAGCCTTCGCCCTTGGCCATCAGCTCGGCCAGCAGCGGTTCGCGGCGGCGCTCGGTCTCGCCGGTCCAGGCGATGTGGTACCAGGTGACGAGATCGGCGAAGTAGGCGCCGGAGAGATAGGCGAGGGCGCTTTCCCCCTCGCGCGCCAGCAGCTCGTGGAGCTCGAACAGGCGCTGGTAGCGCGGAAACGGCGCCAGCATGGTCGGCTGATGGCAGCGGAAGCAGGCTTCAAGCAGCAGGCGCCGCTCGGCGGCGGCGAGCCGCTCCAGGTCGGGGGCGGCGAGCAGGCGCAGCAACGGATCGCGGAAGTTCCCGGTGGCGAACTGGTCGATGTAGTCCTCGATCTGGTCGAGCAGCACGGGCACGAAGTTCACCACGGCGCGGACGCGCGGATGGCGCTCCAGGTGCGCCGCCATGTCGGTGTAGTCCTTCAGCGCGTGCAGGTAGGTCCACGGCATGGCGAACTCGCCGCTCGCGCGGTCGCGATAGTCCGGCTGGTGCATGTGCCAGAGGAAGACCAGGTCGAGGCGCGGCGCAGCCATGATCGCCGGATCCGGCCGCTCAGCGGATGTGGTGGATGCGCTGGCCGAGCATTTCCGGCGTCACCAGGGTGATGCCGTTTTCGGTGACGTGGAAGCGCTTGCGGTCCTCCTCCAGATCGTAACCGATGCGCATGTTCTCCGGCACCTTGCAGTTCTTGTCGATCACCGCGCGGCGGATCTTCGCGCCGCGGCCGATCTCGGCCTTGGGCAGGATCACCGAGTCCTCGACCTCCGCCCAGCTGTGGATGAAGACGCGCGAGAACAGCAACGAGCGACGCACCGTGGCGCCGCTGACGATGTCGCCGCCCGAGACCAGCGAGTCGATGGCGGCGCCGCGCCGTTCGTCGTCGTCGAAGACGAACTTGGCGGGCGGCAGTTGTTCCTGGTGGGTCCAGATCGGCCAGTCCTCGTCGTACATGTTGAGTTCGGGCGAGACCTTGGTGAGCTCGATGTTGGCCTCCCAGTAGGCATCCACGGTGCCGACGTCGCGCCAGTAGGGAATGCCGCTCTCGGTCATGCCGACGCAACTGTCGGCGAAACTGTGGGCGTAGGCGCGGTAGCGGCCGAGGATGTGGGGGATGACGTTCTTGCCGAAATCGTGGTCGGAGTGCGGATCGTCGGCGTCGCGGATCAGCTGTTCGAAGAGGAAGGCGGCGTTGAAGACATAGACGCCCATGTTGGCGAGCGCCCGGTCGGGCCGGCCGGGAATGCAGGGCGGGTCCTTGGGCTTCTCGACGAAGCTGGTGATGCGGTTGCCGTCGTCCACGCCCATGACGCCGAAGCCGCGCGCGTCGGCGAGCGGCACGTCCATGCAGGCCACCGTCAGATCGGCCTCGGTCTGGGCGTGCTGCGCCAGCATGCGGCCGTAGTCCATCTTGTAGATATGGTCGCCGGAGAGGATCAGCACGTACTTCGGCTCCTGGCGGCGCAGCATGTCGAGGTTCTGGAACACCGCGTCGGCGGTGCCCTGGTACCAGTCCTCGCCGATCTGCTGCTGGGCGGGCAGCAGATCGATGAATTCGTCGAAGCGGCCGTCGAGGAAGCTCCAGCCGCGCTGCAGGTGCTGGATCAGGCTCTGGGCCTTGTATTGCGTCGCCACGCCGATGCGGCGGATGCCCGAGTTCACGCAGTTGGACAGCGCGAAGTCGAGGATGCGGAATTTGCCGCCGAAGGGCACCGCGGGCTTGCAGCGCCAGTCGGTGAGCTGCATCAGCCGGCTGCCGCGGCCGCCGGCGAGAATGATGGCGTAGGTGGAGCGCGTCAGGTGGCTGACGAAGCGGCCCTGGGCGCTGCTGGGGTCGTTGAGCGGCAGATCGTGTTGCTGCATGGGGTGTCTCCCTCGAATGCTGTTGTGCATACCCGCGGTGTTTTTTTGTTTGCGCTCGCGCGTCGCGGGCGCGGCTCCCTCTGGCGGGCGGGAGGATGGAATCTACGGTTTGAGCACGCCCTCGCGCAGCAGACGGTCGATTTCGGCTTCGGCGGTGACCCAGTCGTCCAGCTCGCCGCCGCCGTGGAAGCCGCGGCGCTCGGCGATGTAGTAGGCGGCAACCTCGACGTAGTAGCGGCGCTGCTCGGGCGACAGGGCAGCCGCAGTGGACTTCTTGGCCGCGGGCTTGGTCGCCTTGGCCGCCGCCGGCTTCGCGGTCGCGGCGGGTTTGGCGGGCGCCGCCGGCTTCACGGCCGGCTTGCTGGCGGCGGGCTTCGCCGCCGGCGCCTTCGCGGCGGTCTTTGCGGCGGTCTTGGGTTTGGGCGGTTTGTCACCCGATTTCGCTGCAGTGGCCATGGTGCTCTCCTCTTGGTTGATGTACTCGGTCGAATGATTTTTTGGGACCAAGCTTAACTTATACGCCGAGGATATTGCAGCTTATTGACCCTGGTCAATGTCGCAGTTTTCAGGCAGGCGGCATCCGCCGCGCCAGCATGGCCGCGCCCGCCAGGCCGATTTCCGGCGCGGTTACCGCATGAACGGGCATGCGGCGGGCGAGCGCGGCGTGTTCGGCCTTGGCGTTGAAGGCCGTCATGAAGCCGCCGTCCCGCAGCAGCGGCAGCAGCTTCTGGGTGACGCCGCCGGCCAGATATACCCCGCCGCGCGCCAGCAGGGCGAGGGCCATGTCGCCGGCGAAGGCGCCGTAGCTCGCCATGAAGACATCCGCCGCGCGGCGCGCGAGGCTGGCCGGAGCGGCGAGGGCCAGCGCGCCGATGGCGGCGCCGGGGTCCGCCGCGGTCAGCGGGTCGGGTGTGTCGGCGGCTTCCCGCGCGGCGAGGAAGCGGTAGAGGTTGACCAGGCCCATGCCGGAGATCGCCCGTTCGGCGGTGGCGCGGCCGTGCTCGGCGCGCAGCCAGGCGGCGAAGGCATCCTGGGTGGCGTTGGCCGGCGCGTAGCCGACGTGGCCCCCCTCGCTCGGCAGGATCTCGAAGTCGCCGTCGCCGCGCGGCACGATGACGGCCATGCCGAGGCCGGTGCCGGCGCCGATGGCGAGCCGCACGCCGCCGGCCAGCGGCTCGCCCGCCTGCAGTCGCAGGCTGCCATCCTCCGGCAGCGCGGCGATGCCGGCGGCGACGGCGGCGAAGTCGTTCGCCAGCGCCACGGGCATGTCCAGCAGTCCTTCCAGCGCACGGGCATCGGCGCGCCAGGGCAGGTTGGTGAAGTCGGCGCGGCGGCCGTCGTCGGCCACCGGGCCGGCGACCGCGAGACAGGCGCCGACGACGCCGGCCAGTGCGGCGCCGGCATCGGCGCGGAAGCGCGCGAGCAGCGCGTCGCAGCCGGAAAAGTCGGCGCTGGCGTAACGGTGCGTCAGGACGAAACGCGGCCGGCCGCCGGCGATCTCGGCGACGCCAAGAAGAGCCTTGGTGCCGCCGAGATCGCCCGCGAGGACCTTCATCGTCGTGCTAGACCGCGACGGGCGCGGCGATGTGGGGATGCGGGTCATAGCCTTCCAGCGCGAAGTCCTCGAAGCGGAAGGCGAACAGGTCGGTGACCGCCGGGTTGAGACGCATGGTCGGCAGCGCGCGCGTGTCGCGGGAAAGCTGCAGCCGCGCCTGGTCGAGATGGTTCGCATAGAGGTGCGCGTCGCCCAGCGTATGCACGAAGTCGCCGGGCCTGAGTCCGGTCACCTGCGCGACCATCAGGGTCAGCAGCGCGTAGGAGGCGATGTTGAAGGGCACGCCGAGGAAGATGTCGGCGCTGCGCTGGTAGAGCTGGCAGGACAGGCGGCCGTCGGCGACGTAGAACTGGAACAGCGCGTGGCAGGGCGGCAGCGCCATGCGGTCCACGTCGGCCGGGTTCCAGGCGGTGACGATGTGGCGGCGCGAGTCGGGATTCCGCTTCAGGCCGTCGATCAGCTGGACGATCTGGTCGATCTCGCGGCCGTCGCGGCCGGGCCAGTGGCGCCACTGGTGACCGTAGACCGGGCCGAGATCGCCGTTCGCGTCGGCCCATTCGTCCCAGATCGAGACCTTGTTGTCCTTGAGGTAGGCGATGTTGGTCTCGCCCTTGAGGAACCACAGCAGCTCGTGGATGATCGAGCGCAGGTGCAGTTTCTTGGTGGTCAGCAGCGGAAAGCCGGCGGCGAGGTCGAAGCGCATCTGCCAGCCGAACACCGAGCGCGTGCCGGTGCCGGTGCGGTCGGATTTCGCGTGCCCGTGCTCTAGCACGTGGCGCATCAGGTCGAGGTATTGGCGCATAATCCGGCCGATTATAAAGGGCGCATCCATGAGCACATTGCCGAAAATTTCCGTCGCCGCCGCCCCCCGTGGCGATCACTTGCTGTACCTGTTGCCGGCCGGGAAAGCCCTGCCGGCCGACCTGCCGGAACGCGATTTCTGGCAGGCCCTGCTCAAGCGCAAGGATGCGAAGCCGGCGGAGCTGGCGAAGACGCCGCTCGCCGCCGACCTGCCCGACGGCCGGCGCGCCGCGCTGGCGATGGTCGATGCGCGGGCCGCGCGCTTCGAGCGCCTCACCGTGCTGCGCAAGGCGATCGCGGCCCTGCTCGAAGAGACGCCGACCGTGCTCGCCATCGTGCCGCTCGGCGTCGATGCCGCCGCCGTCGAGGATGCCGTCTATGTCGCGCAGGTCAATGGCGTGCCGCTGCCGGCGCAGAAGCAGAAGCCGGCGCCCGCCCTGCGGACGGTGCAGGTCGTCGGCCACCGTCCCGCCGGCGCCGACTTTTCCCGCGCCCGCATCCTCGCCGGCGCCAACCTGCTGGCGCGCGAGCTCACCGCCCTGCCGCCGAACCGGCTCGACCCCCTCGCCTACCGCAAGCGCCTGCGCGCCCTGGCGCGGGAAAAGGGCTTCGCCATCGAGGAGTTCGACTTCCGCAAGCTCAAGAAGATGGGCGCCGGCGCCTTCTGCGCCGTGGCCCAGGGCAGCCACGACGACACGCTCGGGGAGGGTGGTGGCGCGGCCATCGTGCGCCTGTCCTGGCGGCCGAAGAAGAAGGCGGCGCGGACGCTCGCGCTGGTGGGCAAGGGCATCTGCTACGACACCGGCGGCCACAACCTCAAGCCGGCGAAATACATGGCCGGCATGCACGAGGACATGAACGGCTCGGCCGTCGCCCTCGCCATCCTCTGCGCCGCGGCGGAACTGAACCTGCCGGTGGCCATCGACTGCTGGCTCGCCATCGCCAAGAACCACCTGTCGCCGACGGCTTACGCCCAGGGCGACATCGTCGCCGCCCTCGACGGCACCACCATCGAGGTCGTGCATACCGACGCCGAGGGACGCATGGTGCTGGCGGACACCCTGGCGCTGGCGGCGCGCGCCAGGCCGGCGCTGATGATCGACTTCGCCACCCTCACCGGCAGCATGCTGGCCGCTCTCGGCCAGCGCTATTCCGGCGTGTTCGCCAGCGACGACGCGCTGGCGGCGCGCGCCGTCGCGGCGGGCAAGACGAGCGGCGAGCGCGTCTGCGTCTTCCCGCGGGACGCCGACTACGATTCCGCCCTTGACTCGAAGGTCGCCGACGTCAAGCAATGCACCCTCGAAGGCGACGCCGACCATATCCTGGCGGCGCGCTTCCTCGGCCGCTTCGTCGGCGAGACGCCCTGGATCCACATGGACCTGTCGGCGGCGAGCTGCGGCGGCGGACTCGGCGCCGTCGCCTCCGACCTCACCGGCTTCGGCGTCGCCTGGGGCGTCGCCCTGCTCGAAGACTGGCTCGGCGCGCCGGCATGACGGCACGCTGATCCCGCAACCCGCCGCGGCCGAGGTCACCCATGCTGGGATTCTTCTCCGCCAAGCCCGACCACCCCCTCGCCGACGCCAAGGAGGCGCGGCGCATCGTCGCCGAAATCGCCGCCCACGAGCCGGTGGCCGCCCTCGGCGAGGCGGCGGGCTGGTTCGAGTCGCTGGCCGGCGTCGATGGTTTTTCCCCGGCGGCGCGCTTCGAGCGCGTCGCCGAAATCGCCGCCGCCTCGCTGCCCCAGGCGCGGCGCCAGGGGCGCGACTTCCTGTCGGGCGCGCGCCAGATGCGCCTGCAGGAGCAGCAGGCCTGGCAGCGCAACCAGGACTACTGGACCCAGCTCGCCCATGCCCTCGACCGCTGCCTCGAAGAGGCCGACGCCGACGCCAAGGCCGCCGAGGCGCTGCGCCCGCGTCTTGGCGCGCTGCTCGCCGGGCTGCTGATCGCCCACGGCGGGCGTCTGCGCTGGTTCCGGCTGCGCTACGGCCCGATCGACGGCAGCCTGTGGACCCGCCTCGGCGACCTGTATCTGCGCGCGGTGAGGGAGAGGCTCGCCGAGCGCGAGGCCCAGCCCTTCGGCCCCGGCGAGGGCGCGACGACGCCGGCCGCCGAATACCTCAAGGTGCTGGTGTTCCAGGCCTCGTCGATGGACAACCTGCTGCCGCTGGAGATCGGCCTGGCCGAACGCTTCATCGCCCATTTCCTGCCCCACTTCGTCTTCGGCGCCGAGGTGCGGCCGGAAAGCGTGTACTGGGTCGATGCCGCCAAGCCGCTGCCGCCGACGCGGCTCGCCAAGTTGCCCGACCTCTCCCCCGGTCTGCGCTTCTTCGGTCCGGGCCAGGCGCTGGCGGCCGTGCAGCGGATGCGCGAGCGCATCGCCGCCAGTGGCGCGCTGCCGGCCGAGGTCAATCTTGGCGGCCAGTATTCCGCCGCCGTCGTCCTGCCGGTGCTCGACCACCTGGCGATGTGCTGGTCGCCCAAGCCGCCGACGCGCACTTTCCCGCGCCACCGCATCAAGTCGCGCGTCGGCATCGTCGGCGGCCTGCCGGCGCTGCACCAGTGCCTCGGCGATACGCTCGGCGGTTTCGACGACGTCGAGTCGTGGCTGGTGGAGGACGTCAGCCAGGGCGGCATGGGGGTCAAGCTGCCGCTGCGCCACAACGACTGGGTGCGCGTCGGCGCGCTGGTCGGCATGCAGCCCGAGGGCGGCGACAACTGGCTGGTCGGCGCGGTGCGCCGCTTCACGCGCGAAACCGAGGCGCAGGGCGTCGTCGGCATCGAAACCCTGTCGAAGACGCCGCGCGCCGTCACCGCCGCGGCCGGCGGCTTTGAAACCGCCCTGGTGCTGCTCGACCCGCCGCGGGACGACAGCTCGATCCGCGTGCTGCTCGCGCCCGGCGACTGGGAGGAGGGCATCCCGCTCGTCGCGCGGATCGACGGCCGGCGCTGGCGCCTGCATCCGGACGAGCGCATCGAGGCCGGCGACGACTGGCTGGTCGGCCGCTGCGTGGCCGAAGTGTTGTCCGACTGAGGGGGGCACCGTTCCGCCGGCGCCGACTTGCTGACCCGCCCACCCCCAGCCCGTTCCACGGCCGGCTTTGCACAGCCGGCCGGCTCCGGCGGCGCGAAGCAATGCTTCGCGAAACCCCGCCTTCGCCCTCTCGGGCGGGGAGACTACTGGCGAGCTGCGCTCGAATATTACGGGGAGGATTGATCAGGCGCGCGGAGCGGGTGCGCCTTCGGCGCGTGCCGTTTCGCCTTGGGAGCGGCCCGGCGGCGAAACTGCCATGACTGAACTCCGTATCACCGTCCCGCCGGCGCCGACTTTTCAGGCTTGCGGCGGGCGCTGGGCGGACTTGGGGCGGAAGGCCTTGACGACTTCCTCGCGCGTCTCGACGTAGGGGCCGCCGATCAGGTCGATGCAGTAGGGCACGGCGGCGAAGACGCCGTCGAGGGTTTCCTTGATCGCCTTGGGCTGGCCCGGCAGGTTGAGGATCAGCGACTTGCCGCGGATGACGCCGACCTGGCGCGAGAGGATCGCGGTGGGCACGTACTTGAGGCTGACGGCGCGCATCTGTTCGCCGAAGCCGGGCATGACTTTGTCGGCGACGGCGAGCGTCGCCTCGGGCGTGACGTCGCGCGGCGCCGGGCCGGTGCCGCCGGTGGTCAGCACCAGATGGCAGCCGGCGATGTCGCAGAGCTCGATCAGGGTCTGCTCGATGGTCGCCTGCTCGTCGGGGATCAGCCGCGTCTCCATGCGCCAGGGCGAGGCCAGCGCGGCGCCGAACCATTCCCGCAGCGCGGGCAGGCCCTGGTCTTCATAGACGCCGGAAGATGCGCGGTCGGAGATCGAGACCAGGCCGACGATCAGTTCATTCGTCATGGTCTTCGGTCTCTTCGGGCGGCGCGTCCGCCGCGCCGGACTGCAACTCGCGCAGCGTGCGGTAGAGCTCGCGGAAGGCGCGCGGCGGCTTGCCGAGCTGCTGCTCCTTGAGGGCGTTGCGGCGCAGCTGGCGCAGGTACTGGAGGTCGGCGCCCGGATGTTCCGCGGCGATCTCGCCGATCACCGTCTCGTCCTCGAGGAAGCGCGCGCGCAGCCGCTCCAGCGCGTGCATGCGCGCGTTGGCCGCGGCGGACAGGCCCTTCATGTCGTCGATGGCGGCACGGATCGGTTCCGGATCGAGGCTGCGCATCAGCTTGCCGATGTACTGCAGCTGGCGCCGGTGCGCCCCGTGCTGGGTGAAGCGCTGGGCGTCGCGCACGGCTTCGCGCAGATTGTCCGGCAGGTCGAGCTTTTTCAGCTGGTCGGTCGAGAGCGCGACCAGCTCGGCACCGAGCGCCTGCAGGTCGTCCATGGCGCGCTTGAGGGCGCTTTTGCTGGGTTTTTCGAGGGGTTCCACGGGTAAGATTATAGCTTCCGTCCCTTCCATTCCCGTTCCCTGCCTATGTCCGCGTTTTCCTTTTCCCCCGCGCAATTGCGCGAGCTTGCCGCCGACGTGCTGCGCCATGCCGAGCGCGGCGGCGCCACGGCCTGCGAAGTCGATGTTTCCGAGGGCGTCGGCCAGTCGGTCACCGTCCGCAAGGGCGAGGTCGAGACCATCGAGTTCAACCGCGACAAGGGCATCGGCGTCAGCGTCTATCTCGGCCTGCGCCGCGGCCACGCCTCCACTTCCGACTTCTCGATCGCCGCGCTCAAGGCCACGGTGGATGCCGCCCTGTCGATCGCCCGCTTCACCGCCGAGGATCCCTGCGCCGGCCTGCCCGAGCCCGAGCTGCTGGCGCGGGAAGACATGGACCTCGACCTCTACCACCCCTGGGACCTGTCGGTCGAGGAGGCCATCGAGATCGCGCGCCGCGGCGAACGGGCCGCCTTCGCCGTCAGCCCGCTGGTGAAGAATTCCGAGGGCGCGACGGTCTCGGCCCACGCGGCCCATTTCGTTTCGGCCAACAGCCTCGGCTTCATGGGCGGCTATCCGTCCACGCGGCATTTCATCAGCTGCGTGCCGATCGCCGCCAAGGGCCGCGACATGCAGCGCGACGACTGGTATTCGGGCTGGCGCGATCCGGCCGAGCTGGCCGCGCCGGAGGCGATCGGCGACTACGCCGCGCGCCGCGCCCTCTCGCGCCTCGGCGCCAAGAAGCTCAAGACGCGCCAGTGCAAGGTGATGTTCGAGGCGCCGCTGGCCGCCATGCTGATGGGCAGTTTCGTGCACGCGGTTTCCGGCGGCAGCCTTTACCGCAAGGCGAGCTTCCTGGTCGATTCCCTCGGCCAGCGCATCTTCCCCGAGTGGTTCCGCGTCGAGGAGCGTCCGCACCTCAAGAGAGGCCTCGCCTCTAGCCCCTTCGACGACGACGGCGTCGCCACGCGCGACCGCACCGTGGTGGCGGACGGCATCCTCCAGGGCTATTTCCTGTCCACCTACACGGCCAGGAAGCTCGGCATGCCGACCACCGGCAACGCCGGCGGCAGCCACAACCTGCTGGTGGCGCCGAGCCCGGATGCGCCTGCCGATTTCGCCGCCATGCTCAAGGCCTTCGGCACCGGCCTGCTGGTCACCGAGGTGCTCGGCCACGGCATCAACTACGTCACCGGCGACTATTCGCGCGGCGCGGCCGGCTACTGGGTGGAAAACGGCGCGATCGCCTACCCGGTGCATGAGGTCACCATCGCCGGCAACCTGCGCGACATGTTCGCCGGCATCGAGACGGTCGGCCGCGACGTTGTCACGCGCGGTTCGCGCACGGTCGGGTCAATTGTGGTTAACCGCATGACGGTGGCGGGGAATTAAGGCCGCTGCTGCAGTCATTGGCCGATTGTTTGCGTGTAGTATTTCGGCACCGTCCCGCGCCCGCGGGACGATCTAATAACTCCAAGGAGACGATGTATGGAACGACGCAAGTTTCTGCAGCACGCCGGCCTGACCGGCATCCTGGCCGCCGGCGCGGCCCCGGCCATCGCCCAGTCGGCCCCCACCGTCAAGTGGCGCCTGACCTCCAGCTTCCCCAAGAGCCTCGACACCATCTACGGCGGCGCCGATGTGCTGTCGAAGCGCCTCAATGAAATGACCGGCGGCAAGTTCCAGGTGCAGGTGTTCGCCGCCGGCGAGATCGCCCCCGGCCTGCAGGCGCTGGACGTGACCCAGAACGGCACCGTCGAGTGCTGCCATACCTGCTCCTACTACTACGTCGGCAAGGACAAGACCTTCGGCTTCGGCACCTCCGTGCCCTTCGGCATGAACGCCCGCCAGATGAACGCCTGGATCTACTACGGCGGCGGCCAGAAGCTGCTCGACGAGTTCTACAGCAACTACAACGTGCTCTCCTTCGCCGGCGGCAACACCGGCGTGCAGATGGGCGGCTGGTTCCGCAAGGAAGTGAACAGCCTGGCCGACGTCAAGGGCGTCAAGATGCGCATCGCCGGCCTCGGCGGCGCGGTGTTCTCCCAGCTCGGCATGGTCACCCAGCAGATCGCCGGCTCCGACATCTACCCGGCGCTGGAAAAGGGCACCATCGACGCCGCCGAGTGGGTCGGCCCCTACGACGACGAGAAGCTCGGCTTCTTCAAGGTCGCCAAGAATTACTACTTCCCGGGCTGGTGGGAGCCGGGTCCCGTCATCCACTTCTTCGTGAACAAGGATCACTGGGCCAAGCTGCCGAAGGAATACCAGGCCGCCTTCGAGGCCGCCGCCTACGAGGCCAACGTCACCATGATGGCCGAGTACGACCACAAGAACCCGGCCGCGCTGATGCGCCTGGTGCAGAACGGCGTCAAGCTCAAGAAGTACTCCAACGAGATTCTCGAAGCCGCCTACAAGGCCGCCGTCGATCTCTACGCCGACGAGTCGTCCAAGAACCCGGCCTTCAAGAAGATCTACACCGAGTACCTCAAGTACCAGAAGACGCAGAACCAGTGGTTCGGCGTCGCCGAGCTCGGCATGGATTCCTTCCTGCAGCAGCACATCCGCTAAGCGCTTTCCGCGCCAAGAAAAATCCCCGCCGCGGCGGGGATTTTTCGTTGACGCGGCCGCGGCGACCGCGCAAGGCCGCCGCCCGCCTACTGCTGCTTGTTCGCCTCGCGGATCGCCCGGGTGAGGGCGTCGCCCGGGTCTTCCACCGTCCCGCCGGCGCCGGTTTTCGCCGCATCCTTGGCGGCGTCTTCCCGCAGCATCTGCTGGATGTCGATGACCGGCGCGTTTTCCAGATCCACGGGCTTGTCGTGGCCGACCAGCTGCGGGAAGGCGATGACGAGGCCGACCATGATGATCTGGATGACGACGAAGGGGATCGCGCCCCAGTAGATCTGGCCGGTGGTGACCGGCTCGGTCAGCTTGCCGGTGACGTGGTCCTTGAAGGGCATGCTCGGCGCCACCGAGCGCAGGTAGAACAGCGCGAAGCCGAAGGGCGGGTGCATGAAGGAGGTCTGCATGTTCACCGCCATGAGGATGCCGAACCAGATCAGGTCGATGCCCAGCGCCTCCGCCGCCGGCGCCAGCAGCGGCAGCACGATGAAGGCCAGCTCGAAGAAGTCGAGGAAGAAGGCGAGCAGGAACACCAGGATGTTCACGACGATCAGGAAGCCGACCTCGCCGCCCGGCAGGTCGGTGAGCAGGTGCTCGACCCAGCGGTGGCCGTCCACGCCGTAGAAGGTGAGACTGAAGACGCGCGCGCCGACCAGGATGAAGACGACGAAGGTGGTGAGCTTGGCCGTCGAATCCATCGCCTGCTTGAGCAGCGCGACGTTGAGGCGCTTGCGCGCCAGGGCCATGACCAAGGCGCCGGTGGCGCCCATCGCGCCGCCCTCGGTCGGCGTGGCGACGCCGATGAAGATGGTGCCGAGCACGAGGAAGATCAGCGCCAGCGGCGGGATCAGCACGAAGGTGACCTTCTCGGCCATCCGCGACAGCAGCCCCAGCTTGGTCACGCGGTTGAACACGGCGGCGGCGAAGGCCACCGCCATGCCGATGCACATGGCGATGACGATCAGTTCGTCGGTGGCCCTGTCCTCCGGCTGCTGGCCGACCCAGAACAGCGCGGCGGCGGTGGATACCAGCGTCAGTGCGAGCAGCGAGGCGGCGCCCGAACGGCCGCTCGGCTCGCGGAAGCTGCGCGCCTCGGGGGGGAGCGCCGGTGCCGACTTCGGGTAGATCAGGGACATGCCGATCACGTAGAGCAGGTAGAGGCCGGTTAGCACGAAGCCGGGCACGAAGGCGCCCTTGTACATGTCGCCGACCGACTTGCCGAGCTGGTCGGCGATGATGATCAGCACCAGCGAGGGCGGGATGATCTGCGCCAGCGTGCCGGAGGCGGCGATCACGCCCGAGGCCAGGCGCCGGTCGTAGCCGTAGCGCAGCATGATCGGCAGCGAGATCAGGCCCATCGAGATCACCGAGGCGGCGACCACGCCGGTGGTGGCGGCGAGCATCGCGCCGACGAAGATCACCGCGATCGCCAAGCCGCCGCGGATCGGGCCGAACAGCTGGCCGATGGTTTCGAGCAGGTCCTCGGCCATGCCAGAGCGTTCGAGGATCAGCCCCATGAAGGTGAAGAAGGGGATCGCCAGCAGCGTGTCGTTGTTCATGATGCCGCCGAAGATGCGCTCCGGCATGGCCTGGAAGAAGGCCGGGTTGAACAGGCCGAGCTCGATGCCGATCCAGCCGAAGATCATGCCGTTGGCGGCGAGGGCGAAGGCCACCGGGAAGCCGAGCAGCAGGAAGACCACCAGCGAGGCGAAGATGATCGGCGCCATGTTGGCGATGAGGAATTCGGTCATTTGCGCTCCCCTTGCTGCTTCTCGACCATTTCATGGTTCATGTGCACGATGTCGGCCACCTCGGGGGCGACCTGGTGCTTCTTGATTTCGGCGGCGAGTTCCTCCTCGGCGCTGGGACCGGACTCCTTCTTCAGCACGTTGGGGCCGGCGCCGGCCAGGAAGGCGACGCGCTTGATGAGCTCGGACACCGCCTGCAGGATCAGCAGGGCGAAGCCGAGCGGCAGCAGCAGGCGCACCGGCCAGCGGATCAGGCCGCCCGGGTTGGAGGACATCTCGCCCGAGTGCCAGGCGTTCATGAACACCGGCCAGGACAGCCAGGCGATCATGATCGCCATCGGCAGCAGGAAGACCAGGATGCCGAAGACGTCGATCCAGTTCTGCGCGCGCTCCGACAGCCGCCCGGCGATGACGTCGATGCGGATGTGCTCGTTCTTTTTCAGCACGTAGGCGGCGCAGAACAGGAAGATCGCCGAGAACATGTACCACTGGATTTCGAGCATCGCGTTCGAACTCAGGTTGAACGCGAAGCGCGACACGGCGTTGCCGGCGCTGATGAGCACGACGATCAGGATCAGCCAGATCGTCGCCCGGCCGATGCGTTCGCTCGTCGCGTCGATCAGATGCGAGAATTGCAACAGGAAATTCATCGACTTCTCTCCTCCGCAGGTGGGTGCGTGGGCGCGATAATCGCGCTACTCGAACCAGGCCCGCGTTCCTTGTATTGTCGGGGCAGCCGCAATGTTAACGGCTAAACCCAGGCTTGACCATCACTTAGGTATTGTGGAAAGCCGCAATCGATACCGGGGCGGGGGCGTTCACCCGACATATAGAATGGCCGTCATGGAAAGACGCAAATTCATCGGCAGCGCCGGCCTGGCCGGCATCCTGGCGACGGGGCTGGCCCCCGCCGCGCACGCCAACCAGGCGATCCGCTGGCGCTTGGTGTCGAGCTTCCCAAAGAGCCTCGACATCACCCATGGCGGCGCCCTCGTCTTCGCGCGCGAGGTCAAGGAGATGTCGGGCGGCAAGATCGACATCTCGGTCCATGCCGCCGAGGACCTGATGCCGGCCTTCAGCGTGCTCGACGGCGTGCAGCGCGGCGTCGTCGAATGCGCCCACACGGCCTCCCATTACTTCATCGCCAAGGACGAGAGCTTCGCCCTCGACTGCGCCGTTCCCTTCGGCCTCAATGCGCGCCAGATGAACGCCTGGATGCGGCACGGCAACGGCCTCGCCCTGCTGCGCGAGTTCTTCAAGGGCTACGGCATCGTCAATTTCCCCCTCGGCAATACCGGCGCCCAGATGGGCGGCTGGTACCGCAAGCCGGTGCGCTCGCTCGCCGACATCAAGGGCCAGAAGATGCGCATCGCCCATCTCGGCGGCGTGGTGCTGCAGCGCATCGGCGGCGTGCCGGTGAGTCTTCCCGGCGGCGACATCTACAAGGCGCTCGAACGCGGCGAGATCGCCGCCGCCGAATGGATCGGGCCCCACGACGACCTCAAGCTCGGCCTGCACAAGCTCTGCAAGTACTACGCCTATCCGAGCTGGTGGGAGGGCAGCACCCAGCTTTCCCTCTACGTGAACCAGCGCGCCTACGAGTCGCTCACGGCGGAGAACAAGGCGATCATCGAGACCGCCGCCGCCGCCAGTCATCTCGACATGCAGGCGCAGTACGACGCGCGCAACCCGGCGGCGCTCAAGGATCTGGTGGCCACCGGCACGCAGCTGATGCCGCTGCCGCGCACCGTGCTGGACGCCGCCTACCAGGCCGCGCAGGATCTCTACGCCGAACTGGCCGGCCGCAATCCGAACTGGCGCAAGATCCACGGCAGCTATGCCGCCTTCCTCAAGGATCAGGCTTGGGCCTGGGGCCATGCCGAAATGGGCTTCGACGGCTACATGCACCGGCGCGCCCTGCAGCAGTCGAAACCCGCCCCGGCCAAGAAATCCCCGCTGGCGCCGCGGCGATGAGCGCCGCCTTCGTCTTCGCCGCGCCGACGCGCCTTTGCTTCGTGCGCCACGGCGAGACCGAATGGAACGCCGGCCGGCGCATCCAGGGGCAGATCGACATTCCGCTCTCGGCCCTGGGCCACGCCCAGGCGCGCGCCACCGGCAACGCCCTCAAGGACGAGGGCTTCGCCGCGATCTACAGCAGCGACCTGGCACGCGCGCGCCAGACCGCAGAAGCGACCGCTCACCTCGCCCGCCTGCCGCTGCAACTGTCGCCCGGCCTGCGCGAGCGCCACTACGGCGCATTCCAGGGCCTGACCCACGAAGAGGCGGCGCAGCGCCATCCGGCCGACTACGCGCGTCACCACGCCCGCGATCCGCGCTTCGCTCCGGCGGGCGGCGAAAGCCTGCTCGATCTCGCCGCGCGCCTGCACGGGACCATCGACGCCATCGTGCGCCGCCATGCCGGCGCGGCGGTCGCCTTGTTCACCCACGGCGGCGTGCTCGACATCCTGCATCGCCAGGCCACCGGACAGCCGCTGACCGCGCCGCGCGACTTCGCCATCCCGAATTGCGGCATCAACTGGATTCTGGCCGCCAACGGCTGCTGGACCCTGCTGTCCTGGGCCGAGCGCGACCACCTGACCAGCGCCCGCGACGAGCTGTGAACCGCGTCGGGGCGCCGCTGCCCCGCGTGATAAAATTTCGGCTTCCCATTCCCACAGCAGGGCCGCCGCCATGTTCTCCAAGCAAAATACCCTCGCCAAGACCGATCCCGAGCTGTTCGCCGCCATCGCCGACGAAAACCGCCGCCAGGAAGACCACATCGAGCTGATCGCCTCGGAAAACTACGTTTCCTGGGCCGTCATGGAAGCCCAGGGCTCCCAGCTCACCAATAAATACGCGGAAGGCTATCCGGGCAAGCGCTACTACGGCGGCTGCGAGCATGTGGACGTGGCCGAGCAGCTCGCCATCGACCGCGCCAAGAAGCTGTTCGGCGCCGAGGCCGCCAACGTGCAGCCGAACTCCGGCTCCCAGGCCAACCAGGCCGTGTTCATGGCCTTCCTCAAGCCCGGCGACACCATCCTCGGCATGAACCTCGCCGCCGGCGGCCACCTGACCCACGGCATGGCCCTCAACATGTCCGGCAAGTGGTTCAACGTCGTGCCCTACGGCCTCGACGCCAACGAGGCGATCGACTACAAGGAGGTCGAGCGCCTCGCCCGCGAGCACAAGCCCAAGCTGATCATCGCCGGCGCCTCGGCCTACGCCCTGCGCATCGACTTCGAATGCTTCGCCCGCATCGCCAAGGACGTCGGCGCGATCTTCATGGTGGACATGGCGCACTACGCCGGCCTCGTCGCCGCCGGCTTCTACCCGAATCCGGTGCCGCACGCCGATGTCGTCACCACCACCACGCACAAGACCCTGCGCGGCCCGCGCGGCGGCCTGATCCTCATGAAGGCCGCGCACGAGAAGGCGATCAACTCGGCGATCTTCCCCGGCCTGCAGGGCGGCCCGCTGATGCACGTCATCGCCGCCAAGGCCGCCGCCCTCAAGGAGGCGATGACCCCCGAGTTCAAGGCCTACCAGGAGCAGGTGATCGAGAACGCCCAGGTGATGGCCAAGGTGCTCAAGCAGCGCGGCCTGCGCATCGTCTCCGGCCGCACCGAGAGCCACGTCTTCCTCGTGGACCTGCAGGCCAAGAACATCACCGGCAAGGACGCCGAGGCCGCCCTCGGCCAGGCGCATATCACGGTCAACAAGAACGCCATTCCGAACGATCCGCAGAAGCCCTTCGTCACCAGCGGCATCCGCATCGGCACGCCGGCGATGACCACGCGCGGCTTCACCGAGATCGAGGCCGAGCAGGTCGCCAACCTGATCGCCGACGTGCTCGACGCGCCGACCGACGCGGCGGTGCTCGCCAAGGTGCGCGGCGAGGTGGCGGCGCTGTGCAAGAAGTATCCGGTCTATGGCTGATGATCTTCCCCCCCTCGACATTGCTCGCCCGCGGGGCGAGGTAATAAGTCGCCCCCTTCCGCGCGAAGGGGGCCGGGGGGATGGGGGCCATGCCCTCGGGACGGCACATGGCCAGGACCGGAGGTCCGGGACATGAGATGTCCTTACTGCAACGAGGACAACACCCAGGTCGTCGACACCCGCGAGAACGAGGAAGGCGACACCGTCCGCCGGCGGCGTCGCTGCCTCGCCTGCGACAAGCGCTTCACCACCTACGAGCGCGTCGAGCTGCAGCTGCCGCTGGTCGTCAAGAAGAACGGCAGCCGCGTCGACTACGACCGCGACAAGCTCAAGTCCAGCCTGATGCTCGCGCTGCGCAAGCGCCCGGTCGCCACCGAGGGCGTCGAGGCCGCCATCGACCGCATCGAGGACAAGCTGGTGCAGCTCGCCGAGCGCGAGGTGCCCTCCGACCGCATCGGCGAACTCGTCATGCGCGAGCTCAAGAAGCTCGACAAGGTCGCCTACATCCGCTTCGCCTCCGTCTATCGCAACTTCGCCGACGTGGACGAATTCTCCGACGCGATCCGCGAGGTCAAGCGCCCGCGCGTCGCCAAGCCCAGGCCCGGCTAGCCACCGTCCCGCGAACGCCGAGTTTTCATGGGTACGCCGCGATGAGCTTCAGCGCCGCCGATCACGCCTTCATGGCGCGCGCCCTGCGGCTCGCCGCGCGTGGGCTGTTCACCACCACGCCCAATCCGCGCGTCGGCTGCGTGCTGGTCAGGGATGGTCAAGAGATCGGCGCGGGCTGGCACGAAAAGGCCGGCCAGCCGCATGCCGAGATCAATGCGCTCAACGACGCCGCCGACAGGGGCGAGACGGCCGCCGGCGCCACCGCCTACGTCACCCTCGAACCCTGCAGCCACCACGGCCGCACGCCGCCCTGCGCCGATGCGCTGATCGCGGCCGGCGTCGCCCGCGTCGTCGCCGCCATGACTGACCCGAATCCCCTCGTCGCCGGCCAGGGCCTCGCCCGGCTCGCCGCCGCCGGCATCGCCGTCGCCAGCGGCCTGCTGGAGGGCGAGGCGCGCGAACTCAACATCGGCTTCGTCTCGCGCATGACGCGCGGCCGCCCCTGGCTGCGCCTCAAGGTCGCCATGAGCCTCGACGGCAAGACCGCCCTTGCCAACGGCGTTTCGCAATGGATCACCGGGCCCGAGGCGCGCCGCGACGCCCACGCCTGGCGCGCGCGCTCCTGCGCCGTGCTCACCGGCAGCGGCACGGTGCGCGACGACGACCCGCGCCTCACCGCGCGCGAGGTGGATACGCCGCGCCAGCCGCGCCCCGTCGTCGTCGATGGCCGGCTGGCCATTTCCCCCGACGCCAAGCTGCTCGCCGGCGGCGCGCTGATCTTCTGCGCCAGCCGCGATCCCGCCAAGATGGCCGCGCTCGCCGCGCGCGGCGCCGAGGTCGTGCCGTTGCCCGACGCGGCCGGCCGCGTCGATCTCGCCGCCATGCTCATGGAGCTCGGCTGCCGCGGCATCAACGAAGTCCTCGTCGAGGGCGGCGCCGGCCTCAACGGCGCCCTGCTCGCCGCCGGCCGCGTCGACGAACTGCTGATCTACCAGGCGCCGGTCCTGCTCGGCGACCAGGCGCGCGGCATGGCCGCCGAGCCGCCGCTCCTCGACCTCGCCGCCGCGCGCCGCCTCGCCGTCATCGACCGGCGCATGCTCGGCGCCGACCAGCGCATCCTCGCGCGGCTGCCATGAACGGCCGGCCGCTGTTCTCCCGCCGCGACTTCGCCGGCCGCCGCCTCGTCGTCAGCCTGCTGCGCGCCATGCACCTGTGCGGCGTCGTCGGCATCGGCGCCTTCCTGCTCGGCGCCGCCGACGTGGTCGGCGCTAGCGCCTTCGCCTTCCTGCTGGTCGCCGGCGGGCTCGGCATCATGGCCCTCGACCGCTGGAGCGACCCGACCTACCTGCGCCAGGTGAATGGCCTGGCCATGCTCGCCAAGCTCCTGCTG
Source organism: Rhodocyclaceae bacterium (assembly GCA_024709955.1). Classification (GTDB taxonomy): domain Bacteria; phylum Pseudomonadota; class Gammaproteobacteria; order Burkholderiales; family Rhodocyclaceae; genus Sulfuricystis. The sequence goes on from JANJVS010000098.1 coordinate 35,920, forward strand.
CTCGGCGGCCTCGTCTGGTATTTCGGCATGAGCCAGCCGCTGTTCTGGAGCACCCTCGTGCTCTCGGTGCTCGTCGCCCACGCGCCGGCCAGCATCCGCCACCGCAAACTGTTCTGAATTTTTCATACGGAGAAACAAACATGGCAGCCACCACCACCCCCAGCGGACTCGTGATCGAAGACCTCGTCGAAGGCACGGGCGACACCGCCGCCGTCGGCCAGACCGTCTCGGTGCATTACACCGGCTGGCTCACCGACGGCAGCAAGTTCGATTCGAGCAAGGACCGCGACGAGCCCTTCGAATTTCCTCTCGGCGCGCGCCACGTCATCGCCGGCTGGGACGAGGGCGTGCAGGGCATGAAGATCGGCGGCACGCGCAAGCTCACGATTCCACCCCAGCTCGGCTACGGCGCGCGCGGCGCCGGTGGCGTGATCCCGCCGAACGCGACGTTGGTGTTCGAGGTGGAGTTGCTGGAGATTTTCTGAGCGGTGTCGCGGCGCCCGGTCACCGTCCCGCCGGCGCCGAGTTTTCTGAATCGTTATCGCGGATGCAAGCCCGCCGGGGCGAGTCCCGGCAAGCCTGAACACGAAAGCCGGTTCAGAAACGACCGCCCGAAACTCGGCGCTGGCAGGACGGTGATGGACCGGCATCCCCTTACTCCCGAATCCAGTTGATCTCCCGCGCCGTCGCCTCGCCGATGAGGACTTGGGCAAGGCTGCGCGGGATGTCGGCTCGATCCGGGGCGAGCGGAATGCGGCCGGCCATGAGTTCGGCGTAAAGCTGGGGGTGCAGCGGTTCGCGCTCGGGGTCGGCGTAGCCGTCGGGGTGGCGCGGCTGGTTGGTGGCCGGGTCGTATTTGTCGGTGGCGCCGAGGGTGTGCAGCAACTCGTGGGCGAGCACGACCTGGTTGGCGCCGGCCATGCGCTCGCCGGCGAAGAGGTTGACGCGGCCAAGCATGCCGCGTGAAAGACCGGTGGAGTGGGCGAGCGTCGGCGTTTGTTCCGGGTCGTGGTAGAGCAGGAACAGCCGTACCGCCGGCTTGGGGCCGGCGATGCGGTCGTGGCGCCAGGCCCACCAGCGCATGTGCAGGCTCCAGAGCATGGCCTGGGCCGGGTGGGCGTTCGGCGAGCGGCGGCGCGACTTCCACTGAGACGGGCCGCCAGGTGGCGATGCCGTGGCGCCTGGCTTCCTCGTCGAAGAAGGCTTCGATGGCCTGGAAGCTGTCGCGGCTCAAGGCGGCGACATGGCGCCGCGTCGCGGCGGAATCGTCGGCCGCGATCGGGTAGAGCCCGACGTAGAGGGTGTTCTCCCAGGAGGTGGCGCGCGAGCGCGCCAGCCAGGCGCTCTGGGCGACGGTGGCGAGGATCAGCAGCAGGATGATGACGCGGATGGTCTTGGCCATGGACGGACGAGGTAAAGGCAGTGGCGCAGGCTAGCGCATCGCGGGCGCGCGCGCAGCTGTAGGAAGCTACAGTTTTTTTCCGCGATTTGCGGCGATTCCTTGGCGAAAAACTCGGCGCCGGCGGGACGGTGAGCGGGCGCCGTGTTCTACACTGCGGGCTTTCCATCTCCCGCCTGGACGACCGCATGACCACTGCCTCCCCCGCCCCCCTCGCCGGCTTGCGCGTGCTGGACCTGACGCGCCTGCTGCCGGGGCCCGTCTGCACCCTGCATCTCGCCGATCTCGGCGCCGAGGTGATCAAGATCGAGGACACCGGGGCGGGCGATTACGCGCGCACCATGGGGCTGGGCGCGGCGCCGGGGGAGGACAGC
>JANJVS010000123.1 GCA_024709955.1 Rhodocyclaceae bacterium
GATATCGCGGCGATTTGCCTTTCTTTTCCCTGTTAGTCGACGCTGGGTTCGGAGGTAACTTCCGTCCATCGTGCCACGAATGTAACGCCGCTGACTGGCGAGGAAGGAAAGTCATGAACATCAAGCCGCGCATCGCCCTCGTGCTCGCGACCGCCGCGCTGGCGCTGGCCGCCTGCACCACCGTGACCCAGCAGGCGCAGCCGCCGCAAGCGCAGTCCGCCAACCCGCAGCCCGCGGCCGGCCAGGCCCAGGGAACGCCCCAGCAGACGGTCATCGTGCAGCCGCAGGCGCCCGCCCAGCCCGTGGTGATGCGGCCGCAGCCGATCAAGATCACCGCCACCGGCAACGGCAGCATGGGCCACTATGGTCAGCACAACGCCGGCCAGCAGCGCCTGATGGCGATGCGCGCCGCCAAGCTCGACGCCTTCCGCAACCTCGCCGAGCAGGTGTATGGCTTCCAGATCTCCGGCTCCACCACGCTCAACGCCTTCGCCGCCCAGAACGACGTGGTGCGCGCCCATGTCGAAGCCTTCATGCGCGGCGCCAAGGTGGTGGACATGACGGCGGGCCAGGACGGGATCTACGAGGCGACGGTCGAGCTCGAACTGCCGCCCGACTTCCGCGACTGCATCGTGCGCGGCACCTGCTTCCCGCAGCCCGAACGTACCGCCACCGGCTGCGTCGGCCCCAACTGCGCGCCGATGGCCGTGGTCTGCAGCGGCGCCGGTTGCGCCAAGCCGAGCGGCTCATGGTGGTCCAACATTCTCGGCGGCGACTGATCCTGCGCCGCGCGGCGGCCGGTTTCTGCGCGGCGGTGCTCTGCACCGCCGTTTTTGCCATGGAGATCGTCGCCGAGGGTGAGGCGGCGGTCGAGAACGACGACATCACCCTCGCGCGCCAGATCGCGCTGCGGCGCGCCATGGCCGCCGCCGTCGAGCAGGCCGGCGGCCTGCTGCATTCCACCACCGTCAGCACGCCGCTCGGCGTGCAGGAAAACACCGCGCTGACCAGCCGCAACCGCGTGCTCGGCGCGCGCATCGTCGCCGAACGCGCGGACAAGGGCATGCTGCGCCTGAGCGCCGAGGTGCGGCTCGACGATCCGGGCCATCCGCAAGCCTGCAACGGCATGCCGCGCCGCAAGGTGGCGGTGGCGGCCTTTCCGCTGCAGTACCCCGAACAGATTCCCAGCGGCGAATTCACCGGCTGGCCGCACATGACGGCCGAGGAGCTGGCGGAGCTGCTCAACCGCAACGGCCGGCTGCTGGCCGCCGCGGCCGCCGACCGCATGGCCTTCGACGCCGCCGAGGCCGCGCCGGAGCCGGCGCGCCGCGACGGCGTGCCGCTGCTGGTGGATTGGGCGCGCGCCGCGCGCGCCCAATACGTGATCGCCGGCGTCTTCCGCGACATGGGCAAGGCGGCGCGCGCCCTGGTCGTTCCCGAGCAGCAGCTGGCGCTCGAAGTCTTCATCTACGACGGCTTCAGCGGCGAACTGCTGGCACGGCGCGGTTTCTCGCGGCCGCTGGTCCATTTCGGCGGCCTGCCGCGCGGCATCCAGCTCGGCAGCCAGGCTTTCCGTTCCTCGCGGCTCGGCGCGAACTATCTCGCGCTGCTGCGGGAGGTCGGCGACTGGGCGGAAAGCACCGTCTCCTGCCTGCCCTTCGCCGCCCGCGTGATCCAGGCGAACGGCCGCCGCCTGCATCTCGACGTCGGCAGCGACAGCGGCCTGGAGGCGGGCATGGAGTTCCTGTTGACGCGGGAAGGCGCCAACGCCGTCGCCACCCCCGAGGGTGACACCCTCGGCCGCGACCGCAAGCCGCTCGCCGGCGTCGTGATCAAGAGCGTCAATCCGCGCTACAGCATCGCCGAGATCACCGCCCGCAAGAATCCGCCGGCGGCACGTGTCGGTGACGTGCTGTTCGGTCACTGAGTCGGACGGGGCGGCGTAGAATCCCGCGTGAGTGACCGGGAGTCGAGAGCGGAGGCCGGAATGGATGTGCTGGACGGAAACGGACGCAAGCCGAAACGGGCACCGTCCCGCCGGCGCCGGGTTTTTCCTCGTCGCGCGCACGGCTTCACCATGGTCGAGCTGATCGTCACCATGATCATCGTCGGCATCATGGCCGTCGCGGTCGTGCCGCGCTTCGCCGAGCAAGGGGCATTCGAGTCGCGCGGTTTCCGCGACGAAAGCCTCGCCCTGTTGCGCTGGGCGCAGAAATCGGCCGTCGCCCAAAGGCGCACCGTCTGCGTGTATTTCACGGCCCAAGACGCCTGGGCGCACATCCGCGCCGCCGCGGGCGATACCGCCTGCGGTGCGTCGGCCGCGCCGGGAGACGCGCCCCCCGCCGGCCAGGGCTGGCTGACCGGCGCAAGCGGCGGGCAGGCGCGTGCCAGCGCGCCCGCCAGCACCGGCTATGTGGCGGAGCCCGCGGATTTCCGCTTCGATGCCTCGGGGCGCCCCAGCCTGGGGCAGACCATCGGCATCACGGGCAGCGCCAATCTCACCGTCGAGGCGGACACCGGTTATGTGCATTGAGACGCGGGCCGGGCGCGAGCGCGGGCTCACGCTGGTCGAGCTCGTCATGTTCATCGTCATCGTCGGCGTCGGCGTCGTCGGCATTCTTGCCGTGATGAACCAGGTGGTGCGGTCGAGCGCCGATCCGATGATCGCCAAGCAGGCCGTCGCCTTCGCCGACGCGGTGCTGGAGGAGGTGCTGGCGAAGGCCTATGCCGACCCCGACGGCGCGCCGAACCAGGAGGCGAACCGCAGCCTGTGGGACGACGTGACCGATTACGACGGCGAGACGATCCAGGGTACCGCCCTGCTCACCGGGGCGGACACCGCCTTGCTGAACGGCTACAGCGCCGTCGTCGCGGTGGCGGACGTGACCGTGAGCGGAACCGCCATGCGCCGGGTGACGGTGACCGCCACCGCGCCAGGCGGCGGCAGCTATGCGGTCGGCGGTTACCGGGCGAATTACTGATACGCCATGATGCCCGCCCAGTCCTTTCCGCCGCGCCGCGCCGGCTTCACCCTGGTGGAAATGATCATCGCCATCACCATCACCGGCGTCATCGCCGGCATGGTGGCGGTCTTCCTGAAGGCGCCGATCGACGCCTACGTCGATAGCGCGCGGCGGGCGGCGCTCACCGATGTCGCCGACACCACCGTGCGGCGGATCGCCCGCGACGTGCATCTGGCCCTGCCCAACAGCGTGCGCAACCCGGGCGACAGCGCGGACCAGTGCGTCGAATTCATGCCCACCAAGATCGGCGGCCGCTATCGGGCGGTGACCGACAGCGTTGGCAACGGCAATCCCCTCGACTTCACCCTCGTCGATGACGGTTTCGACATGCTCTGGCTCAATAGCGACCTGCCAGCGGAGAGCCGGCTGGCGGAGAACGATATCGTCGTCGTCTTCAACGACGGCAGCGCCAGCGGCAATGCCTACACGGGGAACAACGCCATAAGGATCGCCGGCCTGGCGGAGAATGCCGGCGCCAAAACCACGGCCGTCAGCTTCGTCGATGCGAGCACGGGCACCCCGTTCAACCGCAAGCAACTGCCCAGCGAGTCGCCTTTCTATCGCTTCCAGGTCGTGCCGAGCAGCGAGCACGTGGTCGCCTACCGCTGCAGCGGCGTGGGCACGGCCGGCGGCAGCGGCACCGGTACCCTGTCGCGCCTGCGGCGCACCCTGGCGGGCGCCTGGGCCCAGCCCGCGGACTGCGCGGCGATGGCCAGCGGCGCGACCGCGGCCCTGCTCGCCGAGAACGTCAGCGCCTGCAGCCTGCACTACGAGCCGCCGGGCAGCGGCACGGGCGTCAATTCGCGCAACGGCATCCTCGCCATCTCGCTCGAAATCACCCAGTCCGGCGAGAGCGTGCGGCTCTACCACCAGGTGCACGTGGACAATACGCCATGAAAATCGCCGAACTCCTCCAATCGCTCGCCGACGCGCATGTCGACTATGTACTGGTCGGCGGATTGGCTGTCCAGTTGCACGGCTTTCTGCGTGCCACTTTTGACATCGATCTGGTGCTGGCGATGGATGATGCGAATCTCGCCCGCTTCATCGATGTCGCCAAGAGCTTCGGCTTGCAACCCAACATTCCCGTACCCATGGATTCCCTGCGGAACTCCGCCCTGATCGAACAATGGCACCGGGAAAAGGGCATGCTGGCTTTTTCGCTGCGGGAAACGCAGGCGGGCGGGGGCGTCGTGGATGTGCTCGTGCGCCCCGAGCCGCCGTTCGATCGGTTGAAGACCAATGCCGTCGAGAGCATGCTGCTCGGCCGGCCGGTGAGGATCGCCGCCATCGCCGACCTGATCGAAATGAAGCGGATCGCCAATCGGTCCAGGGATCGGCTCGACATCGAGGCGCTGGAAAAAATCTCGCGCGGGGAAGATCCGAATGTCTGAGGCGCGCCACTCCGCCGTGCGCGCGATCCCCGAGGACGTATTGCGTGCCCGTCTCGCCCAATCCGAACAGATGCGGGAATTCTTTTTGCGTATGTGGCTGGAAAATCCCGCCTTGGCGAAGGGCGCGGGCGCGCGCGTGCAGGCCCTGTTGCGGCCATTGGACACCGTCCCGCCAGCGCCGACTTTTGGCTCCGGCCGCTGTGCTTCACCCTCGCCATGCTCGGATGAGCCTGCGCCGAAAGTCGGGCCAGATGGTGGTACGCACACCGTTCCGCCAGCGCCGACTTTTGCGGACGACGCTTCATGAAATCCCGCCGCGGCTTCGCCCTGCCTTCCGCCATCTTCCTGCTGGTGATCCTGGCGGCGCTGGGCGCCTTCATGCTCAACGTCTCGAACACCCAGCATCTCACCGCGGCGCAGGACGTGCAGGGCGTGCGCGCCTACCGCGCGGCGCGCATGGGCCTGGAATGGGCGGCGGCAAAGCTCTGCGGAGCGGCGGCGAACTGCGGCACGCCGCTGACCGCCTGCCCGGCCATCCCCGCGCCGCTGGACACCGCCCCGGATGGCTTTTCCGTGACGGTGACCTGTACCATGAATACCTACAACGAGGCCGGCCCGAGCGGCGACGTCGCGCGCCAGGTATTCTGGATCACCTCGACGGCGACCGGCGCGGGTGCCGTCGGCGGCATCGGTTATGTCGAGAGAAGCCTCAATGCGTTCATCGAGTTTCCGCAATGACGGGAGGATCATGGCCGGTTTCCTGAAAAAGTCGGCGCTGGCGGGACGGTGGCC
>JANJVS010000142.1 GCA_024709955.1 Rhodocyclaceae bacterium
AACGCTTTCATCAGGGCGCTGTCGTCGAATTCCCCCACCACCTGCGGAGACAGCCGCGCCTGCCCCAGCCAGCGCTCGATTTCGCCGCGTACCGCTGCGTTCGGGCCGGGAAGCAGCAGCGGTGCGCCGTTCAGGCAGCCGGGAAAGGCCCCCCCCTGGTCCGCCAGGGCCGGCGCGGCGAGGAAGGCGATCGCGCTGTCGCCGAGCTTGTGGCTGTGACCGCGCACCGAAAGCGCCGTCGGCATCGGGCGGTCGGCCAGCACCATGTCGAGCCGGTGCAGGGCGAGTTCGCCGAGCAACCAGTCGATCGGCGCCTCGCGGCAGACAAGGCGGACGCGCTCGGGGAGGCGCTTGAGCGACGCCAGCAGGCGAAGGGTCAGCGACTTCGGTACCACCTCGGAGATCCCCACGCGCAGGGTCGGCATCGCGGGGCCGGCGTGGGTGCGCAACGAGGAGAGCATCTCGTCGCCGAGCGCGAACATCTCATCGGCGTAGGACAGTGCCACCCGCCCGGCCTCGGTGAGCGCCAGGCCGCGTCCCGCCGGGCGCAGCAGCGGGGTGCCGACTTCTTCTTCGAACAGGTTGATCTGCGCGCTGATGGTCTGCGGCGTCAGGTGAAGCTGCTTCGCCGCGCCGGCAATACTGCCCGAATGGGCGACCGCCCAGAAGTAGCGCAAGTGTTTGAGGTTCAAGGTGGACGATTCGAGAAAAATTGGGATTCATTCAATATTAATCGACTTTATTTGATTCATGGAGGCCTTCAGAATCCGCCCGGTTTTGCTCGGGAGCGCGATGGCGCCCACGGCGTCCGCATCTGCGCCGATGAGTCCGGGCCAGAAGAGGGGATCGGTCCATGAAAACCGTCATCAAGGAGGCCTCGACGTGCTGATGGAAGGCAGAAGCGTCTTTGCGCTCGTGCGCAGCCCGGCCGATCTGGAGCGCGCGTGCCAGGAGCTGGGCGGTTTCCTGTCGGCGGTGCGCCAACGCACCGCGCCTGCCGCCACGCCGGCGTGCCTGCTCGGTCTATGGGTCGATGCGCGCGGCACGGTGGAACTGCCCGCAGCCCTGGAACTGGGCGGTTCGGCGGATGCCCCCCGCCATGCCCGTATCGCCGAGGCCACCGGCATGAGCGCGATCTGGATGATGTATGCCCTGGAAACTTCGCCGCGTGCGCCATCACGCGCCGAGGTGCTCGGGGGCTTGATACGGGCTCGCGCCGATGATGGCGGTGGGCCGGTGCCCGGCCATTTCATCCCGGTATTCGCCCGTGACACCCGGGCGGGCGCGGTGAAGACCGAGATGGAAGAGCTGGAATGCCGCCACCCTGGCCGGCTGCTGGCACCGTGCTATCACGATCCACGCACCGGGGTGCTCGACTGGCCGCGCGTGCCGGCGGAGCCGCTCTCCTGCCGGCAGGCGGCATCGCACTGAGCAGCGCCATGGACCCGGTCATCCTGTTCTTCCTGCTCGGCCTCGCGGCCGGTTTGCTGCGTTCCGAGCTGCGCCTTCCCGGCGCGGTATACGACCTCGTGAGCATGCTCCTGCTGCTTGCGATCGGCATGAAGGGCGGGGTCGAGCTTGCCCGCCAGTCGCTCGCCGAGCTGCTCCCGCAGACTCTCGCCGTGATGACGATGGGCCTGCTGCTGCCCGCCATCGCCTACCCCGTGCTGCGCTATGCCGGGCGTTTCAAGCGCGCCGATGCGGCTTCCATCGCCGCCCACTACGGGTCGGTGAGTGTCGCTACCTACGCCGTGGCGGCGGCCTGGTTCGCCAGCCGCGACATCGCCTTCGAAGCGCACATGCCCTTGCTGCTGGCGGTGCTGGAGATTCCGGCAATCCTGGTCGGGATCGTCCTCGCCCGCGGTCTCTCGCGGGATATCCGGCTCGATGCCGTGGTGCACGAGGTTTTTCTCGGCAAGGGCATCGTCCTGCTGATCGGCGGCCTGCTGATCGGCTGGGCCTCGGGTCCGGAAGGCATCATGCCGCTGGCGCCCCTGTTCTTCGACCTGTTCAAAGGAATCCTGGCCCTGTTCCTGCTGGAAATGGGGCTGATTACCGCAGCCCACTTCGGCAGCCTGCGACGGCACGGCGCATTCCTCGTCCTTTTCGGCGTCGGTATGCCGCTGTTTGCGTCGCTGGTGGGGACGGTGTTCGGCGTTGTCCTCGGGTTTTCGGTCGGTGGAACGGCGATGCTCGCCACCCTCGCGGCGAGTGCCTCCTACATTGCAGTGCCTGCAGCGATGCGCATATCGGTGCCGGAGGCCAACCCGACGCTGTCCCTGGCGGCGGCCCTTGGGGTAACCTTTCCGTTCAACGTGCTGGCCGGCATTCCGCTTTATCATGCGCTTGCGACAAAGGTCCACGTGTTCGCCGGGGGTTGAGGAGATGAACAGTCACACGCGCAAGTTGCTCACCATCGTGACCGAGGCGGTTCTCGAAAGCGTGCTGATCCGAGATATCGAACTTCTGGGCGCTCATGGCTATACGGTCAGCGATGTGCGGGGCAAAGGCAGTCGGGGCGTGCGCAGTTCCTCCTGGGACAGCAGCAGCAATATCCGGGTCGAAGTCCTGTGTGACGAGAAAACGGCTGCCGCCATTGCGGCACATCTGCAGGCGCACTACTACGCCGACTACGCGATGATCTTGTTCATCAACGACGTCGCGGTACTGCGGCCGGAAAAGTTCTGATCCTGCCTGGATCGCCTCCTTCGCCTCCTTCGCCCCCTGCCGCAAAAGGGTGCGGCTTGCGCCCTTTCCGCCCCTTCCGCGGAAGAGCGGGCGCGCTCGGCAAAGGCCGCGGCCATTGGCTGCTAAACTCGCCGCCATCCAGACCCCATTCCCGAGGAGCATGAGATGGCCGAGCCGATGCTGATCGCGCGTGCACCCGACAACGACCTGTTCAAGGACCTCCACCTGCTGCCGCGCCTGGCCAACCGCCACGGCCTCATCACCGGCGCCACCGGTACCGGCAAGACGGTGACCCTGCAAAAGCTCGCCGAGTCCTTCGCCGCGATCGGCGTGCCGGTGTTCATGGCCGACGTCAAGGGCGACCTCTCCGGCATCGCCGCCGCCGGCACCGCCTCGCCCAAGCTGCTGCAGCGCCTGGCGGCGATCGGCATCGACGACTACGTGCCGCGCGCCAACACCACCGTGTTCTGGGACGTATTCGGCACCCAGGGCCATCCGGTGCGCGCCACCATCTCCGACATGGGGCCGCTGCTGCTCGCGCGCCTGCTCAACCTCAACGACACCCAGGCCGGCGTGCTCACCCTGGTGTTCAGGATCGCCGACGACAACGGCCTGCTGCTGCTCGACCTCAAGGACCTGCGGGCGATGGTGCAGTACGTCGGCGACAATGCAAAAAACTTCACCACCGCGTACGGCAACGTTTCCGCGGCCTCGGTCGGCGCCATCCAGCGCAACCTGCTGGCGCTGGAGGAGCAGGGCGGCGACGTCTTCTTCGGCGAGCCGATGCTCGACATCAACGACCTGATGCAGACCGACGCCGAGGGCCGCGGCGTCATCAACGTGCTCGCGGCGGACAAGCTCTACCACGCGCCCAAGCTCTACTCCACCTTCCTGCTGTGGCTGCTCGCCGAGCTGTTCGAGCAGCTGCCCGAAGTCGGCGACCCCGACCAGCCGAAGTTGGTGTTCTTCTTCGACGAGGCCCACCTGCTGTTCGACGACGCGCCCAAGGCGCTGGTCGACAAGATCGAGCAGGTCGTGCGCCTGATCCGTTCCAAGGGGGTGGGCGTCTATTTCGTCACCCAGAACCCGCTTGACATTCCCGAGACCGTCCTCGGCCAGCTCGGCAACCGCGTCCAGCATGCGCTGCGCGCATTCACGCCGCGCGACCAGAAGGCGGTGAAGACCGCCGCCGACACCATGCGGCCGAACCCGGCGTTCGATGCCGCCCAGGCGATCACCGAACTGGGGGTGGGCGAGGCGCTGATCTCCTTCCTCGACGACAAGGGCCGGCCGCAGCTCACCGAGCGCTGCTTCGTGATCGCGCCCGACTCCCGTCTCGGGCCGCTGACCGAGGCCGAGCGCGGCGCCGCGATCACCGGTTCGGTGCTGCATGGCCACTACGAGCGGGCGGTGGACCGCGAGTCCGCCTACGAGCGGCTGCGCGTCCTGGCCGTGGCCTCCGCCGCCGCGCAGCAAACGGCGGCGGGCCGCGAGGGTGGCGGCGGGCTCAACGACATCCTGTTCGGCTCGACCGGGCCGCGTGGCGGGCAGCGCGACGGCCTCGTGCAGATCGCGGCGAAGACGGTGACGCGCACCATCGGCAGCAGCATCGGTCGCCAGATCGTGCGCGGCCTGCTCGGCTCCTTGTTCGGCGGCGGCAGCCGGCGCTGAGCAACGGCGCCGGCCCGCTGCGGAAACCCGGTCCGGAGGCGGTGGTTCAGGCGGCGAGGCCGAGGCGGCGGCAGATCTCGGTCGTGGGGCCGGCCATGTTCATGCTGTAGAAGTGGAGGCCGGGTGCGCCTTCGGCGATCAGGCGTTCGCACAGCCGGGTCACCACGTCGAGACCAAACGCGCGCACCGATTCGGCATCGTCGCCGTAGCTCTCGAAGGTCTTGCGCATCCAGCGCGGGATCTCGGCGCCGCAGGCGTCGGAGAAGCGGGCGAGCTTGCTGAAGCTGCCGACCGGCATGATCCCGGGCACGATCGGGATGTCGATGCCCATCTTGCGCGCCGCATCGACGAAGTGCAGGTAGGCGTCGAGGTTGTAGAAGTACTGCGTGATCGCTGCGTCGGCGCCGGCCGCGACCTTGCGCTTGAAGGCGAGCAGATCGTCTTTTGGGCTTTTCGCCTGCGGATGCCACTCGGGGTAGGCGGCGACTTCGATGCGGAAGCGGCCGCCGGTTTCGGCGCGGATGAATTCGACCAGTTCGTTGGCGTAGCGGAATTCGCCCGGGTCCTGTACGCCCGAGGGCAGGTCGCCGCGCAGCGCGACGATGCGGCCGATGCCGGCATCGGCATAGTCCTGCAGGATGGCGCGGATGCTGTCGCGGCTGGAGCCGATGCACGACAGGTGGGGGGCGGCTTCGAAGCCGGCAGCGGTGATGTCGCGGACGGTGGCGAAGCTGCGCTCGCGGGTGGAGCCGCCGGCACCGTAGGTGACCGAAAAGAATGCGGGCTTCAGTGCCGCCAGGCGGGCGCAGGTGGTGCGCAACTTGTCGGCGCCAGCGGGGGCGGGGGGGGGGAAGAACTCGATCGAGATTTCGGTGCTCATGGGGTGTCCGGATCGGTGTCGCCAGCCGGTGTGCGGATGGCATGGAAGAAAAATTCGCGGTTGCCGTCGCCGCCGCTGATCGGTGAATCGAACCAGTCGAGGATGATCAGCCCGGCGGCGTGGGCGGCGGCGCCCAGCTTTGCCTCGACCTCGGCGTAGAGCGCCGCATCGCGCACGATGCCGCCCTTGGCGAGGCCCTGCGGGCCGACTTCGAATTGCGGTTTCACCAGCGCCAGCACGTGGCCGCCGGGCGCGAGCAGCGCTGGCCACTGCGGCAGCAGCAGGGCGAGCGAGATGAAGCTGGCGTCGCACACCAGCAGGTCGAAGCCTTGCGGCGGGAAATCCGCGCCGAGGTCGGCGGCGGTGAGCTGGCGGGCGTTGAGGCCTTCGCGCGTGACGCAGCGGCCGTCCTTGCGCAGGCGCGGGTGGAGCTGGCCGTGGCCCACCTCCACCCCGATCACCTTTGCCGCCCCCGCCTGCAGCAGGCAGTCGGTGAAACCGCCGGTGGATTGGCCGATGTCGAGGCAGGTGATGCCGTGGACATCGAGCAGGCTGCGCTTCAAGGCGCCTTCGAGCTTCAGCGCACCGCGCGAGACGAAGCGGTCGCTGTCGTCGGGGGTGACCGCGAGGCGGGCATCGGGCGGCAGTTCGAGCGCAGCCTTGACGACCGCCTGGCCGTCATGGCTGACCCGGCCGGCGTCGATCAGCGCCCGCGCCGCGGTGCGCGAGGGCGCCAGGCCCTGTGCCACCAGCAGCTGGTCGACGCGCAGCAGGCCGTGGCGATCGGCCGGGCCTTTGGCCGGTGCTGCAGGCCGTGGCCGCCCCTGGCGGGCGTGGAAGGAGTTCATGCTCATCGCAGGTCGGGATCGGCCCGGGGCGCCCGCCGCGGGGCGCGCCGGGGGGTCAGTAGCGATAGTGCTCGGTCTTGTACGGGCCTTCCTTGGGAACGCCGATGTACGCTGCCTGGGCATCGGTGAGTTCGCTGAGCTGGGCGTTGAGCTTTTTCAGCTGCAGCCGGGCGACTTTCTCGTCGAGGTGCTTGGGCAGGGTGTAGACGCCGACCGGGTAGTCGGCCGTGCGGGTGAACAGCTCGATCTGGGCGATCGTCTGGTTGGCGAAGGACGAACTCATGACGTAGCTCGGGTGGCCGGTGGCGCAGCCGAGGTTCACCAGGCGGCCCTTGGCAAGCAGGATGATGCGGTTGCCCGAGGGCATGACCACGTGGTCCACCTGCGGCTTGATCTCCTCCCACTGGTATCCCTCGATCGAGGCGACGTTGATCTCGGAATCGAAGTGGCCGATGTTGCAGACGATGGCCTGATCCTTCATCTTCACCAGGTGCTGGTGGTCGATGACGTGGTAGTTGCCGGTGGCGGTGACGAAGATGTCGGCCTTGTCGCAGGCGTAGTCCATGGTGACGACGCGGTAGCCTTCCATCGCCGCCTGCAGCGCGCAGATCGGGTCGATCTCGGTGATCCACACCTGGGCGGAGAGGGCGCGCAGCGCCTGGGCCGAGCCCTTGCCGACGTCGCCGTAGCCGCAGACCACGGCGATCTTGCCGGCGACCATCACGTCGGTGGCGCGCTTGATGCCATCGACCAGCGATTCGCGGCAGCCGTAGAGGTTGTCGAACTTCGACTTGGTGACCGAGTCGTTGACGTTGATCGCCGGGATCTTCAGCTCGCCGCGCTCGTGCATCTGGTAGAGGCGATGCACGCCGGTGGTGGTCTCCTCGGTGACGCCCTTGATCTTGGCCAGGCGCGTCGAGTACCAGGTCGGGTCCTGGGCGAGCTTGGTCTTGATCGCGGCGTAGAGCACCGTGGCCTCCTCGCTGTCGGGATTGTTCAGCACGGAGATGTCCTTTTCCGCCTTGCTGCCCAAGTGCAGCAGCAGGGTGGCGTCGCCGCCGTCGTCGAGGATCATGTTGGAGTAGCCGCCGTCCGGCCACTCGAAGATGCGGTGGGTGTAGTCCCAGTAGTCCTGCAGCGACTCGCCCTTGACGGCGAACACGGCGACGCCGTCCTTGGCGATCGCGGCGGCGGCGTGGTCCTGGGTCGAGAAGATGTTGCACGATGCCCAGCGCACCTCGGCACCGAGGGCGGTGAGCGTCTCGATCAGCACGGCGGTCTGGATGGTCATGTGCAGCGAGCCGGTGATGCGCGCGCCCTTGAGCGGCTGCGCCTTGGCGTATTCCTCGCGGATCGCCATCAGGCCGGGCATTTCGGTCTCGGCGATGCGGATTTCCTTGCGGCCCCAGTCGGCCAGGCCCAGGTCGGCGACTACGTAGTCTTGAGTCATGTTCAGGCTCCTTGAACGATGACCGGGGAAGGAGAGGGCATCCGTCGCGTGCTCACCTTTTCCCGGCAATGGGTTAGGTGAGCGCCGTTTCAAAAAACGAGCCTGGCGGAAACCGCGGATAAAAACGTTCCGTTGCAGCGCTCCTCGATGGGGCGGATTATAGATCAGCCGCGTTGTCCGTGCGCTCCCGCCCTGACCGGGGTCAAGGCGGGAGCGGCGCGGAACGCGCTATGCTTGCGACCGTTTGTCGCATTCACCGGAGTCGCACGATGAAAAGAGTACTGGCCTGTTTGCTGTTCATGCTGTCTGCCGCATCGGTCCTGGCGCAGGGGGCGGCGGCCTCTCCCGGCCTCGCCGAGGTGCGCGCCCTCGGCCTGCTCAACGGCGAAGCGCTCGCCTGCAAGCAGATGGCGCTGGTGGACCGCATCCGCCAGCGCATCATCTACGAGGCGCCGAAGACGCGCGAGGTCGGCGAGACCTTCGAGAACGCCACCACCGAGCGCTTCCTCGCCCTCGGCAAGGACGGCAGCACCTGTACCGACACGCGCGCCATGGCCGAGCGCATCGAGCAGGCGAGTGAGGCGATGCGTGCCGCCTTCGCCGACGTGATGGGGCGCAAGCAATGAGGCGCGTCCGCCAGGCGGCGGCCCTGTTCGCCGCCCTCTTTGTCTCGGCGGCCGCCTGCGCCCAGCACGACCTGAGCCCCGGCGAATCCCGCGAAATCGTGGCGCGCTACCTGCTGCAGGACGTCAATGGCCGCGCCACCATGCCCGAGGATCATCGTGGCTACTTCCAGCTGCTGACCTTCGGCTACACCTTCTGCCCCGACGTCTGCCCGACCACGCTCACCGAGATGACGGCGGTGCTGCGGGAGCTCGGCCCGCTCGCCAAGCGCCTGCGCCCGATCTTCGTTTCGGTGGATCCGGAGCGCGACACCCTCAAGGTGCTGCGCGAATACACGGCCTTCTTCGACCCGCGCATCATCGGCATGACCGGCTCGCCCGCGCTGGTGAGCCACGCCGCGAGCAATTTCAAGGTGCGCTACCAGAAGGTGCCCAAGGAGGACGGCAACTACGCCATGGACCACTCCGCCGGCATGTTCCTGCTCGGCACGGACGGCGGCTTCCTCAAGAAATTCGCCTACGGCACTCCCGTCGCCGCGATCGCGGACGAGATCCGCCGGCAGATGGAGGAAGAGGCGGCGGCGCGGGCGGAGCAG
>JANJVS010000114.1 GCA_024709955.1 Rhodocyclaceae bacterium
CGACTGGGTCACCGCCACCAGCATGTCGGCGTCCTCGATGCCGGCTTCGCGCAGCACCGACGGATAGGCGGCGTTGCCGGCCAGGGTGCGCACGTCGAGGCGGTCGGCCAGCTCGGCGAGCGCCTCGCGGTTCTGGTCCACGATGGTGATGTCGTTGGCCTCGGACGACAACGCCTCGGCCACGCTGGCGCCGACCTGGCCGGCGCCGAGAATGAGGATTCTCATGACCCCGCCTGCTCTTCGTGTTCCTTCGAGGCGTTGCGCAGGCCGAGGTCCTTGAGCTTGCGGTAGAGATGGGTGCGCTCCAGGCCGGTCTTGTCGGCCAGGCGCGTCATGCTGCCGCCCTCCAGCTTGAGGTGATGCTCGAAATAGAGGCGCTCGAACAGCTCGCGCGCCTCGCGCAGCGGCAGGGCGAGCATCTCCGGCAGCAGGCCGGGCGGCACCTCGGGCAGCGCCGCCGCGCCGGGGGAGAGCAGGTGCTGCACCTCCTCGGCGCCGATCTCCTCGTCGAGCGCGGCGAGCGCCAGCGACTTGACGACGCTCTTGAGCTGGGCGTAGCCCTCGGGCCAGCACTGCTGGCGCAGCGCGTTCTGCGCGGCGACGGCGAGGCGGCGGTTGGGCACGTCGCCCGCCTCGATCAGCTGGGTCAGCAGGTGGGTGGCGAGATCGGGCACGTCGTCCTTCAGCTCGGCGAAGGACGGCAGGCCGACGCTGACGTCGAACAGCCGGTCGAGCAGCGCCTCCTCCCAGCCCTGGGCGGCGAGCTGGGCGGCGTCGTGGGTGGTCGCCGCCACCAGCCGCAGGTTGTGGCGGTCGAGGCGCTCCAGCGCGAAGGCGAGGTTCTTCTGCTGCAGGCGCGTCAGGCGCGCCAGCTCGCCGCAATACAGCACGCCGCCGCCCGATTCGGCGAGCAGTTCGAGGGTGAGCGGGTTGGAATCGTGGCCGAGGTCGATCCAGGCCTTGCCCGGCTGCTGCAGGGTGCGCGCGGCGAGCTCGACGATCGAGGCGGCGGGCGCGCGCAGCAGCACGACACGGCTCCTGGCCGCCACCTGTTCGAGCCGCTTCCTGAGGTCCTTGAGCAGCGGCGAGCGCGGGAAGGCGGCGAGCGAGAGCACGCTGCCGGGCTTCGGCGCGCGTTCGAGCGCCTGCTTGACCGCCGCCAGCAGCTTCTGCATGCCGATCGGCTTTTCGAGGAAGCCGACGGCGCCGATCTTGGTCGCCTCGACCGCGGTGTCGATGGTGGCGTGGCCGGACATCATCACCACCGGCATGGTGAGCTGGCCGGCGGCGGCCCATTCCTTGAGCAGCGTCACGCCGTCGGTGTCGGGCATCCAGATGTCGAGCAGCACCAGGTCGGGCCGCGCCGCGTCGCGCAGCGCGCGCGCGGCGGCGGCGTTCTCCGCCGTGGTGACGTCGTGCCCCTCGTCGGTGAGGATTTCCGAAAGGAGTTCGCGGATGCCGACTTCGTCGTCGATGACCAGAATCTGTGACATGGGGGCTACCTGTTTTGACGCATTATGCCGCCGCGGCGTCCTGCCGTGGCGGACGATGTAGGGGGATTTGCACACTCACTTCGGCGCCGCCGGCCGGCCGGTTGGCCAGCCCGATCGCGCCGCCGTGGTCGTCGACGATCTTGCGCACGATGGCGAGGCCGAGGCCGGTGCCCTTCGCCTTGGTGGTGACGTAGGGCTCGAAGGCGCGCGCGAGGATCTCGGGCGGGAAACCGGGACCGGCGTCGGCCACCGTCAGCTCGGCCATGTCGCCGGCCGGGCGCGTCGCCACCAGCACCGTGTCGCCAGCGCCGAGATTGCCGGCCTTGTCGTGCATCGCCTCGCCGGCGTTCTTGATCAGGTTGTGCAGCACCTGGCGGATCTGGTCGGCGTCGGCCAGCACCGGCGGCAGGTCGGGAGCGAGCCGCGCCGTCACGCGCACCGGCCCCTCCTCGTAGAGTTCGAGCACCTCGGCGACCAGCGCGTTGAGATCGAGGGGCGCCGGCAGCGGCGGCGGCAGGCGCGCGTAGTCGCGGAAATCATTGACCATGTTCTTCATCGCCTCGACCTGGTCGACGATGGTGCGCGTGGCGCGGCCGAGCATGGCGGCAGCATCGGCGTCGAGCTTGTCGGCCAGCTTCATCTGCAGGCGCTCGGCGGAAAGCTGGATCGGCGTCAGCGGGTTCTTGATCTCGTGCGCCAGGCGGCGTGCCACCTCGCCCCAGGCGGCGGCGCGCTGGGCGGCGAGCACCGGGCTGATGTCGTCGAACACCACGACGTAGCCGCCGCCGGCGGGCAGCGTCGAGCCGCGCAGCAGCAGCACCTGCTGCGCCCCCCGCGGGCTGACCAGTTCGAGCTGGCGCCGCCATTCGCCGCGCTCGGCGAAGGCCTCCTGCACCGCCTGCTTGAATTCCGCGCGGTCGGGCCAGTCGGCGAGCGGCCGGCCGACGGCCTGGCACAGGTCGTCGCCGAGGATCGCGCAGGCGCCGCGGTTGGCGGCGCGCAGCAGGAAGGCGCCGTCGAAGGCCAGCACGCCGGTGGACAGGTTGGTCAGCACGCCTTCGAGATAGGCGTGGGCCGCCTCGCGCTCGTTGCGCGCCTGGTTCAGCTGCAGCGTCATCGCGTTGAAGGAGCGCGTCAGCACGCCGAGCTCGTCGTCGGTCTCCAGCACGGCGCGCGGCTTGAGGTCGCCGGCGGCGACGGCGCGCGTGCCCTCGGCCAGCATCAGCAGGGGCTTGGCCAGGCGCGCGGCGAGAAAGAAGGCGAGCGCGACGGCGCCGAACAACGACAGCAGCAGCGCGAAGGTCAGCGTCAGGGTGTACAGGCGCTTGAGGCCGCCGCGGCCGAGCTGCAGCTCCTGGTAGTCGCGCTGGGCCGTCTCGACCAGCTCGGCGCTCTGCACGATCGGCGTCGGCACCGGCTGTTCGAGCTGCAGCAGGTGGATTTCCGCGCCCATGCGGTAGCTGCGCACCGGCACCAGCGCGCGCACCGCGAGGCCGGCGGCGGCGTCGCCATCGACGCGCGCCACGCCCGCGCCGAGCCGCGCCTGGCGCAGCTGGGCGGTGCTGGGCAGCGCCGGCACCAGGCCCTGCAGGTCGCCGCTGCTGTTGGCGATCACCTGGCCGGAGGCGGTCAGCAGCGTGACGGCATGCACGCCGGCCTGCTCGCGCAACCGGTTGAGCAGCACCGGCCCGACCATCGGCGCGTCGGCGATGTCGTAGGCCATGGCGCGCCCCTTGGCGAGCAGGTCGTCCTGCATCGCGTCGAGCACGCCGCGACCAAGGTCGAGGCCGCCGTCGAGCGCCGCCTCGACGCGCACGTCGAACCAGGAATCGATGCTCTTCATGGCGAACTGCATCGACACCGCGTAGAGCAGCACGCCCGGCAGCACGGCCATCAACGCCAGCATCAGCAGCAGGCGCGACTTGAGGCGCGCGCCGAACACCCCCTTGCGGTATTCGCGGAACAGCCGGCGCACCTGCGCGGCCACCAGCAGCAGCAGCACCAGGGCGGCGAGTGCGTTCATGCCGATCAGGAGCGGGGTATGGCTGGCGAACAGCGCCGTGTCGGCGCTGGCGAAGGCCAGCAGCAGCACCAGCACCGCGCCGAGGGAGGCGAACACGCCGAGCAGGGTCTTCATTTCTCGGCGGGCGGCACGAATTCCCAGCGCAGCGTCTTCGCCTCGACGCGCCATTCGCTGTCGGCGAGGGCATCCACCTGCAGCGGCTTGGGCAGCTGGGCATGGTCGAGGGAGAGGCGCAGGGCGGCGCGGTAGGTCTCGCCGGGAATCAGGTCGGTCCGGTCCACGACGTGCAGGCGCGCGATGCGACCGAGCATCTGCAGCGCCTCGGCGAGGCTGTCGTGGTTCTGGTGCAGGCTGCCGAGGGAGAGGCGGTACTGGCGCGTCAGCGCGTGGTAGCTGAGGCGATAGTTGAGCACGCGGCCGGCGACGTGCTCGTCCGCCCAGTACCAGCGCTTGCGCGTCAGCTCGAACTCGAAGCGGAAGTGCAGCGGCACGCCGCGGCCGACGGCGTCCTCCAGGCGGTGGCCGAGCTCGATGGCGAATTCGGCGTTGAGCGCCTGGCCGCGCTCGTCCGCCACCAGGGTCGCGTGGCGCGGCTCGATGCCGCCGGCCAGCGCCGCGCCGATGCCGCAGGCGAGGCACAGCAGCGCCAGCCGCAGGCCGCGCAGAATGTTCGCCACCATCGCCTCGCGCCCCATGTCGTCCCTAGCCGCCCCGCCGCGCCATGTCCCAGACGCAGACGCGGTTGCGGCCGCTGCTCTTGGCGCACAGCAGCGCGTGGTCGGCGAGCTCGACCGAATGCTCGATCGGCTCGTCGGGCAGCAGCGGCGCGACGCCGAAGGAGGCGGTGAGGCTCAGCTCGCCGCCGCCTTCGAGCGGTATGCGCAGGGCGGCGAGGCCTTCGCGCAGGCGGTTGAACACGGCCTCCGCCGGCGCCAGCGCGGTGTTGGGCATGCAGATGAGGAACTCCTCGCCACCGTAGCGGAACAGGTTGTCGTAGGCGCGGCCGTCGCCCTTGAGATGGCGCGAGATGACGCGCAGCGCGGTGTCGCCGGCGGCGTGGCCGTAAGCGTCGTTGATGTGCTTGAAATGGTCGATATCGAGCATGCACAGGCTGCAGGGCAGGCCGGTGCGGCGCGTGCGCTCCCATTCCTCGGTGAGGCGCAGGTCCATCGCGTAGCGGTTGCCGGCGCCGGTGAGCGGATCGAGGGTGCATACCTCGCTGATGATGCGGCGCTGGTACTTGAGCAGGGCGAGCTTGAAGTCCTGGGCGACGTCCACGTAGGCGTCGAAGGTGGCGACCGGGATCGCCGCGCCGCGCTCATGGATCGCCAGCAGGTCGCGCGCGGCGGCGTGCATGCGCCGGTGCATCGCCCACATGTCCTCCAGCGCGCGGTCGCGCGCGCGCGTCGCCTCGGACAGGCCGAGATACCAGCGGCCGAAGGCGCAGCGCGTCTCGCCGTCGGCCGCGCTGGCGTCGGCGTCCGCCGCGCCGTCGCTGACGAGGGCGCGATAGAGGGCGTTCTGCCAGTGCAGATGGTCGTAGAGCGCGCGGTCGAGCTCCTGCAGGAAGCCGATGGCGCACTGGTTGTTGGCCACCGGATTGCAGGCGGCCGCCTGGGGACTCTCCAATCTCATTCCTCCTTCCGCAGCAGCGCGTAGTAGAACCCGTCGTGATCCGGCCCCGGCAACAGCTGCAGCTCGTCCGCCGCGCCGCCGGTCGGCAGGCGGCGCGCATCGGCGTGGCGCGCCACGAAGGCGCCCACCTGCTCGCCGTTTTCCGCCGGAAACACCGAGCAGGTGCAGTAGAGCATTTTGCCACCCGGCGCCAGGGTCGGCCACAAGGCGTCGAGGATCGCCGCCTGGGCGCGTGCGAATCCCGCCACATCGGCGGAACGCCGCAGCCACTTGATGTCGGGGTGGCGGCGCGCCACGCCGGAGGCCGAACAGGGCACGTCGGCGAGGATACGCTCGAAGGGCCGGCCGTCCCACCAGTCGCGCGGCCTCGCCGCATCGGCGACCCGCACCGTCGCGGCGAGGCCGAGCCGGTCGAGGGTCTCGCCGATGCGGGCGGCGCGGACGGCGTCGACTTCCAGCGCGGTCAGGTCGATGTCGGCCCGCTCCAGCAGGTGCGCGCTCTTGCCGCCGGGCGCCGCGCAGGCATCGAGCACGCGCATGCCGTCCCGCGCGTCGAGCAGCGCGGCGGCATGCTGCGCGCCCCAGTCCTGCACCGACACCCGGCCTTCCCGGAAACCGGGGATGCGCTCGACCGGCACGGGCTTGTCGAGCAGCAGGGCCGTATCGTCGAGCGTCCGGGCCGCGATGCCGGCCCGCGCCAGCTCGGCCAGAAAGTCGGCGCCGGCGGGACGGTGGCACCGATTGACGCGCAGGCACATGGGCGGATGGCTGTTGCCCGCGGCGGCGATTTCCTCCCAGTGCGCCGGATAGGCCAGCCGCAGGGCGTCGAGCCACCAGGCCGGGTGGCGCCAGCGCGCCACCTCATCGGCATCCGCCGCCGCCAGCAACTCGTCGCGGCGGCGCAAGAAGTTGCGCAGCACGGCGTTGGTCAGCCTTTTCCAGGTCTTGCCGGCGGCGGTGACCGCCTGATCGACGATCGTGTGCGCTTCCTCCGGCCGCCGTTCGAGCCTAGCCAGCGCGACCAGCAGCAAGGCGCGCGCCTCCTGGTCCTTGAGCGGCCTTGCCAGCAGGCGGTCGAGCAGGAAGTCGCCGCGGCCGTGGTCGCGCAGGGCGGTGAAGGCGAGATCGAGCGCCGCCGGTCGCGCGGCGGCGTCGGCCCGCGCCAGCGCCGCCTCGGGGGTGCGCCCGCCGAGCACGGCGGCGACGGCGCGCGCCGCGGCCGCGAGCGCCCGCGCCAGCGGTGGGGCGCGCCGGACGGGCGGCGCTGGAGATGCGGCGGTCATGACATGAGAATGGAAGGAAGTCCGGCCAGCGGAACAGGGCCGGATGTTAGCCGGAATCGTGGCCGCGAATTATGGTACATATCGGACCTCCCGCTCGTGCGCGCTTCGGTCCCTGCCCGCGTTTCCGCGTCGGCGCAGGCGACGGATGGTGTGTTGTTCCCATCATGCGGCAGTCATCTGTCGCCGCTTCTGACGGTACGCAATGCAAAATCAGACCCCTCCCGTCCCGTTCGCCGGCCGGCTCGTCGTCGTCGGCTTCGGCGCCATCGCCCAGGGCGTGCTGCCCCTGCTGTTCCGCCATCTGACGCTGCATCCCGAGCAGGTCGTCATCCTCACCGCCGACGCGGAAGGCGCCGACGAGGCGGCCGCCTACGGCCTCGACCACCGCATCGCGCCGCTGACGCGCGCCAACTACCGGACCCTGCTCGCCCCCCTGCTCGGCCCGGGCGATTTCCTGCTCAACCTCGCGGTGAATGTCGCCAGCGTCGCGCTCATCGAGTTCTGCCGCGAGCGCGGCGCGCTCTATCTCGACGCCTGCGTCGAGCCCTGGGCCGGCGGCTACACCGATGCCGCGCTCACGCC
This sequence comes from Rhodocyclaceae bacterium, assembly GCA_024709955.1. Taxonomy (GTDB): domain Bacteria; phylum Pseudomonadota; class Gammaproteobacteria; order Burkholderiales; family Rhodocyclaceae; genus Sulfuricystis. Next base: position 7,017 of record JANJVS010000114.1, read on the forward strand.
CTCGGCGCGCTCGAACTACGCGCTGCGCGAACAGGCGAAGGCCCTGCACAGGCCGGGCGGCCCGACCGCGGTGCTGACCCACGGCGCCAACCCCGGCTGGGTCTCCCATTTCGTCAAGCAGGCGCTGCTCGACATCGCGCGCGACTGCGGCATGGACGCGGCCGCGCCGACGGACCGCGCCGGCTGGGCCAGGCTCGCCCAGGCGCTGTCGATCAGGACGATCCACATCGCCGAACGCGACTGGCAGACCGCCATGCCGCGCAAGCGCCCCGGCGAGTTCGTCAATACCTGGTCGGTGGATGGTTTCGTCGGCGAGGGCTGCCAGCCGGCCGAGCTCGGCTGGGGCAGCCACGAGCGCCATTTCCCGCCCGACGGCCGCCGCCACGGTTTCGGCTGCGAGGCGGCGATCCACCTCGACCGCCCCGGCGCGGCGACGCGCGTGCGCAGCTGGACGCCGCTCGCCGGCCCGCTCCACGGCTTCCTCATCACCCACGGCGAGGCGATCTCGCTCGCCGACTACCTGACCGTCGGCGCCGGCGCGACGCCGGAATACCGGCCCACCGTGCATTACGCCTACCATCCCTGCGACGACGCCGTCATGTCCATCCACGAGCTGGCGGGGCGCGAATGGATCGTCCAGCCGGAAAAGCGCATCCTGCGCGACGAGATCGTCGGCGGCGTGGACGAGCTCGGCGTGCTGCTGATGGGCCATCCGAAGGGCGCCTACTGGCTCGGCTCGCGCCTCGCGCACGAGGAGGCGCGCCGCCTGGCGCCCTTCAATTCGGCGACCGCCCTGCAGGTGACCGCTGGCGTCATGGCGGGGGTGGCCTGGGCCATCGAGAATCCGCGCCGCGGCGTGGTGGACCCCGAGGAACTGCCCTACGCCGAGATCATCGCGCGCTGCCGCCCCTATCTCGGCGCGGTGGCCGGCGTCTACAGCGACTGGACGCCGCTCAGGGACCGCGCCGGCTTCTTCCCGCAGGACATCGACGCCGCCGATCCCTGGCAGTTCAGGAATTTCCGGGTGGGCTGAAGCGCTGGCCGGCGGCCAGCGGAAAGCCGAGCAGGAAGTCGCGGCTGCCGAGACGGCGGCCGCCGGGCTTCTGCAGCTCGACGAGCCTGAGCGCGCCATCTCCGCAGGCGACGGTGATGCCCTCCGGCGCGACGGCGAGAATCGCGCCGGGCGCGCCGGCGCCCTCGGCGGATTCGGCGCGCCAGAGCTTGATCGTCGCGTCGCCGAGTCGGGTGGCGCAGCCGGGAAAGGGGTCGAAGGCGCGGATGCGGCGCTCGATCTCGGCCGCCGGCCGGCGCCAGTCGATGGCCGCCTCGGACTTCTCGATCTTGCTGGCGTAGGTGACGCCCGCCTCGGGCTGGGGCACGGGCGCCAGCGCGTCGAGGCGCCGCAGCGCATCAACGATCAGCTGGCCGCCCACGGCCGCGAGCTTGTCGTGCAAGGTCGCCGCCGTGTCGCCGGCGCCGATCGGCAGCGCCTCGGCCAGCAGCATCGGCCCGGTGTCGAGGCCGGCCTCCATGCGCATGATGGTGACGCCGGTCTCGGCATCGCCCGCCTCGATGCAGCGCTGGATCGGCGCCGCGCCGCGCCAGCGCGGCAGCAGCGAGGCGTGGATGTTGATGCAGCCACGCCGCGGGATGTCGAGCACCGCCTGCGGCAGGATCAGGCCGTAGGCCGCCACCACCAGCACCTCGGGGGCGGCCTCGATCAGCGGCCCATGGGTGGCCGGGTCGCGCAGCTTCTCGGGCTGGTGCACGGCGATGCCATGCTCCAGCGCCACCTGCTTGACCGGGCTGGCGACCAGCTTCTGCCCGCGCCCCGCCGGCCGGTCGGGCTGGGTGAGCACGAGGGGAACCTCGAAGCCCGCGGCGAGCAGCGCGCGCAAGGCGACAGCGGCGAATTCGGGCGTTCCGGCGAAGGCGATTCTCATGACGCTTTACTCCAACAAAGGGGCCGCCGAAAAGTCGGCGCTGATAAAGCAACTGCGCTACAAGGCGGTCGAGCAAAAAACGCTCTCCTCGCCGTAGCGGATGGTAAGACGGAAGTTCGGGGTGCAGTCCATGCAGTTTCGCCGCCGGGCCGCCCGACCGAAGGAAATCCCCGTGGGACAAGGCGAAACGGCACGCGCCGCCAGGCGCAACCCGCTCCCCACTTCAATCATCCCTCCCCGTAATACACGAGCGTAGCGACAACAAGCGACATTGTCGCGCAGTTGCGGCAAAGGCTAATGCCGGCAAGGCCGGCGTTAAGCCACGCAGCGGCGGCCGTAGTCAAAAACAAAGTCTCCCCTCCTGCGAAGGGCGTAGGCGGGGTTTCGCGGAGCACTGCTCCGCGCCGCTGGAGCCGGCCGGCTGTGCAAAGCCGGCCGTGGGCGGGGCTGGGGGAGGTCGGGTCTTTAAACCGTGATTCTCGACTGCTTGGCCAGCTTGGCCTTGATGCGACCGAGCTTGAGGCGGGACAGGTATTCGACGAAGACCTTGCCGTCGAGGTGGTCGATCTCGTGCTGCAGGCAGATCGCCAGCAGGCCGTCGGCGTCGAGTTCGAAGGGCTGGCCGTCGAGGTTCAGCGCGCGCACCCTGACGCGCTCGCTGCGCCTGACAGTCTCGTAGACGCCGGGCACCGAGAGGCAACCTTCCTCGCCCTCGTGTTCGCCCTCGCGCCAGAGGATCTCCGGATTGATGAAGACCTGCAGTTGCGACTTGTCCTCGGAAATGTCGAGCACCAGCAGACGCACATGCACGTTCACCTGGGTGGCGGCCAGGCCGATGCCCGGGGCCTCGTACATGGTCTCGGCCATGTCGGCGGCGAGCTTGCGGATCTCGGCATCGACCACGGCGACCGGCTTGGCCTTGGTGTGCAGGCGCGGATCGGGGTAACGCAATATGGGCAACAGAGCCATGAAATCGGTCGTTTACAGAGATTTAATCGATTGATGCCTGCGGGATTTGGGGGCAGAATCCGCTAACCAACGGAGGTCCGCCCATGCGACGCATTATATTCGCGCTGCTTTTCTCTTTTTCAACCGCCGCCCTCGCCCAGGGCGCGGCCGCCCCCACGCCCGTCGAGCTGCGGTCCGACGCGCCCGAGCGCCACATCGTCGTGCCCGGCGACACCCTCTGGGGCATCGCCTCGAAATTCCTCAAGGATCCCTACCGCTGGCCCGAGCTGTGGAAGATGAACGACGCGCAGCTCAAGAGCCCGCACCGCATCTATCCCGGTCAGGTGCTGATCCTCGACCGCAGCGGCGCCGAGCCGCGGATGAAGCTCGGCACGCTGGTCAAGCTCGAACCCCAGGTACGCGTCGAAAAGGCGGCCAAGGAGATTCCCGCGATCCCGCCCCAGGCGATCGAGCCCTTCCTCTCCCAGCCGCTGGTGATCGACAACGGCACGTTCGAGAACAGCCCGCGCATCGTCGCCACCCAGGAGAACCGCGTATTCACCGGCCCGGGCGACATGATCTACGCGGTCGGCGCCGACGACAAGGTGAAGCTCTGGGACCTCTACCGCCCCGGCAAGCCGCTGCTCGATCCCGAGAACGGCGAAACCCTGGGCGTCGAGGCGATCTACCTCGGCAACGCGCGCACCGCCGGCAAGGCGGGCGAGGTGCTGCCCCTCGAAATCACCCTCCTCAGGCAGGAGATCGGCCGCGGCGACTACCTGATTCCCTCCAGCAGCCCCGAAGTGCTGAGCTACATCCCCCATCCGCCGGCGGCGGACATCAACGCCCGCGTGCTCTCCCTCTACGGCGGCGTCGGCGAGGGCGGGCGCTATTCCATCGTCTCGCTCTCGCGCGGCAAGCGCGACGGTCTCGAACGGGGCCACGTGCTGGCGCTTTACCGTTCCGGTCTCACCGTCACCAACCGCTTCGACGCGGACAAGGGCAAGGAGAGCCACACCCTGCCCGACGAACGCTACGGACTGGTGTTCGTCTTCCGCGTCTTCGAGCGCGCCTCCTATGCCTTGGTGCTCGAAGCCGCGCGCCCCGTGACGCCGGGCGACCGCGCGCGCCGGCCCTGAGAGCCGCGCGGCGGCGATGTCGGCGCGCGCCGAACTGGCCGCCTGGCTGCGGCTGACCCTGGTTCCCGGCATCGGCGGCGAGACCCAGCGCCAGCTGCTGAAGCTCTGCGGCGATCCCGCCGCCGTCTTCGCCGCCTCCGCCGCCACCCTGCGCGGCAGCCTCGGCGGCGGACTCGCCGAGCGCCTGCTTGCCCACGACTGCAGCGCCGAAATCGAGGCCGCCCTGGCCTGGGCCGATCAGCCCGGCAACCGCATCCTTACCCTCGCCGACCCCGAGTATCCCCGGGCGCTGCTCTCCGCCGCCGACCCGCCGGTGCTGCTCTATATAAAAGGCGACGCCGCGCTGCTCGCTCGTCCCGGCTTCGCCATCGTCGGCAGCCGCAACGCGACGAAGCAGGGCGAGGCCAACGCCGAGGCCTTCGCCGCCGCCCTCGCCGGCGCCGGACTCGCCGTCGTCAGCGGACTCGCCGCCGGCATCGACGCGGCCGCCCATCGCGGCGCGCTCGCGGCGGACGGAATCACGATCGCGGTGATCGGCACGGGCATCGACCGCATCTACCCGGCGCGCAACGAGGCGCTGGCGCGCGAGATCGCGGCGCGCGGCGTCATCCTCGGCGAGTTTCCCCTCGGCACGCCGCCGCTGCCAGCCAACTTCCCGCGCCGCAATCGCCTCATCGCCGGGCTGGCCCAGGGCTGCCTGGTGGTCGAGGCGGCGCGCCAGAGCGGCTCGCTGATCACCGCCCGCCTCGCCGCCGAGGCCGGCCGCGAGGTGTTCGCGATTCCCGGCTCGATCCACTCGCCCCAGTCGAAGGGCTGCCACGCGCTGATCAAGCAGGGCGCCAAGCTCGTCGAGTCGGCGCAGGACATTTTGGAGGAGCTCAAATGGGAAAAGCGCATCGGCGCCGCGCCCGCGACCACCGTGTCGCCGGCGCGCCCGGCAGGAAGTACCCTTGGGGTGCCGAGTTTTGCGGAAGATGCCGATCCCGTCCTCGCTGTTATCGGTTACGACCCGGTGGATCTGGACACCCTCGCCGCCCGCAGCGGCCTGGCCCCGGAGGCCCTGCTGGCGCGGCTCCTGCCCCTGGAACTGGACGGCCGCGTCGCCCAGTTGCCGGGCGGACGCTACCAGCGCCTGAACTAAGCCTGCTTGCCAGCCGGATAAAAGGGCGCTTATGATGCCGCCCCCATGAGCAAGCAATTAATCATCGCCGAGAAGCCCTCCGTCGCCCAGGACATCGCCAGGGCCTTGGGCGGCTTCACCCGCGAGGGCGACTATTTCGAGAGCGAGCACTACGTGCTCAGCTCCGCCATCGGCCATCTGCTGGAGCTGGCGGTGCCCGAGGAATACGAGGTCAAGCGCGGCAAGTGGACCTTCACCCACCTGCCGGTGATCCCGCCGCGCTTCACCCTCAACCCGATCGACAAGACCGCTGAACGCTTGCGCCTATTGACCCGCCTGATCAAGCGCAAGGACGTCACCGGCCTGGTGAACGCCTGCGACGCGGGCCGCGAGGGCGAACTGATCTTCCGCTACGTCGTGCAGCACGCCAAGACCGACAAGCCGGTGCGCCGGCTGTGGCTGCAGTCGATGACCGCCACCGCGATCCGCGACGGCTTCGCCCACCTGCGCAGCGACGCGGAGATGCTGCCGCTCGCCGACGCGGCGCGCTGCCGTTCCGAGGCCGACTGGCTGATCGGCATCAACGGCACGCGCGCCATGACCGCCTTCAACTCGCAGGAAGGCGGCTTCTACAAGACCACCGTCGGCCGCGTGCAGACGCCGACGCTGGCGATCCTGGTCGAGCGCGAAAAGACCATCCGCGCCTTCCAGCCCAGGGACTACTGGGAAGTCGAGGCCGAGTTCCAGGCCGTCGCCGGCACCTACCGCGGCAAGTGGTTCGACGAGAAGTTCAAGAAATCCGACGACGAGCACGCCAAGGCCGAGCGCCTGTGGACCCCCGACCGGGCCGAGACCCTGCGCAAGAAATGCCTCGGCAAGCATGGCGACGTCAGCGAGGAGGCGACGCCCAAGACCGAGGCCTGTCCGCTGCTCTACGACCTCACCTCGCTGCAGCGCGACGCCAACGGCCGCTTCGGCTTCTCGGCGCGCAACACCCTGGCGCTGGCGCAAGCCCTGTATGAGCGCCACAAGGTGCTCACCTATCCGCGTACCGACAGCCGCTACCTGCCCGAGGACATGGTCGGCGCCGTCAAGGACACGCTGCGCGCGCTGACCGAATCGCCGCTGGGCAAGCATGCGACGACGGTGCTGGACAACGGCTGGGTGCATCCGACCAAGCGCATTTTCAACAACGCCAAGGTCTCGGACCACTTCGCCATCATCCCCACCGGCACGGCGCCGAAGAACCTCACCGAGCCGGAACAGAAGCTCTACGACCTCGTCGTCAAGCGCTTCCTCGCCATCTTCTTCCCGAGCGCCGAATACCAGGTCACCACGCGCATCACCCGCGTCGAGGGCGAGCCCTTCAAGACCGTCGGCAAGGTGCTGGTCACGCCGGGCTGGCTCGCCGTCTATGGCAAGGAGGCCGCCGCCGAGGACGAGGAGAACCCGAACCTGCCGCCCTTGCAGAAGAACGAACGGGTCTGGGCCAACGACGTCGAGGTCAAGCCCAACGCCACCAAGCCGCCGCCACGCTTCAACGAAGCGACGCTGCTCTCGGCGATGGAGGGCGCCGGCAAGCTGGTGGACGACGACTCGCTGCGCGAGGCGATGAGCGAGCGCGGCCTCGGCACGCCGGCGACGCGCGCCGCCACCATCGAGGGCCTGATCGCCGAGGAATACGTGCATCGCAACGGCCGCGAGCTGCAGCCGACCGCGAAGGCGTTCAACCTGCTGTTCGCGCTGGAGCAGCTCGACGTCGATGAAATCCGCTCGCCCGAGCTGACCGGCCTCTGGGAGTGGAAGCTGCGCGAGATGGAGCATGGGCGCCTCAAGCGCGAGGAGTTCATGGCCCACATCACCGAGCAGACGCAGGCGATGGTCGAGCGCATCAAGACCGGCGAGTTTTCCGACGCCGACTTCGGCACGCTCAAGACGCCCTGCCCCAAGTGCGGCGGCGCGATCCACGAGACCTACCGCCACTTCAAGTGCGACCAGTGCGACTACAAGCTGTGGAAGGTCGTCGCCGGCCGCCAGTGGGAGCCGGAGGAAATGGAGGAGCTGCTGCGGAACCGACAGATCGGTCCGCTGCAGGGCTTCCGCAGCAAGATGGGGCGCGCCTTCGCCGCCGTCATCAAGCTCGACGACGAGCACGCGCCGAAGTTCGACTTCGGCAACGAGGAGGACGCCGCGGGCGAGGAAGTCGATTTCAGCGGCCAGGAGCCGCTTGGCGCTTGCCCGAAGTGCGGCGCGCGCGTCTTCGAGCAGCCCATGTCCTACGTCTGCGAGAAATCGACGGGCGCGGCGAAATCCTGCGATTTCCGCTCCGGCAAGGTGATCCTGCAACAGGAAATCGCCAAGGCCGAGATGCAGAAGCTGCTGGAGACCGGCAAGACCAGCCTGCTCAAGGGCTTCGTTTCCAACCGCACCAAGAAGAAGTTCTCCGCCTACCTCGTGCGCGGCGCCGACGGCAAGGTCGGCTTCGAGTTCGAACAGCGCGCGGCCAAGGCGCCGAAAGCGGCCGCCGCGAAGACCGAAAAAGTCGGCGCTGGCGAGACGGTGGAGAAGAAGCCCGCGGCCAGGAAAACCGCCGCCAAAAAGGCCAAATGACGCCCGCCGGCGCCGAGGCCGCGCTCGCGGCCATCGTCCGCCTCGACATCCTGCCGCGGCTGATCGGCGCCGAGCCCGATCCCGTCGCCGTCGCCCTGGCGACGGAACTGATCGCCAGCGGGCGGGACAAGAACCTGCCGCCCCTGCTGCGCGGCCTCGTCTTCGTGCCGCTGCTGCACGGCGACCAGCCGATCGACCGCGAGCGCGCCATCGCCCTGTTCGCCGGCCTGCGCCGCGAAACCCAGGATCCGGTCTTCGAGGAAATCCACGCCTTCGCGCTGCGGCAGCGCGACGCGCTGCCGCGCTGATTCAGGCGAAGCCGAAACCCTCCGCGCGGAACAGGCGCACGCAGGCGTCGACGACCGCGGGATCGTAGTGCGTGCCGCTGTGCGCCTCGATCTCGGCGAGCGCGGCCTCGATGCCGAGGCCGGCCCGGTAGGGACGATGCAGCGCGATCGCCTCGACCACGTCGGCCACGGTGATGATGCGCGCGCCGAGCAGGATCTGCTCGCCCGCCAGGCCGCGCGGATAGCCCGAGCCGTCGAGATGCTCGTGATGCTGGTAGACCATCTCGGCCACCGGCCAGGGGAAGTCGACGTTCCGGAGGATCTCGTAGCCCACGCGCGGATGCTGCTGGATCAGCGCGAACTCGACTTCCGGCAGCTTGCCCGGGTAGCTGAGCAGTTCGGCCGGCACGTGGATCTTGCCGATATCGTGGATCGAGGCCGTCAGGCGGATGCCGTGGATCGTGTCCTCGGGCAGCGCGAGGGCCGTCGCCAGGCGCGTCGCCAGCTCGGCGACGCGGCGCTGGTGGCCGGCGGTGTAGGGATCGCGCTGCTCGATGGTGGCGGCGACCGCCTGGATCGCGTCCTCCATGCTCTTGTTGAGGCGCTCGAGGTTGCGTCGGCTCTCCTCCTGCAGGCGCACCTGCTCGCTGATGTCCTGCAACGCGCCGTCCCAGGCCGGGCCGCCCTCCTCGCCGGTGACGGCCATCGCGTTGATGAGCAGATGGCGCCATCCGCCGTCCGCCGCCCGCCAGCGCAGGGCGCGGCGCAACCGCTCCCCGCCCGCCCAGGCGCCGAGCGCCGCCGTCAGCGCGCGGCGCTCGGCCTCGTCCAGGCCGTCGAAGAGCAGGCCGGCGTCGGCGACCAGGGCGGCCGGCGCCAGCCCGAGCGCCGCGCCCGCGCCGCCGCTCGCGTAGGCGAAGCGCCAGCCGCCGGCCGCGTCGGCCGCCAGCTGGAACAACAGTTCGGGCACGTTGTCCGCCATGCTGACGAAGCGGTGCTGGGAGGCGATGCGGTCGAGGGTGGATTCGATCAGCCCGGCCAGCGCCAGGTAGAGGTCGAGGCGTTCGCGCGCAAGCGGCGTCTCGCCGCGATGGGCCGCCAGCATCACGTAGCCGGTGCGCTGGCGCTCGCGGCCGAGCGGCAGCAGCACGGCGGCGTGCGGCGCGGGCAGCGCCAGCGTCTCGCTGGCGAGGAAGCCGCTCTCGAACACCGCCGTCGCGACGGGGAGCGCGGCGGCGAGCCGCGCGTCGGCGGGTTCCCAGTGGATGAAGCTGACCGCGCCAGCCGCGTCGCGCGCGGCGAAGGCGGCGAGATCGGCGCCGAAGAAACGGCACACCAGGCGCGCGAGCTGGGGCCAGAGGCCGTCGTAGCTGACGATGCCGGCCAGATACTGGGCCGAGCGGATCACCGCATCGACGGGGTCGGGAGATTGGGGACGTGCCGCGTTCATCGTTCCGGCGCCATGGGTTGCAGGTAGAGGTGTTCGAGGAAGGCCGCGTCGAATTCCGGCAGGCGCGCCAGGTTAACAAACCGCGCGGCGGCGCGGGCGCGGCTCACCGCGCCGCCCGCCGCGGCGGAACACAGCAGCGCCATCGCGCCGGCCAGCGCCGTGTTGCCGGCCAGCTCGATGCGCTCGTCCGGCAGGTCCGGCAACAATCCGATGGCGCGCGCGTTCGCCACGTCGAGATAACGGCCGAACATGCCGGCGGCGACCACGCGGCGCAAATCGCCGAGGGCGATGCCGGCCTGGGCGCAGAGCACCGCGATGCCCGCGCCGATGGCCCCCTTGGCCCGCTGCAGGGCATCCACGTCGCGCCAGCCCAGCTCCAGCACCTGGCCGTCCGCCGGCAGGGCGTAGCTGGCGCGCCCGTCGGCGAAGCGGCCGGTGGCGGTGAGGACGCCCTGCCGCCGCAGGCCGGCGACGAGATCGACCAGCCCGGAACCGCAGATGCCTTGCGCCCGGTCGCCGCCGAGGATGCCGCTGTGCGGCCGGCCCGTCGCGTCGAAGACCACGCGATGCACGGCGCCCGCCTCCGCCGGCATGCCGCAGCGGCCGGCGCCCGCCTCGAAGGCCGGCCCGCCGGCGGCGGCGGTCACCCACAGCGCGGCCCCGGTCCATAGGGCGATTTCCGAATTGGTGCCGAAGTCCACCAGCAGCGCCGGCGCCTCCCCCGCCGTCAGGCCGCAGGCCGCGAACCCGGCGAGCAGGTCGGAGCCGACGAAGCCCGCCAGTGGCGCCACCGCCTCGATCTCGGCGCCGGTCGCGATGCCCCAGTCGCGCGCCCAGGCGGCGGCGTCGACCGGCGCGCAATCGATCGTCTCGCCCCAGTGGGCCGGCTGCAGCAGCAGGCCATGGTTACGCCCGGCCAGCAGCGCCAGCATCGCCGTGTTGCCGACGACGACGACCCGGCCGATGCGTCCGCTGTCGAGGCCTTCGCGCCGGGCCGCGTCGGCCAGCGCGGCGCCGATCGCCGCGCGCGCCTCCGCCGCGAGTTCACGCGCCAGCGCCGGGTCCTCGGCGGCCAGCAGGCGCGTCACCACGTCGGCGCCGTGGCGCCCCTGGGGATTGCGTCCGAAGCGCAGGGCCAGCGGCCGCCCCGTGGCGAGATCGCAGATCGCCAGCGTCAGGTGGCTGGTACCGAGGTCCACGGCGACGCCGAGGGGATGGGCGGTGCCGGCGGGCGGGGCCCGGTCGGCCGGCCAGGGCACGGCCGCGGGCAACAGGCCCGGCGGCGGCGAGCGCCAGGCGGAAGACGCGGCCGGCTGCAGCAGCTCCACGGTCGCGTCCCCCGTCGGCAGGCATTGGCAGGCCAGCCGCAGCCCGTCGGCGATGCCGTCGCCGAGCTGGAGGCGCTCGGCGGCGGTCACCGGACCGCCGTCTCCCGCCAGCAGCCGGACGCGGCACAGGCCGCAGGCGCCGAGGCCGAGGCAGGCGGAGCGCACGCGGTAGTCGGTGGCGTCGAGGAAGTCGCGCAGGGAACGGCCCGGCTCGTAGGCCAGCGCGTGGCGTTCGCCGGCGACGATCAGGGTCAGGACCGGCATGGCGTCACCGGGCTCCGGCGGCCTCCGCCAGGGCAAGCAGGTCGGCGGGGTCGGCTTCGGGCGGAATCTCGCAGCCCGAGGACAGGATGAAGCCGCCGCGGTCGGCGAAGGCGGCGCTCAGTTGCCGCGCCTGGGCCGCGAGGCGCGCGGGGGCGGAGACCAGGAAGTCGAGGGACTTGAGGTTGCCGGCGAGGCAGGTGCGCGGCAGCTGGCGGCGCGCGGTGGCCGGGTCCACGTAGTAGTCGAAGGTGGCGATGTCGGCGCCGATCTCGGCGTAATGCGGCAGGATGTCCGCCGTCGGGCCGGCGATGTTGAGCCAGAAGAGCCGCGCTCCGGCGGCGCGCAGCCCAACGCGGAGGCGCGCCAGGCGCGACAGCAGGTGGGCGCGGAAGAAGGCGGCCGGGACCACGGCGGGCGAGGCCGCCGGATCGAAGACGACGATGCCGTGGGCACCCGCCGCCAGCTGGGCGGCGCCGAAGCGCAGCGCGGCAGCGGCGGCGACGTCCAATGCTGCAGCGAAACGCGCGGGATCGTCCACCGCCAGGAACAGTGCTGTCTCGGTACCGTAGAGCTGGGTTGCCAGGGTCATCGGCCCGGCCACGGCACCGGCGACGCAGGCCGCGTCGCCGAGCCGCGCGCGCAGCAGTTCGATCGCGCGCAGAATCTGCGGCATGCGGCCGGCACCGGACGGATCGGGCTGGCGCAGGCGCGCCGGGTCGTCCCCCGGCGCGAGCGCGTACTCGACGACGTCCGGGTACTGGCTGTCGTAATACTTGAGGCGCGCGCCGAACGCCTCGGTCTCGACGCCGAAGTCCATGAAGGCGAACACCGCGTCGCCGCCATAGCGTTCGCGCTCGCGCAGCTGGCACTCGGCGAGCAGGCGCCCGTCGCGCAGATAATCGGCGAGCGCCACCCCGCCGGTCGCGGCGGCGTGACCGAACAGCTGGGGCACGAAGGCCGGCCGATCCGCCGGCGCGAAATCCACGGCGGCGAAAATGCGTTCGAGCCCGTTCATGCCGCCGCTCCGTCCGCCGCCAGACCATCGAGGTAGCGCGCGCCGTCGAAGGCGTTCTCGGCGACGTAGTCGACGTCGAGGTCGGCCGGCGCCAGCTGCTTGAGCGCCGCGCCGCCGGCCACCACCGCCACGCCGCCAAGACCGCGCGCCCGCAGGGCCGCGCGCACGCGGCGCACCTGGGGCACGATGGGACTGATCAGGCCGCTGACCAGCACCGCCCGCGCTCCCTCCCGCTCCGCCGCCTCGGCCAGGGTCTCCACCGGACAGTCGCGGCCGAGATCGACGACGCGGTAGCCCTTGCCGATCAGCACCATGCGCACGATGTTCTTGCCGAGGTCGTGCACATCGCCCTCCAGGGTGGCGATGACGAAGGTGGCCTTGCCCCGGGCCGGCGGCAGTCCATCGGGATAGAGCTCGCGGACCACCACCGAGACGGCGCGGCCCACCAGCATGATCTCCAGCAGGTTGAACTGCTCGACGGTGCACTTGTCGTCGAGCCGGCCCATGGCGGCTTCGAGTCCCTCCGTGACGATGCGTTCCGGCGCGAGGCCCGCCGCGACCAGGCGCCGCGTTTCGGCCAGCGCGGCGGCATGGTCGCCGGCCAGCAGCGCCGCGACCAGGGGCGCGCAAGCGCGGGAGGCGGCGGTATCCATCTTGGGGCTCGCATCAGGCATGGGGCCACTATATGCCCGCCCTCCATCGGCGGGCAAGCGTTGGATTTGACTTCACGCCCGCTTTCGTGAGACAGTCGCGCCCCGCTTCGGCCGCCGGGAGTCGCTTCCCGGCTTTCATCGATTTCTGGCCCCCCGTCCTCAGGTCATTTCCTGTCAGGCAATTCAGGTTGGCGTCGATGCGATAGACCCAACTTGTGCGCCCCGGGCAGCAGCCCCGCGCCCGCTTTGCTTTTGGCCGAGGCTCTTGCAACCACGACAGGAAAATCGATGACACATTTCACCGCCCTCGGCCTCGACCCGGCCTTCGACACCACGCTCGCCGCCCTCGGCATCAGCGCACCCACGCCCGTGCAACAGCAGGCGATCCCGCTGCTGCTGGAAGGCCACGACCTGATCGCCACCGCCCCCACCGGCACCGGCAAGACCGCCGCCTTCCTGCTGCCCGCCATGCAGCGCATGGCCGGCGCCAGCCCGCTGCGCCTGGCCGGCCCGCGCGTGCTCGTGCTCACCCCGACGCGCGAACTCGCCCAGCAGGTCGCCAAGGCCGCCGTCGATTTCGGCCGCGCGCTGCCGCGCTGCCGCACCGTCTGCATCACCGGCGGCGAATCCTACATTCCGCAGAACAAGGCGCTCGCCGGCCCCTACGACATCCTCGTCGCCACGCCCGGCCGCCTGATGGACCAGATGAAGACCGGCCGCGTCGTCCTCAGCAACCTCGAAGTGCTGGTGCTCGACGAGGCCGACCGCATGCTCGACATGGGCTTCGCCGACGACGTGCTCGCCATCGCGAAGAAACTGCCGCGCGAGCGCCAGACCGTGTGCTTCACCGCCACGCTCTCCGACGACGTGCAGCGCCTGTCGCGCCAGCTGCAGAATTCCCCGCGGACCATCGTCGTCGCCAAGCCGGCGGCGGAGCGCCTGCAGATCGACCAGCATGTCATCTACGTGGATGACTTCGGCCACAAGCGCCGCCTGCTCGACCATTGGCTGCTGGATGCCGCGATCAAGCAGGCCGTGGTGTTCACCGCCACCAAGCGCGACGCCGAGGAGCTCGCCGCCGCGCTGGAGGCCAACGGTCACCCGACCGTCGCCCTGCACGGCGACCTGCCGCAGAAGCACCGCACGCGCATGATGAACGTGGTGCGTCGCGGCCATGCGCGCGTCCTCGTCGCCACCGATGTGGCGGCGCGCGGTCTCGACGTGCCGGCGATCACCCACGTCTTCAACTTCGACCTGCCCAAGTTCGCCGAGGACTACGTGCACCGCATCGGCCGCACCGGCCGCGCCGGCGCCAGCGGCACGGCGATCTCCTTCGTCAATCGCAACGACCTGCCGGCGCTGCAGAAGATCGAGCGCTTCATCGGCCACAAGGTGACCGTCTCCGCCGTCGCCGGCATGGAAGCCCGCTTCAAGCCGGGCATGGGCAAGCCCGCGCGTCCCGGCGGCAAGCCGGGCGGCAAGTTCGCCGGCAAGCCCGGCTTCGGCAAATCCGCCGGCGCGGGCACGTCGGGCAGCGGCCAGGATCGGCCGTGGCAGAGCCGCAAGCCCGCGCGCCATACGCCGCACCATGCGGCCGCCCACTCCGGCGGCCGCGGCGGCCGGGGTGCGGACGCGTAGGCGCCGGGTTCAGTCCAGATACTTGAGGTGGCTGCCGCAACCCACGCGGCAGTCCGAGGCGCCGAAACCGGGAACCGCCACGCCGCCCGGCGTGGCCCGGTTGATCGCGCACTCGTCCTCGCCATAGCGCCGCACACCCACCACGCGCACGCCCGGCGCGGCCAGCAGGTAGTCGATATGCCAGCGCAGCGTCTTTTCCTTGCGCAGGTGGCGCGCGACGCGCGCCGCGAAATTGCGCCGCGCCGATCCCGTGTAGATGTAACGCCCGGCGGCGAAGCGATGCTCACCGAAACTCCCGACGCGCACCCGCAGCGGCCGTGCAACCTCGATCAGCAACTGGTAGGTGACGTGGCGCGGACTCAGGCGAGATCCCCCGCCAGCGCCGCCCGGACCGTCGCGTCGAGCTGCGTGGCGACCTGCAGGGCCGGATGGTCGATGCCGGCGGCGATCGCCGCGCCGGCCTTGACGGCGGCCACCATCGCCGGCGTCAGTTCGAAGCGCAGGAAATGCACGGCGGCCGTCTTGTCCGCCGCCGTGCGGTCGAGATCCTCGTTGGCGACCGGCGTCACGCGGGAAAAATCGGCGACCTGCATCCAGACCGCCCGCTCGACGCCGAGCAGGCGCGCGAGCGCCTGCCTGCGTTCCTCGACGTCGGGATACTCGATCATGAAGGTGGCCTTCCAGTTGCTGCCGTCCGGGATCAGCGGATTGTAGACGTCGAGCTCGGCCTGGATCGGCTCGGGCTCGAAGATGCGCTCCAGGCGCAGCATTTCCTGCACCTGGTACTGCATGGTCAGCGCGTCCTCGAAATAGAGGGCGGCATGCGCGCCGAGGGCCACGCGGCGCGCCTTCTTGTGCGCCATCACCCGGGCGCGGAACTCGGGACGGATGCGGGCGTACTGTTCGAGGCTATAGAGGTCGGCGTGGGTCAGCATGGCGTTCAGACTCCGTAGGCTTTGCGCAGCAGGGTGATCGGATGCTCGGGCGCGCTGCCGTCGGCGCGCGCATGGGCGATGTGGTGGCCGGCCATCGCGCAGTCGCTGCCGTAGTGGTCGGGCTCCGCCTGGTTCACGCGGCTCACCACCGGCTTGACGATCTTCATCGCGTATCGGTGGTACTCGGTCTTCACCGCGTAGGTGCCGTCGTGGCCCGAGCAGCGCTCGATGGCGTCCACCTCGGTGCCCGGCACGAGGGAGAGCACTTCCTTGGTCTTCGGCCCGATGTTCTGCACGCGCTGGTGGCAGGCGGAGTGCAGCGCGACCTTGCCCAGCCCGTGCCGGAAGTCGGTCTTCAGCCGGCCTTCCCTGTGGCGCAGCATCAGGTATTCGAAGGGATCGAAGAAGGCGTTCTTCACCTTCCGCACGTCCGGGTCGTCGGGAAACAGCAGCGGCAGCTCCTGCTTGAACATCAGCACACAGGAGGGAATCAGCGCCGTGAGGTCCCAGCCCGCATCGACGAGCGCGGCCAGCACGGGGATATTCGCCTCCTTGGCCAACCGCACGGATTGCAGGTCGCCGAGCTCAAGCTTGGGCATGCCGCAGCAACGCTCCTTTTCGGCAAGCGTGACCGGGATGCCGTTGTGCTCGAAGACGGCGACGAGGTCCGCGCCGGGGCCGGGCTCGTTGCGGTTCATGTAGCAGGTGGCGAACAGCGCGATCTTGCCCGTGGTGCGGCCGGCGGCCTCCCCGGGCGTGGCCGGGTCGAGCACCTTGAGGCGGCGACGCAAGGGTTTCGAAACGAACTCCGGCAGCCAGGCCTCGCTGTGCACGCCGACGACGCCCTCGACCAGCTTGCGCAGCGGGCCGATCCGGTTCGCCGCATTCACCGCCGGCGCGACGATGGGAATGCCGCAGAATTTGCCGACCAGGTCGGTGCTGGTCAGCAGCTTGTCGCGCAGCCTCGTGTCGCCGCCGCGGAAGTGCACCGCCTTGGCGCGCAACATCAGGTGCGGGAAATCGAGGTTCCACTCGTGCGGCGGCACATAGGGGCACTTGGTCATGTAGCAGAGGTCGCAGAGATAGCAGTGCTCGACGACCCGCCAGTAGTCCTCCTTGCGGACGCCATCGACTTCCATCGACGCGGAGGCGTCAACGAGGTCGAACAGGGTGGGGAAGGACTGGCACAAGCTGACGCAGCGACGGCAGCCGTGGCAGATGTCGAAGACGCGCTCCATCTCCCGATGGAGCGCCTCCTCGTCGTAGAAGGCCGGATTGCGCCAGTCGAGCGCATGGCGGGTCGGCGCTTCGAGATTGCCTTCGCGAACGGGACTGGCCATGGCGGTCCTCCTCCGGTGGATGCGCTGCTGCCTGATGCCCTCTGTCGGGGTCGGGGGTGCGCCGGCGGCAATCGCTGTCCCGCCGCCGGTCGTCGGAATGCTCCGGTCAGGCCAGGTCGTTGAGCGCCTTCTGATAGCGGTTGGCGTGGGAACGCTCGGCCTTGGCGAGGGTCTCGAACCAGTCGGCGATCTCGTCGAAGCCCTCCTCGCGCGCATCCTTGGCCATGCCCGGATACATGTCGGTGTATTCGTGGGTCTCGCCGGCGACGGCGCTCTTGAGGTTGTCGGCGGTGGCGCCGAAGGGCAGGCCGGTGGCGGGATCGCCGCATTTTTCGAGGTATTCGAGATGGCCGTGGGCATGGCCAGTCTCGCCCTCGGCGGTGGAGCGGAACAGCGCGGCGACGTCGGCATGGCCCTCGACGTCCGCCTTGTTGGCGAAGTACAGATAGCGCCGGTTGGCCTGGGATTCACCGGCGAATGCGTCCTTCAGGTGCTTCTCGGTTTTCGAGCCTTTCAGTTGCATGGTGTCCTCCTCGTCGTTTTGATAGAACCGATGCGTCGAATTGCCGCGCGTGAGCTAGTCACGCGACCATGCTAGGCGCGCTGAATGCGGGATGCCAGTTGATTGTGGCAATCGGGCGGATAGGTGACGGCTATCGCGCCGGAAAAGAAAAAGCCCCGCGGGGCGGGGCTTGGTCGGGTGATGCGGTCTTACTCTTCCAACAGACTGCGGAGCATCCACGCCGTCTTTTCATGCACCTCAAGGCGCTGCGTCAGCAAGTCGGCGGTCGGCTGGTCGTTGGCCTTGTCGACGAGCGCGAACAGATCGCGCGCGGTGCGGGCCGTCGCTTCCTGGGCATTCACCAGCAGGCGGATCATGTCGTTGGCCTTGGGCACGCCCTCCACCTCCTTGATCGAGGCGAGCTTGACGAACTCCTTGTAGGTGCCGGGGGCCGGGTGGCCGAGGGCGCGGATGCGCTCGGCGATCAGGTCGAGGGCGTTCCACTGCTCGGTGTATTGGCCCATGAACATCAGGTGCAGGCTGTTGAACTGCGGGCCGGTGACGTTCCAGTGGAAATTGTGCGTCATCAGGTAAAGCGTGTAGCTGTCGGCGAGCAGCCGCGACAGGCCCTGGGCGATGGCGGCACGGTCGCCGGCAGAAATGCCGATGTCGATGCCGTTGGTCTTCTTCGCTTTTGCTTTCATGGTGCGCTCCTTTCGATGGTCATTCCTGATTGCGATGGGGATATTCTGCGCCGCGGCTGCCGATTGTTCCAGCGAATTGTTTCAATGACACACATAGCCCATGGCTATTTAACCGGCCTGGTGCCTGGCAGCTTGCAGTCGAGCAGGGCGCGCCGCAGCAGGTCGATGGCCTGATGGCGCGGGAAGCTCGCGCGCCAGACGAGACCGACGCGGCGCGTCGGTGTCGGCTCGGCGAAAGGACGCACGCGCAACAGGGCGTCGTCCTTCGGCAGGGTATCGACCGCCGAGGCCGGCATGACGGTGACGCCGACTCCCGAGGCCACCATGAGACGAATGGTCTCCAGCGATGAGCCTTCGAGCACCTGCGGCCCGCCGGCGCCGGCGCGGCTGCACAGGTCGAGCACCTGGTCGCGGAAGCAGTTGCCGCGGCCGAGCATCAGCAGCGGCTCTTCGAGCAGACGGTCGGCATCGACGCTCTTCTGCTTCGCCCAGGCATGGCCCGCCGGCACCAGCACGCGGAAGGCCTCGTCGTATACGGCCTGCGCCACCAGACCCGGCTCCTCGACCGGCAGCGCCAGCACGGCGACGTCGAGCTCGCCGCTCTTGAGCGACTCGACCAGCTGGGCGGTGAAGCTCTCCTGGATCATCAGCGGCATCTTCGGCGCGCGCTCCTTGACGAGCGGCACCAGCCTTGGGAACAGATAGGGGCCGATGGTGTGGATCGCGCCGAGGCGCAGCGGGCCGGCGAGGGGATCGCCGACGGTGTCGGCGAGCTCCTTGACGCGGGCGGCCTCGGCCAGCACGCGCTCGGCCTGGCGCACGATGGGTTCGCCGGCGGGCGTCACGCTCACCTCGCTCTGGCCGCGCTCGAAGAGGATCACGCCGAGCTCGTCCTCCAGCTTCTTGACCGCCACGGAAAGGGTCGGCTGGGCGACATGGCACTTCTCGGCGGCCCGGCCGAAATGGCGCTCGCGCGCCAGGGCGACGATGTAACGCAGTTCGGTAAGGGTCATGGCGTACGGGATGGTCGCGACGGAAATGCCGCCGGATTTTACGCGCGCGGCGCCTGAAGACGCAGCTAGAATGCCACGGCAACGACATTCCCGGGGAGGTGGGCGATGAGCGGTCCGATGGCGGCATCCTTCGGCCTTGAGGCCGGCCTGCTCCTTGCCGCCCAATCGCTGCTCGACGGCGCGGCGGAAATCGCCGCCGGCCTCTCCGCCGAGGAACAGCGCGCCGAGGCGCAACGCCGGCAGCGCCGCGCCGAACGCCTGCAGCAGCGCGCCGCCCGCCAGGCCGGCATCGAGAAACTGCAGCGCGCGGCGGCCGAACGCTCCGCCCGGCTGCGCCGACTGCTGGCCGCCTGGCAGGAGCTCGGCGGCGCCGATGCCGGCATCGACCTGCCCGCCGCGCCGGCCACCGAAGACGAAGCGGCGCTCGGCGCCTTCCTCGCCGCGCTCGACGCGCGCATCGCCACGCTGGAAACACGGCTCGCCGCAGCGGCCGGCACATTGCGGGACACGGCGCGCACCGCTCTCGACGAACTGCTCGCCGCCGGCGTCTCGGCCCGCGACCAGCTCGCCGCCTACGCCGCGCAGACCCGGCTCGCCGGCGCCGCGCCCGACGATGCCGAAACGCGCCGCGAGCTCGTCGTCCGCGTGCTGGAGCGCGTCGAGCTCGAAGAAAACGAACCGCTGCCCGCCGCCCTCGACGCCCTCGCGCTGCAGGTCGTCCGGGCGCCGGGCCCCGAGCGCGCGGCGGCGCTGGCCAGCGAGCTGCGCCTGCAGGTGCAGCGCCACAACGAAGCCCGGGCGGCGGCGCGGCTGGCGGCCGAGGAGGAGAAACTGCGGGAAGCGGCGGCGACGGTGCTCGAAGCCTCGCTCCAGGACCTCGGCTACGCGGTCGAGGAAATCGGCGCGACGCTGTTCGTCGAGGGTGGCGTCGCCCACTTCCAGCGGCCCGAATGGGGCGACTATTTCATCCGCCTGCGCATCGACCCCAGGCGCGAGGCAATGAACTTCAACGTCGTGCGCGCCGGCTCGGCCGGCGAGGATCGCCAGCGCGAGGACATGCTCGCCGAGGAGCGCTGGTGCAGCGAGTTCCCGAAACTGTTCGAGACCCTGAAGGCGCGCGGCATACCCATCGCGGTGACGCGCCTGCTGCAGGCCGGCGAGGCGCCGGTGCAGGTCGTCGACGCGGCCAGCCTGCCCGCGCGCGCGGCGGAAGAGCACCGCCGCCAAACCCTCAAGGCACGGAGCATCGCATGAGCGACCTCACCCCCCGCTGGCTCAGGGACCTCGACCGGCTGCTGCCGATCCGCTCCCAGTTCGTCGTCTCGGGCAACATCCGCGACAGCGTGCTCTCCCCCGTCGGCGACGGCTGGCTGCAGGTGCCGCTGCTGCGCGCGCTGTGGGAACGGCTCAAGGCCCAGGGCTACGGCTACATCCTCGTCTACGATCCCGCCGACGGCCTGCGCGTCTACCCCAACGAGCCGGCCGTCGTCGCGCTGGCGACGCAGATCCACGAACTCAAGCTGCAGGACGGCGCGATGCCGATGGGGCTCGAATCGCTGACCACGCTGAGGCGCCGCCTCGCCGCCAGCCGCGCGGCGCGCGGCGCGCTGGTGCTCGACTTCGCCTCGCGCCTGGCGCGCGCGCCCGACCATCTCGACGCCGGCGAGCATCGCTTCTTCGTCGCCGCCGAGAAGCTCTCGCTCTCCGCCACGCCCATCGTGCCCAAGCCGCCGGAAGGCACTGCGCCAGCCACCGTCCCGCCAGAACCGACGTTATCCAGTCTGCCGCTCTTCAATCCGATCCTCTGGCTGGTGAACCGCCCGCAGGACCTGCCCTCCTGGTTCGCCCTCGACTCCGAGCGCATCGCCGCGCTGATTGTCGGCCGGCCCGACTACGAGGCGCGCCAGGCGGCGGCGCGGCGCCTGGTCGCCCTGCTGCCCGGCCACGCCGAGGCCGACGCCGCCCAGCGTGCCGAGGCGGTGCGCCGCTTCACCGACGGCACCGACGGCCTAAGCCTCGCGGCGCTCGCCGACATCGCCCAGCTCGCCGTGCGCCAGGGCATCCCGCTCGCCGGCATCGACGACGCGGTGCGCAGCTACAAGGTCGGCGCCACCGACAACCCCTGGCGCAAGGACTACCTCAGGGACAAGATCCGCAACGCGCGCGCCGCGCTCGAAGACCGCGTCAAGGGCCAGCACCAGGCCGCCACCAAGACCGTGGACATCCTGATGCGCTCCGTCATGGGCCTGACAGGAGCACAGGCGCGGGCAGGCTCAGGACGCCCGCGCGGCGTGCTGTTCTTCGCCGGTCCCACCGGCGTCGGCAAGACCGAGCTGGCCAAGACGCTGACGCAACTGATCTTCGGCGACGAGCGCGCCTACATCCGCTTCGACATGAGCGAGTTCGCCGAGGAGCACACCGGCGCGCGCCTGCTCGGCGCGCCGCCCGGCTACATCGGCTACGACGCCGGCGGCGAGCTGACCGACGCGGTCAAGGAACGGCCCTTCTCCGTCATCCTCTTCGACGAGATCGAGAAGGCCCACCCGCGCATCCTCGACAAGTTCCTGCAGATCCTCGAAGACGGCCGCCTCACCGACGGCCGCGGCGACACCGCCTACTTCTCCGAGGCCATCCTGATCTTCACCTCCAACCTCGGCATCTATGTGGACGACGGCCACGGCAACCGCACGCAGAACGTCAGGCCCAGCGACAGCTACGAAGTCGTCGAGACGCGCGTGCGCGAGGCCATCGCCGACCACTTCAAGTACCGCCTGGGTCGGCCGGAAATCCTCAACCGCATCGGCGACAACATCGTCGTCTTCAACTTCATCGTGCCCGAGGTCGCCGTGCTGATCCTGGCTGGCATGCTCAAGAACGTCACGCGCCGCCTCGCCGAGGAGCACCAGCTCGAACTCGTCATCCCCGATCCGATCCGCGCACGGCTGCTCGACCTGTGTACCCGCGACCTTTCCAACGGCGGTCGCGGCATCGGCAACACGCTGGAGTCGGTGTTCATCAACCCGCTGGCGCGCGCGCTGTTCGCCCTCGACCTCGAAGGCCGCGCCCAGGTGACCGTGGCGGCAATCGAGGAGCGGGACAAGGTGTTCAGCGTCGCGCTGCGATAGGCACGGCACCGTCCAGACTCATATCCGAACAGATCTCGCCGGACCGCTATTGCGCTTCCCAAAACCATCGACCCGCCATGCTTCCATCTTGAAAATCCGAGGGGGACAAGACAAATGAATTTGCTCAAGAGAATCATTGTCAGGCTGAAACAGCTTTTGATAATGATAGCCAACCTGAATCAACACATTGATGAAATCAGAATCAACCAAGGCGTTATCTTGTCGGCCCTCAACGAGGGCAAAAAATCCAGGTCCCTGAAGAACTATGAGTTCAAGGTGTTCTCGCAATGGGGGGAGGATGGCATCATCCAACGCCTGACCCAATCAATAGAAATAAAAAACAAGTCATTCATCGAGTTTGGGGTCGAGGACTTTCATGAGTCGAACTGCCGCTTTCTCATGATGAAAGACAATTGGGCCGGCTTCGTCATGGATGGCTCCCCCAAGAACATCCAAAGACTCAAGCAGTCCTATTTTTACTGGAAACATGACCTGAACGCCGTTTGTGCCTTCATAACAAGGGAGAACATTAACGACCTCCTTGAGACGAGCGGCTTTGACGAGGACTTGGGAATACTGTCGGTCGACCTGGATGGCAACGACTACTATGTTCTCGATGCGATAGAGAACTTCAAGCCGCGCATACTGATTTGCGAATATAACGCCCTGCTCGGAGCTTCGCGCAAGATATCCATACCCTATAAGCCCGATTTCAACCGCACCGATGCGCATTACTCCAATCTGTATTGGGGAGCATCGCTGGCGGCGATGACCTATCTTGCCGACAAGAAAGGGTACGCGCTGGTGGGAACCAACTCGGCAAGTTGCAACGCATTCTATGTGCGAAAAGATTTACTGAACGACAAGCTTGAAGTGCTATCCGTCGAAGCTGCCTACTCTCCTTCCCAGTACCGGGAAAGTCGGGATCCGCAGGGTAATCTCACCTACGCCTCCGGCGACAGGAGACTGGATCTAATAAAGGGATTGCCGGTGTTCAACGTCGAGGAGCAAGTCATTGAAGCGATTTGACCGGGTGTCCATGCCGTGCCGCTGGCGCCCGCCACGAGCCGTGATGTCCGACAGGCGCCTTCGTCGCGCCCCGGACGGCGGGGCGTCATGCTAATCTTGCCGGCGCCTGTAGGGGCAGGTTTCGAATGATTGCAACCAAGATTCAGGGAGACAAAAAATGAAAAAACTCGTTTTGATGGTCGCGGCGGGTTCCGCCCTCGCGCTTTCGGCGAACGCGGCGCTTGCCGGTAAGGACCGGACGGGGGCGGAGGTCGTGAAGGCCGTGTGCGCCCAATGCCACGCGGATGGCCGGGACGGCGCGCCGAAGATCGGCAGTGCCGCCGACTGGGGCACGCGCATGTCGCAGGGCATGTCGACGCTCACCAGCCACGCCATCCGCGGCTACCGGGGCATGCCGGCGCACGGCGGGGAAAGCGCCCTGACCGACCTCGAGATCACCCGGGCCATCATCTACATGATCATTCCCAAGAGCGAGGCCCATGCCAGCCTGAACAAGCCCATGGTCAACGCGGAAATCAGCGGCAAGGAGCTCTACGCCAAGCGCTGCGGCTCGTGCCACGCCAGCGGCAAGGACGGCGCGCCGCGCAGCGACGACTTCCAGGCATGGGGACCGCGCATCGCGAAGGGCATCGACGGACTGACCGAAAGCGCCGTCAATGGCCACAACAAGATGCCGTCCCGCGGCGGACTCGCCTCGGTGAGCGACGCCGAAGTCCGCTCGGCGATCGAATACATGATCACGACGGCGTCGTCGAAGTTCGCCAAGCAGCAGGTGGTGACTCCCCGTTAAGCGCCCGCCGCTGCTATGCGGCCGGCCGCTGCCGGCCGAAAAGTCGGCACCCCAAGGGTACTTCCTGCGGGGCGTGCTGGCGACACGGTGACCGCGCCATGGACATCCTGCTCAACAAGGCCCACTTCCCGGTCACCGTGCTCGGCCCCGGGCGGCGCATCGGGCTGTGGCTGCAGGGTTGCACGATCCGCTGCAAGGGCTGCGTGTCGCGCGACACTTGGCCGGCCGATCCGGCGCGCGCCATGCCGGTGGCGGCGCTGCTGGCCTGGTGCAGGAAGGTCGCGGCCGATGGTTTCGATGGCGTGACGATCAGCGGCGGCGAGCCCTTCGACCAGCCGAAGCCGCTCGCCGCGCTGCTCGACGGCCTTGCCGCCTGGCGCGCGTCCGCCGGCCTCGATTTCGACATCCTCTGCTACAGCGGCCATCCGCTCAAGACGCTGGAGAAGCGCCACGCGAAAATCCTCGCGCGGCTCGACGCGCTGATCCCCGAGCCCTACGCCGACGGCCGGCCCCTCGGCGGCCTCTGGCGCGGCTCGGACAACCAGACGCTGCTGCCGCTCTCGCCGCGCGGCCAGGCGCGCTACGCGGCCTGCGTCGCCGCGCCGCAGGCGGAGGACGCCAAGCGCATGCAGGTGTCGCTGCAGGACGGCCGGCTCTGGTTCATCGGCATCCCGCACCGGGGCGACATGGCGGCGCTGGAGGAACTCTGCCGCGCGCGCGGGCTGGAACTCGGCCAGGTGTCCTGGCGATGAACGCGGCGACGGAATACCTGCGCATCTGTCCGGTCTGCGGCGCGGAGTCCGCGCCCGACGCCGCCCAGTGCGCCGGCTGCGGCACGCTGCTGCTCGGCGTGGACCTGACGCTCAGGCAGGCGGCGCCCGCCGCGCCCGCGACCCCCGAACCCGAAGCCGCCGCTGCGCCGCAAGTGCGCTGCCCCCACGAAGACTGCGGCGCCATGAACGCGCCGGGCAGCGAACGCTGCCTCTACTGCGACCGGCCGCTGACAAACGCGGCCACCGTCGCGCCGGAGCCGACTTTTGCCGGCGCGGCCTCCCTCTACCGCCTGCCCGCCGCGCTCGCCGACAAGTTCCGCATCGTCGAGGTGCTGCCGGCCGGCGGCGCCGAGGCCGAGATCATGCTGCTCGCCGGCCTCGGCACGGGCGTCAAGGTGATCGCCAAGCTCTACCGGCCCG
>JANJVS010000196.1 GCA_024709955.1 Rhodocyclaceae bacterium
GGCGGGTACCAGTTCGCGGCCTCCGGCCTCGACCAGACTGCCCCCACGACGCGTAACCACGAGCCGCCGGGAGCGGTCTCCGGCATGGCAGCCCCCGCCGCAACCGGGGCACGCATCCCGGCCGACTTCGATGCCGCCGGTTTCGCGCGCAACGCGAAGGTCCAGTTCATCCGACTGCAGGCCGCCAACGACGCCGGCAATCTTGACGATATCCGGGAGTTCACCACCCCCGAAATGTTCGCCGAAGTGAAGATGAGCCTCAGCGAACGCGACTCGGCTTCCCAGGAGACCGATGTTGTCAGGATCGATGCCGAGGTGATCGAGGTCGTCGAGGAGGAGAACCGCTACGTGGTCAGCGTCCGCTTCACCGGTCTGATCCGCGAGGAAAGGAGCGGCCCCGAGGAACCGATCGACGAGGTCTGGCACCTGGTCAAGCCGCGCGAGGGCAAGGGCGGCTGGCTGCTCGCCGGCATCCAGCAGATGCAATAGACGCCTGCCGTTCCGGCAAGCTCCTGGCGTCGACGGGCCCACGCCACCCGTCCGACGCCAGTTTCATTTTCAGAACCGATCGCGACAAAGCCATGAAACGAACTCACGTCACCCTCGCCCTCATTGCCGCGGTCAGCCTCGCGGCCTGCGGCAAGCCCGCGGAAGATACGCGTCCGGGCCAACCGGTGAAGACCCGCCAGATCGCCTTCAAGGAAATGCTACGCGTGTTCGAGCCGATGGGCACGATGCTGCGCACCAACCAGTACGCGCCGGACAAGTTCGCCCGGCACGCCCAGGAACTGATGACGAAACGCGACGCTCCCTGGCACCATTTCGGGCCCGATACCTTCTATCCGCCGACAAAGGCCAAGGCAGAAGTGTGGAGCGAGGCCGAGCGCTTCGAACGCGAGAAGCAGGACTTCCTGAAGGCCACGGACGAACTGCTGACCGCGGCGCAGACACGGCGCCAGACCGAAGCAGAAAAGGCCTACTACAAGGTCTATGACCTGTGCCAGTCCTGCCACAAGCACTTCAAGGAGAAATGACGCCGCCAGGGCGCTCGCGGCGGGCCGCAACGAAAAAGGGGTTAGGTTCGAAAACCTAACCCCTTTCAATTTGGTAGGCGCGATTGGACTCGAACCAACGACCCCCACCATGTCAAGGTGGTGCTCTAACCAGCTGAGCTACGCGCCTGCGATGCCTCGTTTGCGGCGGAATCCCTGTTGTCAGGACTTCGCACAGGTATCGAAGAAGGCGCGCATTCTACCCGAAATGCGCGCCGCGTCTACCCCCGATTTCAGATTTTCAGCACCGACCTGATCTGCTCCAGCGTCGCGGGATCGTCAATTGTGGTCAGGTCGCCCGGATCGCGGCCCTCGGCCAGCGCCTGGATCGAACGACGCAGCATCTTGCCGGAGCGCGTCTTCGGCAGGCCGGTGACGAAATGCACGTGCTTCGGCCGCGCGATCGGGCCGAGGATATCGTCCACGGTCTTCTTGACCTCGGCTTCGAGCGCCGCCTTGAGTTCGGGCGTGGCGATCTTGCCGGCATCCTTGACCACCGCGAAGGCCATCGGCTCCTGACCCTTGAGTTGGTCGTTCACGCCCACCACGGCGACCTCGGCGATGGCCGGATGGGCCTGCACCGCCTCTTCGATCTCGCGGGTGCCGAGGCGGTGACCGGCGACGTTGATGACGTCGTCGGTACGGCCGAGGATGAAGTGGTAGCCCTCCTCGTCCTTGATGCCCCAGTCGAAGGAAGAATAGACCAGCGGATCCTTGAACAGGCTGAAATAAGTGCTGACGAAGCGCTCGTCCTGGCCCCAGACGGTGGACAGGCAGCCCGGCGGCAGCGGCGGCACGACGCCGACGATGCCCTTCTCGTTCGGGCCGCACTCGGTGCCGTCCTCGCGGAAGATTTTGAGATCGTAGCCGAAGACCGGGAAGCTCGGCGTCCCGAACTTGATCTTGGTGTCCTCGACGCCGCGTACGGTGGATAGCATCGGCCAGCCGGTCTCGGTCTGCCAGTAGTTGTCGATGACCGGCAGCTTGAGCTCGCCCATGATCCATTCGTGGGTCGGCTGGTCGAGAGGCTCGCCGGCGAGGAACAGGTGCTTGAGGCTGGAAAGGTCGTACTTCTTGAGATAGGCCGGATCCTGCTTCTTGAGCACGCGGATCGCGGTCGGCGCCGAGAACATCACATTGACCTTGTATTTCTCGACGAGGCTCCACCAGATGCCGGCGTCGGGCCGGATCGGCGTGCCCTCGTACATGATGGTGGCCATGCCGGCGATCAGCGGGCCGTAGATAATGTAGCTGTGGCCGACCACCCAGCCGATGTCGGAGGTCGCGAAGTAGGTCTCGCCGGCGAAGCCCTGGTAGATGTATTTCATCGAGGCGGCAAGCGCGACGGCATAGCCGCCGGTGTCGCGCTGCACCCCCTTGGGCTTGCCGGTGGTGCCGGAGGTGTAGAGGATGTAGGACGGCTCGGAGGATTCCATCCACTCGCAGGGCACGTCGGCATTCATGTGCTGGGCGCGCAGGGTAGCGTAGTCGACGTCGCGGCCCTCGACCTTGGCGAATTCCTTGTCGAGTCCGCGGTCGATCATCAACACCTTCTCGGGCTTGCACTCGGCGAGCTTGATCGCATCGTCGAGCAGGTGCTTGTAGGGCACGGCCTTGCCGCCGCGCATGCCGGCGTCGGAGGACACCACGAGCTTGGGCTTGGCGTCGTCGATGCGTGTCGCCAGCGAGCCGGAGGCGAAGCCGCCGAACACCACGGAGTGGATCGCGCCGATGCGGGCACAGGCGAGGATGGCGAAGGTGGCTTCGGCGATCATCGGCATGTAGATCAGCACGCGGTCGCCCTTCTTCACGCCGAGCGACTGCATGATCGCCGCCATGCGCATCACCTCGGTCTTGAGCTCGGCGAAGCTGTAGATTTTTTCTTCGTTGGTCTCGGTCGAGACATAGATCAGTGCGCGGTCGTTCGGTCGCTTGGCCGCATGACGGTCCACCGCGTTGTGGCAGAGGTTGGTCCTGCCGCCGGAGAACCATTTGACGAACGGCGGCTTGCTGTAGTCGCAGATCGTCTGCGGCGGCGCCTGCCAGTCGATCAATTGGGCCTGCTCCGCCCAGAACTCGTCACGCTGCTCGATCGAACGCCGATGGAAATCGCTGTACTTCGTCATGCTCGCACCCCTATGGATTTATTGGTTTGTTGAACGGTTTTGGCCATGCTCAGCCGCGCACGCGGACGATCACCCGTCCCTTGATGCGTGCCTGCAGAAACTCGTCGAAGACTCCCGGCAGTTCGGCGAAGGCGATTTCGCGGGCCTGGCCGATCACTTTTTCGGGCTTGAGATCACTGCCCAGGCGTTGCCAGACCGATGCGCGCCGCGACATTGGACAGTTTACCGAGTCGATGCCCAGGAGCGACACGCCGCGCAGGATGAACGGCGCCACCGTGGTCTTGAGCTCCATGCTCGCGGCGAGGCCGATGCTCGCCAGCGTGCCGTTGATCTTCATCGTGCTCGCCATCCAGGCCAGCACGTCGCCGCCCAGGTTGTCCACCGCGCCGGCCCAGGTCTCCTTGCCGAGCGGCTTGATCTTGCCGAGGTCCAGGCTGGAACGCAGGACAACCTCCTGCGCGCCCAGTTGCCTCAGATAGTCGGTCTCGTGTTCCTTGCCGGTCAGCGCATGCACCTCGTAGCCGGCCTTGGCGAGAATCTCCACGGCGATGCTGCCGACGCCGCCGGTGGCGCCCGACACCACCACCGGACCATTGCGCGGATCAAGTCCGTCGTGTTCCATGCGCACCACCGCCAGGCCCGCGGTGAAACCGGCCGTGCCCAGGGCCATCGCCTCGCGCAGGCTCAGGCCGGGCGGCAGCTTGAGCACCCAGCGCGCGGGTATGCGCGCGGTCTCGGCGTAGCCACCGTGATGGGCGACGCCGATGTCATAGCTGGTCGCCAGCACCTGGTCGCCGGGCGCGAAGGTCGGATCGCTGCTCGAAACGACCGTTCCGGCGAGATCGATGCCGCCGACGCAGGGAAAGCGCCGGATGATGCGGCCAGCGCCGGTGGCCGCGAGCGCATCCTTGTAATTGATCCCCGAATAGGCGACGGCGATGGTCACCTCGCCCGCGTCGAGTTGCTCCTCGTTCATCGCGACGAAGCCGGCCGTGACCTTGCCCTCGTCGTTCTGCTGAATCAGGTATGCATTGAATTCCACCAGGCACCCCCTCCTGTTGTTTTCGCCCCTGTGGGACATTATCGATTTGCGCTGATTATAGCGAAGCGAAAATCCCTTATCCGCAGGCAAGTGACCGGATTTGCACAACCCAACTTGCACTGAGAATTATTCTCATTATAATAAAACCAAAGTTATCCCTACCCATCAGGAGATCCACATGAAGCCGCACCTCCGTACCGCCCTCGCCTGCCTCGTCGCCGCCCTCGCCGCTCCCGCCCTGCACGCCCAGGAAAAGACGCTCAACCTCTATTCCGCGCGCCATTACCAGACCGACGAAGCACTCTATGCCAACTTCACCAAGCAGACCGGAATCAAGATCAATCGCATCGAGGCGAAGGAGGACGAACTGCTGGAGCGCATCAAGAACGAAGGCGCGCACAGTCCCGCCGACGTCTTCATCACCGTCGATGCCGCGCGTCTGGCGAAGGCCGACGAACTGGGCCTGTTCGCGCCGGTGAAGTCGAAACCGCTGGAGGAGCGCATTCCCTCCCACCTGCGCTCGGACGACTGGTTCGCCTTTTCCACCCGCGCCCGCGTGCTCATCTACAACAAGGAAAGCATCAAGCCCGAGGACGTGAAGAGCTACGAGGATCTCGCCGGCCCGAAGCTCAAGGGCCAGGTCTGCAGCCGCTCCGGAGCCCACCCCTACAATCTTTCCCTGCTGGCCTCGCTGATCGCCCATCATGGCGAGCAGAAAGCCGAGGACTGGGCCAAGGGTGTCGTCGCCAATTTCGCCCGCGCCCCCAAGGGCGGCGACACCGACCAGATCAAGGCGGTGGCCGCTGGCGAATGCGGCGTGGCGATCTCGAACTCCTACTATTTCGCCCGCCTGATGCGCTCGTCCAAGCCGGAAGACCGCAAGGTCGTCGAAAAGCTCGGCGTCGTCTGGCCCAACCAGCAGACCCAGGGCGTTCACATCAACATCTCCGGCGGCGGCATGCTCAAGACCGCGCCGAACAAGGAGGCCGCCGTCAAGTTCCTCGAATACCTCGCCTCGGACGAGGCGCAGCGCCACTTCGCTGACGGCAACAACGAGTGGCCCGCCGTGCCGGGCGTGAAGACCGACAACCCGGCCCTCGCCGCCCTGGGCGACTTCAAGGCCGACACGCTGCCAGTCCCCACCCTAGCGAAGAACGCCACCCTGGCGCAGAAGATCTACGACCGGGCCGGCTGGAAGTAAGTTAGCCCCACCCTCCCCCAGCCCCTCCCTCTCGGGAGGGGAGACTGCTGGCGCGCTGCGTTCGTCCATTACGGGGAGCGTTTATTAGGTGATGAAGTGGATTGCGGCTTCGCCGCGTGCCGCCTTGCCTCGTCCCACGGGGATTTCCTTCGGTCGGACTGTCCTTCGGCAAGTCTGCCTGGACTGCACTCCGAACCACCGTCTTGCGAACGCCGACTTTTCAGCAGGCGTTGGCGGACTTGCCGGCGGATATCTGGCGAGCGAGCAGGAACACCGGCAGCAGCCCGACGGCGACGATGGCGAGCGCCGCCGTGGAGGCCTCGGCGAGCCGCTCGTCGGCGGCGAGGGTGTAGGTCTGGGTCGCCAGGGTGTCGAAGTTGAAGGGGCGCATCACCAGCGTCGCCGGCAGCTCCTTCATGACATCGACGAACACCAGCAGTCCGGCGGAGAACAGGCTGCCGCGCAGGAGCGGCATATGCACGCGGCGCAGGATTTCCCCCGGCCCGCAGCCGAGGCTTTTCGCCGCCGCGTCCATGCTCGGCGTGACGCGCGCGAGGCCGGATTCGACCGTGTGCAGGGCGATCGCCAGGAAGCGCGCGAGGTAGGCATACACCAGCGCCACGATGCCGCCGGTGAGGATCAGCCCCGGATTGGCGCCGAACCAGTCGAGCCAGCGCGCCGCCAGCCAGTGGTCGAGGCGCGTCACCGGGATCAGCACGCCGACCGCGATCACCGAGCCGGGCACCGCGTAGCCGAGGCCGACGATGCGGTTCGCCGCCCGCGCCAGCGGCGCGCCGAGGCCGCCGCGCCGCTCCTGGGCGAGGCGCAGGCCGTAGGCCAGCAGCAGCGCACAAATTACCGCCAGCAGGGCGCTGAGGCCGGCGACCAGCAGGCTGTTCTTCGCCAGCACGGCGTAGCGCAGGCCGAACTCGCTGTCGCCCTCGCCGAGGGCGAGATGGAAGAGCAGGCCGCCGGGCAGCAGGAAGCCGAACAGCAACGGCAGCAGGCAGACGCCGCTCGCGGCCCAGGCCTGCCAGCCGGACAGCGGGCGGCGCTCACCGCGCCGCCGGCCGGTTTCGTGAAAGCGCGCGCGGCCGCGGCTGGCCCGCTCTAGCGCCAGCAGCAGCAGCACGAAGGCCAGTAGCGCCCCGGCCAGCTGGGCGGCGGCGACCCGGTCGCCGAGGGAAAACCAGGCGCGGTAGATGCCGGTGGTGAAGGTCGGCACCGCGAAATAGGCGACCGTGCCGTAGTCCGCCAGGGTTTCCATCAGCACCAGCGCGACGCCCGCCGCGACGGCGGGACGGGCGAGCGGCAGGGAGACGCGCCGGAAAGCCGCCCAGGGCGAGAGTCCGAGGGAACGCGCCGCCTCGAAGGTGCCCGTGCCACGTTCGAGGAAGGCCGTGCGCGCCAGCAGATAGACGTAGGGATAGAGCACGCAGACGAACATGAGGATTGCGCCGCCGAGGCTGCGGATCTCGGGGAACCAGTAGTCGCCGCGCCGCCAGCCGAAGCTCTCGCGCAGGAAGGTCTGCACCGGGCCGACGAACTGCAGCAGGTCGGTGTAGACATAGGCCAGCACGTAGGCCGGCATCGCCAGCGGCAGCAGCAGCGCCCAGTCGAACGCGCGCCGGCCGGGGAACTCCGTCATCGCCGTGAGCCAGGCGGTGGCGACGCCGACCACGGCGACCCCGAGACCGACGCCCAGCGACAGCAGCAGCGAGTTGATGATGTATTCCGGCAGCACCGTGGCCGCCAGGTGCCCCCAGGTTCCGCCGGTGTCGCCGGCGAACAGGTTGGCGCCGACCGACAGCACCGGCAGCGCGACCAGCAGGCCGAGCAGCGTCGAAGAAACCACCAGGGGAGAGCGCACGGGAGAAGGAGTCGAAGCGAAGGGGCCGATTATAATTGAGAGCAAATCTCAACCACGTCGCCATACGACTTCTCATGTCCCTGCTCGTTCTCGACCATGTCAGCCACGCCTACGGCAGCCATCGGGTGGTGCGCGACCTGTCGCTGACCCTCGCCGACGGCCAGATCGGCTGTCTGCTCGGCGCCTCGGGCTGCGGCAAGACAACGGTGTTGCGCCTGGTCGCCGGCTTCGAAATGCCGACCGCCGGCAGCATCCGCCTGCGCGACGCGGTCGTCGGCAGCCCCGCCCAGGACGGCCGACGCCAGCATCAGGTGCCGCCGGAAAAGCGCCAGATCGGCATGGTGTTCCAGGACTACGCCCTGTTTCCCCATCTCACCATCGCCGGCAACATCGGCTTCGGCCTGCGCAATCATGCGCCCGCCAAGGCCGCCGCACGGATCGAGGAACTGCTCGCGCTGGTAGGACTTGCCGGCCAGGGCGGCAAGTATCCCCACGAGCTTTCCGGCGGCCAGCAGCAGCGCGTCGCCCTCGCCCGCGCACTGGCGCCGCGTCCGCACCTGCTGCTGCTCGACGAACCCTTTTCCAATCTCGACGTCGAGCTGCGCGAACGGCTCTCCCTGGAGGTACGGGACATCCTCAAGCAAACCGGCACGGCGGCGGTCCTGGTCACCCACGACCAGCACGAGGCCTTCGCCGTCGCCGACGTCGTCGGCATCATGCACGCCGGCCGCATCGAGCAGTGGGACACGCCCTACAACCTCTACCACCGCCCCGCCACGCGCCATGTCGCCGACTTCGTCGGCCAGGGCGTGTTCCTGCCGGGGCGCGTGCTCGGCGCCGCCACCGTCGCCATCGAGCTCGGCACCCTGGGCTGCCGCCTGCCGCGCGAAGCGGCCGGCGACGAGACGGTGGACATCCTGCTGCGTCCCGACGACATCGTGCATGACGACCGGGCGGAGACGCGGGCCGAGGTGGTCGCCAAGGCCTTCCGCGGCGCGGAATTCCTCTATACCCTGCGGCTCGCTTCCGGCGCGCGCGTGCTCTCCCTCGTGCCCTCCCATCACGACCACGCCATCGGCGAGCGTATCGGCATCCGTCTCGACGTCGATCACGTCGTCGCCTTCCGCCAGGCCGCATGATTCCCTGGCTGGAAGCCGGCGATCCGTTTCCGCCGGTCTCCCGCGCCCTGGCCGATCCCAACGGCCTGCTCGCCGCGGGCGCGGACCTCTCGCCGTCGCGCCTGCTGGCAGCCTACCGGCGCGGCATTTTCCCCTGGTTCGCGCCGGGCGAACCGATCCTCTGGTGGAGCCCCGATCCGCGCATGGTGCTGCTCCCCGAGCGGCTCAAGATCTCGCGCTCGCTCGCCAAGACCCTGCGCAACGCCGACTATGAAGTGAAGCTCGACACCGCCTTCGCGCGCGTCATCGCCGCCTGCGCCGCCACACCCCGCCCCGGCCAGTCGGGCACCTGGATCGTGCCGGCAATGCAGGCCGCCTACCTGCGCCTGCACCGCATGGGCATCGCCCACAGCGTCGAGACCTGGCAGGACGGGAAACTGGTCGGCGGGCTCTACGGCATCGCCATCGGCCGCGCCTTCTTCGGCGAATCGATGTTTTCCCATCGCAGCGATGCGTCGAAAATCGCCCTCGCCCACCTTTGCGCGCATCTGGCGCGCCGGGAATTCGGCATAATTGACTGCCAGATGGAAACCGCACACCTCGCCTCCCTCGGCGCCCGCCCGATTCCCCGCGACGACTTCCTCGCGCGCGTGGCGGCGCTTGTCGACATCGGCGACCCGCCCGTCCGCTGGCCCGCGGACGGCATCGACGGCGCGTACAGGAAACCGCGATGACCCACCTGCGCGACCTGCCGCCCTTCCCCCTGCTGCAGTTCTACGCCACCGCGCCCTACGGCTGCTCCTATCTGCCCGGCCGCGTCGCCCGCTCCCAGGTCAGCACGCCCACGCACCTGATCGACGCCGCCACCTACAGCGAACTCGTCAAGATCGGTTTCCGCCGCAGCGGCGTATTCACCTACCGCCCCTGGTGCGACACCTGCCGCGAGTGCGTGCCGGTGCGCATCCCCGTCGAACGCTTCACGCCCACGCGCAGCCAACGCCGCGCGCTGGCGCGGCACGGCGGACTGGTCGCCCGTGAGCGTCCACTGATCTTCCGGGAGGATCATTACGCGCTTTACCAGCGCTACCAGCTGGCGCGCCACTGGGGCGGCGGCATGGACAACGACAGCCGCGAGCAATATGCCCATTTCCTGCTGCAGACCCACGTGGACAGCCGCCTGATCGAGTTCCACGAGGGGGAAACGCTGCGCATGGTCAGCATCATCGACCTGCTCGACGACGGCCTGTCGTCGGTCTATACCTTCTACGACCCCGACCTGCCCGGCGCGAGTCTCGGCACCTACTGCATCCTCTGGCAGATCGCCCAGTGCCAGCACCTCGGCCTGCCGCACCTCTATCTCGGCTACTGGATCCGCCACAGCCGCAAGATGGCCTACAAGGCGCAGTTCAAGCCGCTGGAAGCCCTGCGCCAGGGTAGTTGGGCGCCGCTGGACGCCGCGGACTGACTACTCCACCTGCTCGGCGGCGAGCAGCCGGTTGTTCGCCCAGTTGCGCAGATGCCCGAGCGGACCGGTGAGATTGCTCCACTCGTCGCGCATCTTGGCGCGCAGCTTGTCCCTGAAGTCGCCTTCGGCGCGGCAGAACTCGGCGACCTGCTCGCCGATCAGCTCGCGGGCGCGCTCTTCGGCGGTCAGGCCGACGCGGCGCTGGTATTCGCGCGCGTCCATTTCGTTCGACAACTTGTAGGGGACGGAGATGTTGACGAGGCGGGCCACCTCGCGCAGCGAGTCGGCGCGCCGGATCAGGCCCTCCTGCATGTCGCAGCGGGATGCGAAACGGCGCAATTCCAGCCGGATCATCGCCTGTTCGGCCGGATCGGCGCGGGCCATGCCCTGTCCTTTCGAGGAATCGAGATGGTGCAATGTTAAACCAGCATCCGACCGACCGGCCGCCACCGTCCCGCCAGCGCCGAGTTTTCGCTGCGGCAAGGACGGTGGCGCCGTCTATAATCACTTCCACAAATACATCGATAAGCAATACCACAGATACTGGAGGGGTCATGAAGAAATCGAACCTGCTGGGGCGCATGCTCTGCGTCGCCGCCTTTGCCCTGCTCGTGCCGCCGTCCGTCGCCAGCGAATCCACCATCGGCATGAACGAGTTGCCGATCCACGATGCCGCGCGTCTCGGCACCCGAGCCGAGGTCGAGCGCATCCTCAAGGAAAACCCGGCCATGCGCGACGTGCCCACCGCCTCCCTCGGCTCGACGCCGCTGCATTTCGCCGCCCTCAACGTGGACAGCGGACCGCTCAAGGCCCTGATCGCGGCCGGGGCCAACGTCAACGTGCGCGACAAGAACGGCGCCACCCCCCTGCACATGGCGGCGTTCGCCACGCGCACGGAGCACGCCAAGCTGTTGCTCAAGGCCGGCGCCGACCCCCACATCCGGACCGACGCGGGCCGCGACGTCATGAGCATGGCCCGCAAGGTACGCGCCGACGAAGTCGCCGGCATCGTCTCGCTCTGGCTCCTGAAGGGCTGCAAGACCGGCATGGAGTGTTTTTGAAACGCCGCAGCTTCCTGCTCGCCGGCGCGGCCCTCGGCGCCGCTCCGCTGCTGAGGGCCGCGCCGCCACGGCGGGTCGTCATCGTCGGCGGCGGCTGGGGCGGACTCGGCGCGGCGCGCCATCTGCGCGCCCTGGCGCCGGAACTCGACGTCGTGCTCATCGAGCGCGGCGCGCGCTTCCGCTCCCTGCCGCTCTCCAACAAGTGGCTGGTCGGCCAGGCCGACGCCCTGACCCGCGACTACCGGTCCGCCGCCCGCGCCTGGGGCTATCGCTACGTGCAGGCCGAGGCGAGCGCCATCGACCGGGACAGGCACCGCGTGCATACCAGCGCCGGCGACTTCGACTACGACTGGCTGGTGCTCGCCCTCGGCATCCGCGAGGACTACGCGGCCTGGTTCGGGGACGACCGCGAGACCGCCGATTTCGCGCGCAGCCGCTATCCCAGCGCCTATGGCGCCGCCGACGCCCTCGACGCGCTGCGGGACAAGCTCGCCGGACTCAAGGGCGGCACGCTGCTGATGACGCTGCCGCCGCTGCCCTACCGCTGCCCGCCGGCCCCCTACGAACGCGCGGCACTGATCGCCGGCTGGCTCGACGCGCGCCGCATCCCCGCCAAGATCCTGGTGCTCGACCCCAATACCCCGCCCCACGGCTTCCAGCAGATCTTCGACGAACACCATGGGGATCGCATCGACTATCGCTCGCAGACACGCATTGCCGCCATCGATCCGCGCCGGCGCACGGTGCGCACCGAGTTCGACGATTTTTCCTTCGACGACGCCATCCTCATGCCGCCGCAGCAGGCCGGCGACCTCGCCTGGCAGGCCGGTCTCGTCGGCCGGGACGCGCACGGCCGCCCGAGCGGCTGGGCGGCGGCCGATCCGTTGAGCTACCAGTCCCGCGCGGACGAGCGCATCTTCCTGGTCGGCGACATGCTCGACCGCGTCTCGCCCCTGTTCGGCCACTATCCGAAGAGCGGTCAGACGGCGAGCCGCCAGGGCCGCATCGTCGCCCGGCGCATCGCGGCCCTGGCGCGCGGCGAAACGCCGCCCCGGGAACTCCCCGACAGCGTCTGCCACATCGCCACCCGCTTCGATCCGCCGGAAGCCCTGCGCATCGAATCGAGCTTCCGCCTGCGCGGCGACGGCGAGCTCACGCAGCAATCGCGCACGACGCGGGACGCCCAGCCGCGCGGCGAGGACCTCGCCTGGGCGGAAGGTATGCTCGGGGAATTGTTCGCCCCGCCCCCCTGAGGAGGCAAGGCCTTTTCAGTGCCGGGCGTACACGCTGGTCGAGCCGTCCTTGCCGACCAGCAGCGTGTCGAACAGCTCGCGCCGCACCACCTGACCGCCGTCGAGCGGGCCGTCGTCGGCGAGGATCGCACAGCCGCTCTCGCAGCCCGTGCCGGCGAGCACGTCGAGACCCGGCGCGCCGCGCGGCCCGCCAGGCACCGCCAGACCGCGTGCCTCGGGCTTCTCCTTGAGCAGCAGCTTGATGTCCTCGGCCGGCACATGCCCCTCGACGAAATAGCCGCCCACCAGCGCGGTGTGGCGCGCTTCCAGGTCGGCACCAATCCGGAAACGGCGCTTCACCTCCGCCATGTCCTGGGTATCGTCCAGGTTCACCTCGAAGCCGTTCCGGCGCAGGTGCTCGGCCCATTCGATGCAGGCCAGGCAGACCTTCGGAACGAACACCTTCACCGGCGGCAGCAGGGCCTGTTCCGCCCCGGCCCGCGGGGCCACCAGGACGGCCAACAGCACCACGCCGGCCAGCGCCCATGCCTTCGTCACACGCATGCAAAAACCCTCCTCACATCCAAACTATAATTCAGGTTAATCCTTGCATAGGATGCCCTAATTTTCGATAAGTTCAAGCCTCGCGACGATGCCCCGCCGCTAAAATGCCGCGCATGCTCCCCTACTGCCTCGTCAAACCCTTCGTCTTCGCCCTCGACCCCGAAACCGCCCACGAGCTGGCCATCGCCGGCATGCGCACGCTGGGCGCGCTGGCGCCGGGCGGCGGGCCGCTGCCCGACACGCCCACCCGCGTCATGGGCATCGACTTCCCCAACCGCATCGGTCTCGCCGCCGGCCTCGACAAGAACGGCGAATGCATCGACGCGCTTTCCGCCTGGGGCTTCGGCTTTCTCGAAATCGGCACCGTCACGCCGCGCCCGCAGCCGGGCAACCCCAAGCCGCGCATGTTCCGCCTGCCCAAGGTCGAGGGCATCATCAACCGCATGGGTTTCAACAACCACGGCATCGACGCCCTGATCGGCAACGTCAAGGCGGCCCGCTTCAAGGGCGTGCTCGGCATCAACATCGGCAAGAACGCCGACACGCCCATCGAGCGCGCCGCCGACGATTACCTGATCGGCCTGGAGAAGGCCTATCCCCACGCCAGCTACGTGACGGTCAACATCTCCTCGCCCAACACCAAGAACCTGCGCGCGCTGCAGGGCGAATCCGAGCTCGACGCCCTGCTCGGCGCCCTCAAGGCGCGCCAAGCCGAACTCGCGCAGCGGCACGGCCGCCACGTGCCGCTGGCGCTGAAGATCGCCCCCGACCTCGACGACGCGCAGATCGTCAACATCGCCGACGCCCTGCGCCGCCACCATATCGAGGCGGTGATCGCCACCAACACCACCCTCGACCGCGGCAAGGTCGCCGGCCAGCGCCACGCCGAGGAGACCGGCGGCCTCTCCGGCGCGCCGCTGTTCGAGGCCTCGACCGAGGTCGTGCGCAAGCTCGCCGCCGCCCTGGCCGGCGAGGTGCCGATCATCGCCGCCGGGGGCGTGGTGGACGGCGCCAAGGCCAAGGCCAAGCTCGACGCCGGCGCCCAGCTGGTGCAGGTCTATTCCGGCCTCGTCTATCGCGGCCCGGAACTGGTGAAGGAGTGCGTCAAATCGACGCGGCACTATCAAAAGTAATGGCGCACGCCCAAATCCAGGGCTATCCCCAGGGTTGTTGCGAAGCACACAAAGCGCGATAATCCGCGTTTCCGCGGCGTGTCACCGGCACGCGCGGCCAATGCGATCATGACCAGCTACCTATTCATCATCCTCGGCGCCGTTCTCGTCAATAACGTCGTCTTCGTCCGCATCCTCGGGCTGTGCCCCTTCATGGGGGTGTCGAAAAAGCTGGAAACCGCCGTCGGCATGGGCGCCGCCACCACCTTCGTGCTCACGCTGGCCTGCGGCAGCAGCTATGTCATCGACCGCTGGCTGCTGGCGCCCTACGACCTGCTCTACCTGCGCACGCTGTCCTTCATCGTCACCATCGCCGCCATCGTGCAGCTCACCGAGCTGGTGATCCAGAAGACCAGCCCGGTGCTGCACCAGGTGCTGGGCATCTACCTGCCGCTGATCACCACCAACTGCGCGGTGCTCGGCATCCCGCTGCTCAACATCGGCCTGCGCCACGACATGGTGGAATCGATGCTGTTCGGCTTCGGTTCGGCGCTCGGCTTCACCCTCGCGCTGATCCTGTTCGCCGGCATCCGCGAACGCCTCGAAGGCGCCGACGTGCCGGTGCATTTCCGCGGCACCGCCATCGCGATGATCACCGCCGGCATCATGAGCCTCGCCTTCATGGGCTTCGCCGGACTGGACAAGTACAAGTAAATGCTGACGGCAATCCTCGTCATGGCCCTCGGCGCCGTGCTGCTCGGCGCGGCGCTCGGCTACGCCGCCGTCAAGTTCAAGGTCGAGGGCGACCCGCTGGTCGAGAAGATCGACGCCATCCTGCCGCAGACGCAATGCGGCCAGTGCGGCTACCCGGGCTGCAAGCCCTACGCCGAGGCGATCGCCAAGGGCGAGGCCGAGATCAACTGCTGCCCGCCGGGCGGCGACGACGGCGTGCGCAAGCTCGCCGACCTGCTCGGCCGCGAATACAAGCCGCTCTCCGGCGAGCACGGCATCGAGAAGCCGAAGAGCGTCGCCTTCATCGACGAGCAGGCCTGCATCGGCTGCACCCTGTGCATCCAGGCCTGTCCGGTCGATGCCATCGTCGGCGCCGCCAAGCAGATGCACACCATCATCGCGGCGCAATGCACCGGCTGCGAACTGTGCGTGCCGCCCTGTCCGGTCAACTGCATCAGCATGACGCCGCTGCCAGAGACGCTGGACACCTGGAAGTGGAAATACCCGGTGATCGCCATCCGGCCGGTCGCCGCCGACGCCGCGCCCGCCCCGCATTGACTCCCATGCTCGAACTCTTCCGTTTCCACGGCGGCGTCAAGCCCGCGTCGCACAAGCAGGAATCCGCCGCCGCGCCGATTGCCACGGCGCCCCTGCCGGAACTGCTGGTCGTGCCCTTCCGCCAGAGCGCCACCGGCTCCGCCGCGATTCTGGTTCAGGCTGGCGACAGGGTGCTCAAGGGACAGCCGATCGGTGGCGCCGAGGGCCCCTTCGGCGCGACGGTGCATGCGCCGACCTCGGGCACCGTGCGCGCGCTGGAGCCGCGCATGCTGCCGCACCCGTCGGGGCTGACGGCCCCCTGCGCGGTAATCGAGCCGGACGGCGAGGAACGCTGGATCGAGCGCGTGCCGCTCGATCCCCACACCGCCGACCCCGAGGCCCTGCGCGCGCGCATCCGCGACGCCGGCATCGTCGGTCTCGGCGGCGCGGCCTTCCCGAGCCACGTCAAGGCGAAGGCCAGCATCGACACGCTGATCGTCAACGGCGCCGAATGCGAGCCCTGGATCACCTGCGACGACCGGCTGATGCGCGAGCGCGCCGCCGAGGTCGTCGCCGGCGCGCGCATCCTCGGCCGCCTGATGGGCGCCAAGCGCATCCTGTTCGGCGTCGAGGACAACAAGCCCGAAGCGGCACAGGCACTGCGCAACACGCTCGGCGAAGGTGACAGCCGCAGCTGCCAGGTGGTCGCGGTGCCGACGCTCTATCCGGCCGGCGGCGAGAAGCAGCTGATCCGCGTGCTCACCGGCATCGAGATCCCCTACGGCAAGCTCGGCCCGGACTTCGGCGTGCAGTGCTTCAACGTCGGCACCGCCTACGCCGTCGCGCGCGCCGTGCTGGGGGGCGAGCCGCTGATTTCGCGCATCGTCACCCTGGCCGGCAACTACGCGACCCCGGGCAACCACGAGGTGCTGATCGGCACGCCGATGGCCGCCCTGCTGCCCCTCGGCGGCCCCAAGCCCGACACCGACCGCGTCGTCATGGGCGGGCCGATGATGGGTTTCCCGGTGCCCGACCTGACGGTGCCGGTGGTGAAGGCGACCAACTGCCTGCTGGCGATGAGCCCGGCGCTGTTCCCGCCGCCGCCGCCCGAGATGCCCTGCATCCGCTGCGGCGCCTGCACGCGCGCCTGCCCGATGGTGCTGCAGCCCCACGAGCTCTACTGGTACGCGCGCTCGAAGAACTTCGGCAAGGCGCAGGAATACCACCTGTTCGACTGCATCGAATGCGGCTGCTGCGCCTTCGTCTGTCCCTCGCGCATCCCGCTGGTGGACTACTACCGCTTCGCCAAGTCCGAGATCCGCGCGCGCGAGCGCGAGAAGCTGGCGGCCGACCGGGCGCGCGAGCGCCACGAGTTCCGCCAGTTCCGCGAAGAGCGCGAAAAGGCCGAGAAGGCCGCCAAGCTCGCCGCCAAGGCCGCCGAGACCAAGGCCAAGCTCGCCCAGGAAGAAGCCGCCAAGGCTGCGGCTGGCGAAAATCTCGGCGCTGGCGCGACGGTGCCCGCCGCGGCGCCGCCCCCCGCCGACGACAAGGCCGCCCTGATCGCCGCCGCCCAGGCGCGCGCCGCCGCCCGGAAGGCCGCCGTCGCCCCGCAGAACACCGAGAACCTCACGCCCGACCAGCAGGCGCAGATCGCCGCGGCCGCGGCGCGGCGCGCCCAGGGCCGGGAAACCAAGGACAGCGTCTGATGCACACCTCGCCCCATGTCCTCAAGCCCGCCAGCGTGCGCGGCGTCATGCTCAAGGTGCTCGCCGCCCTCGTGCCGGGCATATGCGCCTACGTCTGGTTCTTCGGCGCGGCGATCCTGGCGCAGATCGCCCTGGCCTCGGTCGCCGCCCTCGTCGCCGAGGCGCTCATGCTCAAGCTGCGCGGCAAGCCGGTGCTGCTGTTCCTCGGCGACGGCAGCGCGCTGGTCACCGCCTGGCTGGTCGCCCTCACCTTCCCGCCGCTCGCGCCCTGGTGGCTCA
The DNA here is from genome assembly GCA_024709955.1 of Rhodocyclaceae bacterium. Classification (GTDB taxonomy): domain Bacteria; phylum Pseudomonadota; class Gammaproteobacteria; order Burkholderiales; family Rhodocyclaceae; genus Sulfuricystis. Next base: position 17,098 of record JANJVS010000196.1, read on the forward strand.
CGGTGCTCGGCGTGCTGATCGCCATCGTCGTCGCCAAGCACCTCTACGGCGGGCTCGGCCAGAACCCGTTCAACCCGGCCATGGTCGCCTTCTGCACCATGATCGTCGCCTATCCGCAGCTCATGTCCCAGTGGCCGCGCGCCGAATTCAACACGCTGGAGCCGATGCTGCGCGCGATCTTCTCCGGCGACCGCCAGCTCGACGCCATCGTCATGGCGACGCCCCTCGACGCGCTGCGCACCGTGCTGCGCGACCCCGAGCAGCGCGCCACCATCGCCGGCATCCTCGGCTCGCACGCCAGCTTCGGCAACATCGGCGGCCGCGGCTGGGAGTGGGTGGCGTTCGGCTATCTGCTCGGCGGCCTGTGGCTGATCCAGCAGCGCATCATCACCTGGCACGTGCCGGTCGCCTTCGTCGCCACGCTGGCCGTGATCGCCGCCGCCTTCAACATCGCCGAGCCGGAACGCTTCGTCGGCGCCAACTTCCACCTGTTCACCGGCGGCGCGATGCTCGGCGCCTTCTTCATCGCCACCGACCCGGTCTCCGGCTGCACCACGCCGGCCGGCAAGCTGATCTTCGCCGCCGGCGCCGCGCTGCTGACCTGGATCATCCGCAGCTTCGGCGCCTACCCCGACGGCATGGCCTTCGCCATCCTGCTGATGAACCTGCTGGTGCCGCTGATCGACATGGGCACCCAGCCCCGGGTATTCGGCCACTCGCGCAAGAACGACTCGCCATGAACGCGTCCGCCTCCCAGCCCGCCGCCGGCGCCCTGCGCATCTCGCTGCGCACCGCCCTGATCCTGCTGCTGTTCACCCTCGCGTTCACGGCCCTGATGGCCGGGGTATACCAGTTCACCCGTCCCGTGCTGGAAGCCACCGCCCTGGACGCCAAGCGCCGCCTGATCGCCGAGGTGCTGCCGGCCGATGCCTACGACAACGACCTGCTCGCCGACGCCATCGAGCTACCGCCCAACGCGGAACTCGGCCTCGCCGAGGCCACCAGCATCTACCGCGCCCGCCGCGGCGGCGCGCCCGCCGCCCTGGTGCTGGAAACCGCGGCCCGCGACGGCTATTCCGGTGAAATCCGCCTGATCCTCGCGGTGCGCGCCGACGGTCGTCTCACCGCCGTGCGCGTCACCGCCCACAGGGAAACCCCGGGCCTGGGCGACTACATCGACCCGAAGAAGGACAAGAACAAGGCCAGCCCCTGGATATCCCAGTTCGACGGCCGCAACTTCAGCGACACGCCGCGCGAGAAATGGCGCGTCAAGAAGGACGGCGGCGCCTTCGACCAGCGCGCCGGCGCCACCATCTCGGCGCGCGCCGTCACCAAGGCCGCCGGCCGCGCCCTGGCATGGGCGCTGGAACGCGCCGACACGCTCTACGCCCTGCCGCCGGGCGCCCGCCACGAGGAGAAACCATGATGCCCACCCACCTCGATGCTCTTGCAGTCTTCGGGACGGCCCTTCGGGAGGCGGCATGAGCGCCTACCGCGACATCACCCACAACGGCCTGTGGAAGCAGAATGCCATCCTCGCCCAGCTGCTCGGCCTCTGCCCGCTGCTGGCGGTGAGCACCTCGATGGTGAATGCCGTCAGCCTCGGCCTCGCCACCATCCTCGTCATGGCCCTATCCAACTTCGCGGTCTCCAGCCTGCGCAGCTTCATTCCCTACGAGATCCGCATCCCGGTGTTCATCCTCATCATCGCCGCGCTCGTCACCGTCGTCGATCTGGCCTTCAACGCCTTCCTGCACGACCTCTACCTCGTGCTCGGCATCTTCATCCCGCTGATCGTCACCAACTGCATCGTGCTGGCGCGCGTCGAGGCCTTCGCCGCGAAGAACTCCGTCGGCCTGGCCGCCTACGATGGCGCGGTGATGGGCGTCGGCTTCGTCTGGGTCATCGGCCTGCTCGGCGCGATCCGCGAGTTCGTCGGCCAGGGCACGCTGTTCTCCGGCATCGAGATGATCATTCCCAATGCGTCCGCCTGGCAGATCCTGCCGGAGGACTATCCCGGCTTCCTCATCGCCATCCTGCCGCCGGGCGCCTTCTTCGTGCTCGGTCTGATGGTCGCCGGCCGCAACTGGCTCGACCACCGCGCCAACGAGCGCGCCAAGAGCCGGCTGCTGCAGAAGGGGGCCGCGGCAACCGCCTGATGGAGCCCGCCAGGATGGGTATCAGCCGCCATCGCGCCGCGTCGATCCATCTCGGCCTGAGCGCCGCCATCGTCGGCGGCGCCCTCGCCGCCGCCCTCACCCTCTGGTACCCCGGCGCCTGGTTCGCCGCGATGGGCGGGAAAAACCTGATCCTGCTCCTCGCCGCCGTGGATGTCGTCCTCGGCCCGACGCTGACCTGGATCGTCTTCCGCGCCGGCAAGCCCGGCCTCAAGTTCGACATCGCCGTGATCGCCTGCCTGCAGATCGGCGCGTTTCTCTACGGCCTGCACGTCCTCCAGGCCGCGCGCCCGGCCTTCATGGTCCTCGTCGCCGACCAGTTCCGCGCGGTCGCCGCCGGCGAACTCGACACGGCGACCCTGGCGCAATCCCCGCATCCCGCGTTCCGGCAGCCGCCCTTCGCCGGTCCGCTGGTGGTCGGCTCCGCCGTGCCGACCGACCGGCAGGAACGGCAGGACCTGATGATGCTGTCGGTGGGCACGGGCATCGACCTGCACCAGCTGCCGCGCTACTGGCAGCCCTATGCCGGCGCCGCCGCCCTCAAGGTTTCCGGCTCGCTGCAAGAGCTGCGCGCGCTGGCGCCGGACAATGCCCAGGCCATCGACGCCTTCCTCGCCGACCGCAAGCTTGCCCCCGACACGCTGCGCTTCGTGCCGCTGCGCACCCGCTTCAAGGAAATCGCGGCCCTGATCGACGCCGAGAGCGGCGCCGTCGTCGGCGTCATCGACGCCAAGCCATGGAAATGAGCCCATGAAGCCCGCCCAGCGCGCCGAACTGTTCCGCCGCCTCGCCGCCATCGATCCGGAGCCGCGGACCGAGCTCGAATACGCCACGCCTTTCCAGCTGCTGGTCGCCGTGATCCTCTCGGCCCAGGCCACCGACAAGGGCGTCAATCTCGCCACCCGCGCCCTGTTCCGCGACGCCCCGACGCCCGAGAAAATCGCCGCCCTCGGCGCGGAAAGGCTCGCCGACTACATCAAGACCATCGGCCTCTACAAGACCAAGGCGAAGAACGTCCTTGCCACCGCGCGCCTGCTGCTGGAGCGCCACGGCGGCGCGGTGCCGCGCGACCGCGCTGCTCTCGAAGCCCTGCCCGGCGTCGGCCGCAAGACCGCCAACGTCGTGCTCAACGTCGTCTTCGGCGAGCCGACCATGGCCGTGGATACCCACATCTTCCGCCTCGCCAACCGCACCGGCCTCGCCCCGGGCAAAGACGTGGCGGAGGTCGAGAAGAAGCTGCTCAAGGTCGTGCCGACCGAGTTCATGCTGCATGCCCACCACTGGCTGATCCTGCACGGCCGCTATGTCTGCAAGGCCAGGAAGCCCGAATGCTGGCGTTGCGTCGTGCGCGACGTCTGCGGCTACAAGGATAAATATGATGTTCAACCCTAGCCGCGACCAGGCGCGCAACTTCCTCATCGACGCCTGGCGGAAGCGCGTCGCCAAGCTGCCGGCGACGCCGCTGGAAACCCTCGCCGCCGACATCGTCGCCCTGCATCCCGAATACCACGCACTGCTGGCGGACGGCCAGGAAGCCCTGGCGCGCGAGTGGACACCCGAGGATGGCGGAATGAATCCCTTCCTCCATCTCTCGCTGCACCTCGCCATCGAGGAGCAGTTGTCGATCGACCAGCCGCCGGGCATCCGCGCCGCCTTCGAAACTCGGCGCGCGCGGCACGGTGGCGACCGCCACGCCGCGCTGCACGACATCCTCGAATGCCTGGGCGAAACCCTCTGGCGCGCCCAGCGCGCGCGCGCGCCGCTCGACGCCGCCGCCTATCTGGAGTGCATTCGCCGCGCGTAGAATGCCGGCATGTTCACCTACCGTTTCTCGCGCCTGCGCAGCCGCTTCACCCTCGCCACCCTCGCCTTCTTTTTCGCCACCGGCGCCGTCGCGCTGTGGGTGGTGAACCGCAGCGCCGAGGCGATCGTCGACGACCTGGCCCGGCGCTTCGCCACGCGCCAGGCGCTGCTCGACCGCGAACGCCTGCTCGTGCCGATCATGACCGAGGTGGCGCTCTCCCTGCAGATGGCCGCCTCGCCGCTGTTGCGCGCCTGGGCGCGCGACGAGGACAACCCCGGGCTCAAGCGCCTGGCGCTCGCCGAGCTCGACGGCTATCGCCAGTCGTTCCGCGACGGCAGCTGGGTCTACATCATCGACGCCTCCAAGCACTACTACTTCAACGACCGCGCCGACAATTACCGCGGCCGCGAGCTGACCCAGACGCTCTCCCGCGAGCGCGCCTCGGACGCCTGGTATTTCGGCGTCGCCAAGATTCCCGGCCGCTACCAGCTCAACCCCGACTTCGACGTCCCCCTCAACCTGACCAAGATCTGGATCAACGTGCCGGTGCGCGACGGCGAGGAGTTCCTCGGCATGGCCGGCACCGGCATCGACATCAGCGAGTTCGTCAAGCTGCTGGCGCACGCGGAGCAGTCCGACGTCTATGCGATGCTGATCAACGGCGCCGGCGCGATCCAGGCCCACCCTGACCGCCGCCTGATCGACCTCAACGCCGAGAACCGCGGCGCCGACCCGAGCCGCACGCTGTTCTCGCTGCTGCCCGACGATGGCGAGCGCGACGCGCTGCGCCAGGCGATGTCGCGGCTGGCGACCGCCCGCGACGCGAACGCCACCGCGACCCTCAAGCTCACCCTCGACGGCAAGCGCCGGCTGGTGGCGCTCGCCCGCATCGACGAGATCGACTGGTACAACCTCACCGTGATGGACAGCGAAGGCCTGATCGGCGACCGCCTGTCCGCCCCCTTCGTCTGGATCTTCCTCGGCGCCGGCCTGATCCTGCTGGTCTTCCTCATCTGGCTGTTCAACCGCATGGTGCTGGCGCGCATCGAACGCCTCGCCGCCGGCGCCCAGGCCATCGCCGCGGGCGACTACGCCGCGCGCGTGGCCGGCCGCTCGCGCGACGAGATCGGCACGCTCACCGCCGCCTTCAACCACATGGCGCAGACCGTGGCCGACGGCAAGGCGCACCTGGAGGCGCGCGTCGCCGCGCGCACCGCCGAGCTGGCGCGCGCGCGCGACGCCGCCGAGGAGGCGACGCGCGTCAAGAGCGAGTTCCTCGCCAACATGAGCCACGAGATCCGCACGCCGATGAACGGCGTGATCGGCATGAGCCAGCTGCTCGCCGACACGCCGCTGACGGAGGAGCAGCGCCACGTCGTGCAGACCATCCGCTCCTCCGCCGACGCGCTGATGACGGTGATCAACGACATCCTCGACTTCTCGAAGATCGAGGCGCGCAAGCTGGCCATCGAGGCGTTCGACTTCGAGCCGCGCGCGATGCTCGACGACCTGCTCGACCTGTTCGCGCCGCGCGCCGCCGAGCGCAACCTCGACTTCCATTGCGTCGTCGCGCCCGCCGTGCCCGCCTACCTGGTCGGCGACCCCGGCCGGCTGCGCCAGGTGCTCACCAACTTCATCGGCAACGCCTTCAAGTTCACCGAGCGCGGCGAGATCGTCATCCGCGTCGGCATCGCCGCCGCCGACGGCGACCAGCTGACGCTGCGCTTCGAGGTCAGCGACACCGGCATCGGCATCCCGGCCGACCAGCAGGACAAACTGTTCGCCGCCTTCACCCAGGTGGATGGCTCGACCAGCCGCAAGTACGGCGGCACCGGCCTCGGCCTGGCGATCAGCAAGCAGCTCGCCGAACTGATGGGCGGCACCGTCGGCCTGACCAGCGAACCGGGACGGGGATCCTGCTTCTGGTTCACCGCGCGCCTCGGCCGCTCCGACCATGTCGGACCGCCGCCCGACGTTGCCGAACTCGACGCGGAACGGCGCGGCCAGGTGCGCCTGCTCGCCGTGGACGACAACCTCACCGCGCGCGAGATCGTCGCCATCCAGCTCACGCGCCTCGGCTTCGCGCACCAGGTCGCCGCCAGCGGCGCCGAGGCGCTCGCCGCCCTGCGCGCGGCGCGGGCCGCCGGCCAGCCCTTCGACATCGCCATCATCGACAAGCTGATGCCGGAAATGGACGGCGTCGCGCTCGGCCACGCGATCCGTGCCGATGCGGAACTCGCCGCGACGCGCCTGATCCTGATCACCGCCGCGCCCCTGCCCGGCGACGCCTTGCGCGCCGAAACCGAAGGCTTCGCCGCCTATCTGACCAAGCCGGTGCGCGAACGCCAGCTGCTCAAGATCGTCGCCTCCGTCCTGGCGACGCGGCCGGACGCGGCACCCGCCCAGATCATCACCCGCGAACGGCCCGCCGCCCGGCCGCCGGCGCGGGATGCGCGCATCCTCGTCGCCGAGGACAACCCGACCAACCGGCGCGTCGTGCAGGGCATGCTCGAAACCCTCGGCTACGCGCGGGTCGAGCTCGCCGCCGACGGCCAGGCCGCCCTCACCGCGCTCGCCGCGCGGCCCTGCGACCTGGTGCTGATGGACTGCCAGATGCCGGTGCTGGACGGCTTCGCCGCCACCGCCGCCCTGCGTGCCCAGGGCCTGCGGCTGCCGGTGATCGCGATGACGGCGAACGCGATGCAGGGCGACCGGGAAAGCTGCCTCGCCGCCGGCATGGACGACTACATCGCCAAGCCGCTGGTGCGCGAGGATCTCGCCGCCGTGCTGGCGCGCTGGCTGCCGCCGGCGTAAAGTCGGCGCTGGCAGGACGGTGCCCCGCCGTCCCCATCGCATGGAGGCGACCATGAACCACATGTCCGCCCGCCGTACCCTGCTCCGCGCCCTCGGCGCCGGCCTGCTGGTCCGCCACGGCATCACGGGCGGCCTCGCCGGCCAGCTCCAGCGCGCCCTCGCCAACGGCGTCGATCCCGTGCCGGCCGGACTGCGCAAGACCGTCGGCACGGTGACGCTCAACGGCCGCCCGGCCCGCGCCGGCGAACTGGTCAAACCCGGCGACCGGATCGTCACCGGCCCCGACGGCGAGGCGACCTACGTCATCGACCGGCACGCCTTCCTGCAGCGCGGCGCCAGCAGCGTCGAGTTCGGCCGCGGCGCCGCCGACTTCATGCGCGTCCTGAGCGGTCGCATCCTCTCGGTGTTCGGCCCCGGCGAACGCCAGATCCGCTTTTCCACGGCGACCATCGGCATCCGCGGCACCGCCTGCTACATCGAGGAGGAGCCGGCGACCACCGAGCGCAGGGCGCGCACCTATTTCTGCCTCTGCTACGGTGAGGCCAAAGTGACGCCGAGCGCCGCGCCCGAACAGTGGGAAACCCTGCTCACCACCCACCACGACCACCCGCTCTACATCCACGACGACGCGGCGATGCCGTCCACGATGGTGACGGCGCCGGTGATCAACCACAGCGACGCCGAGCTGCTGCTGCTGGAAAACCTCGTCGGCCGCTGGCCGCCCTTCCACGGCCAGCCGGGCTTCGAGTACCGCTGAGTCCAAGCGGCCGGCCGGCCCTCAGCGCTTGAGCAGGAAGCGCAGCGCCTCCTCCTGGCGCGGGTCGAGCTTGAGCACCTGGCGGAAGGCGTCGAAGGCGCGCGTCATGTCCCCCGCCCCCCAATAGGCCTTGGCGAGGTTCAGGTAGGCGGTCGGATTCTTCTGGTCGTGCTTGAGGAATTCCGTCAGCAGGTCGATCGCCTCGCCATGCTTGCCGCCGGAGAAGGCCTGGACGCCGCCGTCGAGCAGGCCGCGCAGCAGTTCGTCGCGCTCCGCGCCGCCGCCCCGGGACAGGCCCTGCGCCAGCGCGCCGAGCGCCTCGCGGAACTGCTGCTGGCCGAGGTAGGCCTTGCCGACGTTGAGCCAGGCGCGCCCGTTGTCCGGTTCGAGCTTGAGGTATTCGCCGAACAGCGCGATGGATTCGCCGTAGCGCGCATTCCTCAGCGCCTCCGCGCCGCCGCCGAACAGGGCCTCGGCGAATACCGGGATCGTCTCCTTGTCCTTGGGCGCCAGCTGGTAGGCCTTGCGCCCGTTGGCGACGGCGTCCATCCACTTGCCCTTGGCCATGAAGCTGCGCGCCAGCCACAGATAGGCCTGCCAATAGGTCGGCTCCTTGGCGACGACTTCGAGGAACTTGTCGATCGCCGCGTCGTACTGCTTCTCGGCATGGAGCTGCTGGCCCTGCCTCATCAGGCCCTCGATCTCGCCCTGCAGGCCGAAGCCGGCGCAGCCGGCGAGCAGGAGGGACGCGCCGGCGAGCAGGACATGCCGACGCTGCAACAGGTTGGCTCGGACATTCATCGCGGTGTTCTCCTTGGTCGGGAATGGTTCGCCCGGGCGGCGCTACGGCGCCGGCACCAGGTCCTGCAGCGGCGGCGCCACCTTGAGCACTTCCTCGATGGTGGTGAGTCCCGCCGCCACCTTGCGCGCGCCGGCGATGCGCAGCGGCTGCATGCCCGCCTTGATGGCGCGCTCGCGCAGCTGGACGAGGTCGGTGTGCGCGCCGATCAGCCCCTTGAGCTCCGCCGCCATCGGCATGATCTCGTAGAGGCCGAGGCGGCCCATGTAGCCGGTCATGCGGCATTCGAGGCAGCCGGCCGGATGGTAGAGCTGGGCCGGCTTCTTCGATTTCCACGGCGACACCAGGCCGTGCCAGAGCGCCTCGTCCTCGGCGCGCAGGCCGCCGGCCTTCTTGCAGTGCGGGCAGAGCGTGCGCACCAGGCGCTGCGCCATCACGCCGATCACCGTCGATTGCAGCAGGTAGGGCGGCACGCCGAGGTCGAGCAGGCGCGTGATCGCCGTCGGCGCGTCGTTGGTGTGCAGCGTGGACAGCACCAGGTGGCCGGTGAGCGCCGCCTGCACCGCCATCTCGGCGGTCTCGATGTCGCGAATCTCGCCGACCATGATGATATCCGGGTCCTGGCGCATCAGCGCGCGGATGCCGGTGGCGAAGTCCATGCCGATATCCGGCACCACCTGCACCTGGTTGAAGGCCGGCTCGATCATCTCGATCGGGTCCTCCAGGGTGCAGACATTCACCTCCTGGGTCGCCAGCTTCTTGAGCGTCGAATAGAGGGTGGTGGTCTTGCCCGAGCCGGTCGGGCCGGTGACCAGGATGATGCCGTTGGGCTTGGCGGTCATCTCGTGCCAGCGCGCCGCGTCCTCGGCCGAGAAGCCGAGGTCGGCGAAGTCGCGCACCAGCACCTCGGGATCGAAGATGCGCATCACCAGCTTCTCGCCGAAGGCGGTCGGCAGCGTGGACAGGCGCAGCTCGATCTCGCCGCCGTCGGGAGAGCGCGTCTTGATGCGGCCGTCCTGCGGGCGGCGCTTCTCGACCACGTCCATGCGGCCGAGGATCTTGATGCGGCTGGTCATGGCGTTGAGCACCGCCATCGGGATCTGGTACACCTGGTGCAGCACGCCGTCGATGCGGAAGCGCACCACGCCGATGTCGCGGCGCGGCTCGATGTGGATGTCCGAGGCGCGCTGCTCGAAGGCGTACTGCCAGAGCCAGTCGACGATGCGCACCACGTGCTGGTCGTTGGCGTCGAGCGTGCCCTTGGCCTTGCCCAGCTCGACCAGCTGCTCGAAGTTCGACACGCCGGTGCCGCCGACGTCGCCGCGCGCCAGCGCGCCCTTCACCGACTTGGCGAGGTTGTAGAACTCCACCTGATAGCGCGCGATGTCCTCCGGATTGGCGATGACCAGGCGGATGCCCTTCTTGAGGATCGGCTGCAGCTCCGCCTCCCAGCCGCGCATGAACGGCTCGGCGGTGGCGATGGTCACCTCGCCGGCGCGCACCTCGACCGGCAGGATGCGGAAGCGCGTCGCGTAGGCGCTGCTCATCACGTCGGTGACGGCGGCGAGATTCACCTTGAGCGGATCGATGTGGTAGTAGGGCAGTCCCGACCATTCCGCCAGCCACTGCGTCAGCGCGTCGAGGTCGAGCAGGCGGTGCGGCGGCGCGGGCGACTTCCAGCGCTGCTCGGCGACGACGATCAACGGATGGGTCTCGCCGCGGTAGTAGCGCCGCTCCTGGCGGAACGCCTCCGCCTCGGCGCGCGGCACCATGCCCGCGGCGATCAGCGCATCGACGATCTCGGGCAGGCTCAGCCGATGCTCGCGCGGCGCCGCGGCGGGCTGCCCGGCTTGGGCGGGGTGGGCGGAATGGGCGCTCATGAAGCACGACTATACCCATAAGTCGGCGCTCGTAGCACGGTGGCCGCCCCGCCAGCCGCGTCCGGGCCATGACTTGTCTGAACCACGGCGAACACGGCGGCAAGACGGGATATTTGCGGCATTGCCCAGATCGGCCAGCGGTCGAGCCGAGGGGCGGATGGGGGAACGGCGCGCGCACGCCCACCATAAACGCCGAACAGAGCAAGAAATCCACCTCATATCGAACTCGTTGGCACGAAATCTGCCTTTAACCGCCCAAGCCCCGGAACAAAGGGACGAAAGCGGTTCAATTCGACAAACCTTGCCGCCCTGGCGGCATACCTTGCCGGAGATTGCGATGCGCAAATCCAAGCCCGGACGCTCCGCCGTCCTCCCCCTCGGCATCAAGAACAGGCTCGTCACCGAGCTGCCGGCCCTCGTCGCCCTGAGCGCCATCGGCGAACCCTGGTTCGGCGCCACCCACCAGGCCGACCTGCTGGCGGTCGCCCTCGTCGTGCGCGAAATGGCGCCGGAGGACAGCCCGCAGGCCCGCTGCGCCGCCGAGCTGCAGCGCCTCTGCGAGCAACCGATCGGTTTCGAACAAAAAGTGGACATCGCCCTCAACCTCGCCGAGTGCCTGCCCTGGCTGCAAGTGCAGCAGAACCACCGGGTCGAGCGCGCGGTGCGGGCGGTGGCCGCCAAGAACCTGGCGCTGGCCGCCTAGTCGCAGGCGGCCAGCCCGGCCACCAGGCGCCCCACCGCCGCGAGGGTCGCGTCCTTCGCCGCCGCGCTCGCCCCGCTGTCGGCCAGATAGGCCGCCACCACGAAGGGCGGCCGGCCCGGCGGCCAGAGCACGCCGATGTCGTTGGCGTCGGTGCGGTTGGTGCCGGTCTTGTCGCCGATGCGCCAGTCCGCCGGCAGGCCGGCCTTGAGCCGGCGCCCGCCCGTCGTGTTGCCCAGCAGCCAGTCCCGCAGGCGGGAACGGGAAGCGGCGCCCAGGACATCGCCGAGCGCCACGGCGTGCAGGCTGCGTGCCATGGCGCGCGGCGTGGTGGTATCCAGCCCCGCCGCATGGGGCAGGTTAAGCTCGGGCTCGCGGCGGTCGAAGCGCGTGACCCCATCGCCGATGCGGCGCGCGAAAGCCGTCAGCGCCGCCGGACCGCCGTAGCTGGCGAGGATCAGGTTCGCGGCCGTGTTGTCGCTGGTCGCGACGGCCGCCGCGCACAGTTGCGCGAGGCTCAGCCCGACGCCGTCGTCCGCATGTTTTTCGGTCACCGGCGACCAGGGCAGCAGGTCCCCGCGGCCGAAAACGACGCGCCGCTCCAGCGACTCCCGGCCCGCATCGACGCGCGCCAGCACCAGCGCGCTCGCCAGCAGCTTGAAGGAACTCAGCATCAGGAAGCGCTCGTCGGCGCGATAGCCGAACTCCGCGCCGCTCGCCGTATCCAGCACGAACACGCCGAGCCGCCCGCCGGCCGCGGCCTCCAGCGCGCGCAGCCGCTCGGCGAACCGGGCGGCGGAGCATTCCGCGCGCCGCGGCGCGCCGGCGCAGCCGACGAGCGCGAGGCTGGAACAGGCGGCGAGGAAACGGCGGCGCTGCATGGGGACTCCCGGCGGATGATGGATGGCGGCCGCTTCCGGGGCCGCGGCGCGCAAAGTCGGCGCCGACGGGACGGTGGCGCGCTAGCGGCGGCCCTCGATGTAGAGATCCACGCGCCCCTGCGGCGCCAGGTATTCGATCACCTCGCGCGGAATGTCGGCCGGCGCCAGGCTTTGCGCGATCTTCACGTCCGTCTCGCTCATGTCGAGCAGCAGGGCCTCGTTGCGCGGCACGCTGGCGTCGTGGAGCATCAGCACCGGGCGCAGCAGGTCGCGCGTGTTCGACTCAATCACCAGCCCGTAGCTGCCGTCGCTCAGGACGACGAAGGTGCCGGGCGGATAGACGCCGATCGCCTTGATGAAGGCGCCCAGGATTTCCGGATCGTAGGCCCCGCCTTCGAGCTTGAACATGCGCGCCACCGCCTCGGTGGGCAGGCAGGCCTTCCTCGCGTCGAGCGGATTGCACAGGTTGTCGTAGCGGTTGGCGATCGCCACGATGCGCGCGAGGCGGGGAATCCGCGCGCCGCTCAGACCGTTTGGATAGCCCTGGCCGTCCCAGGTCTCGTGGTGGCAGGCGATGATGTGCTTGACGGCCGCCGGCAGCAGCTTCATCGGCGTCACGGCGTTCAGGCCGCGGCCGATATGGGTGCGGTAGAACTGCTCCTCCGTCGCCGTGCGGTTCGGATTGCGCACGACGCGCGCGGGCAGCTCGGCGAGGCCGGCGTCGTGCAGCATCGCGCCCAGCGCCAGCTGCTTCATCTCCTCCGCGTCGAGGCCGATGCTCTTGCCGATCAGCAGCGAGAGCACCATCACGCTCATCGCGTGGTTGGGCAGGCCGGTCTCGCTCTTCTTCAGATTGACCAGATGCACCGCCACGCTGCCCGCCGTCAGCAGCCCGCCGACGAGGCGATCGACCAGCTCGCGGCTCTGCGCGTAGGCGTCGTTCGGGCGCGGCCCGATCTCGCCGAGGATCTGGCGGATCGTGCCCGCCTCCTGCTCGAAGAGGCGGGCGCAGCGCGCGATGTCCTCGCGCTTCTCGCGCACGCGCAGCACGCGGTCGCGCTTGTTCTCCAGCAGCGCCTGCAGCGCGCCGGCGGCGAAATCCTCCGGCTCGGCGGGCTCGGCCGGCGGCGCGTCGGGCAGCGGCGCACCGGTGCTGCGCTGCGGATCCCACTCGACGCTGGTCAGGCCCATCTGGCGCAGGGTCTGGATCTGCTGCGGGCTGGAAATGCGGAAACGGTTGAGCAGGAAGGGATGCCCCATCCAGCCGAGCGCCTCAAGGGAAATGAACATGCCTGGCTGCAGGCGATCGACGGAAATGACCGGCATTGGGGATTGAACGATGATCTTGCTTAAGTATGACGCGAATTATGCTGCGCGCCGGGCCGCGGATCAATCGACGGCGTCACGCCATCGACGACAGGGCGGCGGCCAGCGCGGCGTTGTCGTTCTTCTTCGCGCGCGGCGCCTCGACCATGGCGGAGCCCAGGTGCATGCCCATCGCCAGCTCGTGCTCCTTCTGCGCCGCCCACCGGCACAACGGCTGCGCGGCGAGAAAGGCATTGAATTTGTCCCAATCTTCGATCACGGCCTTTTTCATTTGCGGGCTCTGGTTCTTTTCCAAGTATCCATTCTGCTCTTGACGGCGCGCGAATGCACAACTTTAGGCGCGGGACGACGAATTGACCCGGCCCGGGCCCGCCGGAGCTGAACGCAGGCGGCCCGATTGCCGCGCGGGCGCATTCTTACTACAATCGAAAGCGTAAGGAATCAGGAGACCGCCATGCCAACCGCCGCCACGCTCACCAGCAAGGGCCAGACCACCATCCCCAAGGAAATCCGCGACAGCCTCGGCATGAAGCCGGGCGACCGCATGAGCTTCACCCTGATGCCGGATGCCACCGTCCTCATGCGCGTCAAGACCAAGACCGTCGCCGAGCTGGCCGGCCTGCTGCACAAGAAAGGCCGCAAGACCGTCCCCGTCGAACAGATGGCGCCCTGATGCTCGGGCTGGACACCAACGTCCTGGTCCGCTACCTGACGCGGGACGACGAGGCGCAGTTCGAGAAAGCGCGCAAGCTCATCCGCCGCGAAACCG
>JANJVS010000117.1 GCA_024709955.1 Rhodocyclaceae bacterium
CGACTGGGTCACCGCCACCAGCATGTCGGCGTCCTCGATGCCGGCTTCGCGCAGCACCGACGGATAGGCGGCGTTGCCGGCCAGGGTGCGCACGTCGAGGCGGTCGGCCAGCTCGGCGAGCGCCTCGCGGTTCTGGTCCACAATGGTGATGTCGTTGGCCTCGGACGACAACGCCTCGGCCACGCTGGCGCCGACCTGGCCGGCGCCGAGAATCAGGATGCGCATGGTTTTCTCATGGCTGGAAGCGGTAGCCGACGCCGGTTTCGGTCAGGATATGGCGCGGCCGCGTCGGGTCGCGCTCCAGTTTCTGGCGCAGCCGGCGCACATAGACGCGCAGGTAATGCTCCTGGCCGGCATGGCCGGGTCCCCAGACGGCCTGCATCAGGTGGCGGTGGGTGAGCACCTTGCCGGCGTTCGCCAGCATCGTCGCCAGCAGCCGGAATTCGATCTGGGTCAGGTGGAGTTCCTCGGTGCCACGCCGCGCCGCATGCCCCGCCAGGTCCACCTCGACATCGGCGAAGCGGTGGAGCGGCGGCATGTCGGGCCCGTGACGGCGCAGCAGCACGCGCACGCGCGCCAGCAGTTCGCCGACGCCGAAGGGCTTGGTCAGGTAATCGTCGGCGCCGGCGTCGAGCGCCTCGATCTTGTCGCGCTCATCGGCGCGGGCGGATAGGACGAGAATGGGCTGGGCCGACCAGCGGCGCATCTCCCGGATGAACGCGATGCCGTTCATGTCCGGCAGGCCGAGATCGAGGATGACGAGCTGGGTCTCGGCGGCCGCGGCGAGGCCGTCCCGCGCGCTGCTCGTCTCGACGGGGAGGCAGCCGGCCTTGCGCAGGGCGTCGCCGACGAAGCGGCGGATTTGCGGTTCATCCTCGACGATCGCGACGCGCGCGTGGGGTCCGCTCACGACGGTTCCTCGGCGAGGATGGGCGGCGTGCCCAGCGGCAGGGTGAGGTCGACGCAGGCGCGGCCGTCCCGGTTCTCGGCGCGGATCGCGCCGCCGTGGGCGGCGACGATGGCCTGGCAGAGCGCGAGGCCGAGGCCGGCTCCGGGCATGGCCGGCTCGTGCATGCCGCGCTCGAAGGGCTCGAACAGCCGCGCGATGTGTTCCGGCGGGAAGCCCGCGCCAGTGTTGCAGACCGAGATCGTGAGCGCGTCGTCCGCCGCCCGCGCGGAGAGCGCGATCGTCGCGTCGTCCGCGGAATACTTGATGGCGTTCTCGATCAGGTTGCAGAGCACGCGCTCCATGAGCACCGCGTCGAAGCAGACCAGCGGCAGATCGTCGGGCAGGTCGACGCTTACCCGGCGTAGCGCCAGGGCGTCGTCGTAAAGCCGCAGGCTCGATCCGACGATCTCGTCGAGAGGCTGCCACTGCTTGTCGAGCGTGACGCGTCCGGAACGCAGGCGCGCCATTTCGAGCAGGTTGCAGACCAGGCGATGCATGGCGCGCGCCTGATCGCGGACGATGGCGGCCGTTTCCGCGGCGGGCGCGGGCAGTCCCGTCTGGGGGTCGGCCAGCGAGTCGGCCAGGCCGACCAGGCTGGTGAGCGGGGTGCGCAGGTCGTGGGAGATCGAGGCGAGCAGGGCGGAACGCAGCCTGGCCGCCTGGGCGTCGAGCTCGCTGCGCTGGGCGACCTCGGCGTAGTGCAGGCGCTCGATGGCGATGCCGGCCAGCGAGGCGACGGCATTGGTCAGCGCCAGCGGCACCGGCGCTCCGCCGGCCGCCGGCATGACGGCGAGAACGCCGCGCAGGCGCGTGGCGCCGGCGAACGGCAGGAACAGCGCCCCCGCATCGCCGCTCAGGGGCGAACCGAGCCGGTAGGCATCGCGTGCCTGCTTGAGTCGTTCCGTATCGAGCGGCGCGCCGAAGCTCGTGAAATCCTCGCGGCCGTCGCCCCGCTCCACGACGAGCGCGCAGCGCATGCCGAGATTGCCAAGGAAGGACGCGACGGTGTTGGCGGCCTGCTCCGCCGTCAGGGCGGCGCCGAGTTCGCGCGCCAGTTCGTAGAGCCTGCGCGCATCGCGCTCGCGCGCCTGCGCCTCTTCGCGGCGCTCGGCCAGCTGGGCGGTGAGATGCGTGGTGATCAGTCCGACCGCGAGCATCACCGCGAAGGTGACCAGGTATTGCGCATCCGCGACGCCGAAGGAGAGGTGCGGCGGCACGAAGAATACGTCGAACAGGGCGACGGCGAGGAAGGCCGCGAACACGGCGGGGCCGCGGCCCAGCAGCAGCGCGACGAGAAAGACCGCCAGCAGGAACAGCATCGCGATGTTCGCCAGGTCGA
Organism: Rhodocyclaceae bacterium; assembly: GCA_024709955.1. Taxonomy (GTDB): domain Bacteria; phylum Pseudomonadota; class Gammaproteobacteria; order Burkholderiales; family Rhodocyclaceae; genus Sulfuricystis. The sequence goes on from JANJVS010000117.1 coordinate 2,289, forward strand.
GCCAGCCGCGCAACGGCACGGCAAGCGCCGCGGTCAGCGTGCAAAGCGCGAGGGCGAACGCGTAGCGGACGGGGGCGCGATGGGGCGGCATTGCTCTTCTGGTCGTTGGGAGCGAGGGAGGCGCAGTGTCCTACAAGCCGTATATAAACGGTGTAAACGTCCGTGGTCAGCGCCGGGCCGCAAAGTCGGCGCCGGTGGGACGGTGGGGTGCCCGTTCAGTCGTGGGGGACGGGCTGCTCGCGCAGGCCGCGCAGCGAGGCGTAGCGCTGCATGCGCACCTCGCGCACCTGGCCGATGGCGCGCTCCAGCGGCACGCCGAGCTGCACCAGGGTCTCGGCGGCGATCATCAGGCTGCCTTCGAGGACTTCGGGG
>JANJVS010000004.1 GCA_024709955.1 Rhodocyclaceae bacterium
CCCGAACGGAAAACCCCGCCGCGGCGGGGTTTTTCATGTCCGCAGTTCTCCTTCAGCCTCTCTGCTCCCGCCCCGACATGCCTGATCCCCTGCTCCGCGATAGCCGCCTCGCCGCCTACCTGTTCCTGCTGGGATCGCTGATTCTCCTGCCGGCGGCGCTCATGGGACTGGAAAGCTGGCCCGGCCAGGAGATTATCCAGGCCTTGGTGTCCGCGCATCCCCAGCGCATCCTCGCGATCCTTGGAAGTTCCGGCTACGTGCTGGCGGCGATCTTCTGGGCGTCGCACCCCGGACGGCGCTCCCGTTGGTCTGTGGTTCTCGCCTGGGGGGTGCTGACCCTGCTGGCATGGATCGGACTCGGCGATGCGCTGAATCTGGGCTTGAGCGGGTCGCGGGGCTTTCCCGTCGATCTGTTCCTGCTGGCGACGATGGCGCCGGCCTGCCTGCTGGCCCTGGGCTTGCGCGTGTCGCGGAATGTTTCCGGCGGTGCTGATCATGCCTACGAGATGCGCCTGCGCTGGCTGGTGATATTGGCGCTGCTCTTCCTGCTGCAGCCGGCGGCCGGCTTGCAATTGACCGCCCTGCACCCGCGGACCTTCGACCTGGTCGCCCTGCGCTTCGACCATCTCGCCGGGCTGAACTGGACTCCCTGGCTGACCAAATGGATCGACGAGGTCCCTGGCCTCTCCCGGCTGATTCATCTCGCCTATGGCTGGACCCCCCTGGGTTTTCTCGCGGTGGCCCTGCTGCAGTTGAAAGGCCGTCCCGGCCATGTGGCTTCCGCCTTGCTGGTCTGGGTCGGCATGACCTCCCTGGCGCTGCTTGCCTATCATGCCTTCCCGATCACCGGGCCGCGCTATGTCTTCGGCGCGGCGGCATTCCTCGAACGGTTGCGTAATCCGGAAGCCTTGCCGGTCACCCTGTCGCTGGTTTCCCCTTATCCGCGCAACGGCATGCCTTCGATGCATTTCGGCTGGATGCTCGCCGCCAGCATCATGTGGTGGCAATGCGGCACCCGGCCCTGGACGCGCGCGCTGATCATCGCCGCGACGCTATGCACCGCCCTGGCGACTTTGTATACGGGGGAGCATTACACGATCGACCTGGTGGTGGCCGTTCCCTTCGTGCTGGCCTCCCTCGCCCTGTGTTCCACCGGGGTGTCCTGGAGCAGCCGGGCGCGCAGGGAGGCGGTCTGGCTCGGCTTTGCCGCCTGGCTGGCCTGGGTCGTGCTGTTGCGCGGCCAGATCGACCTGTTCGTCGCGCATCCCTGGGCCGCCAAGCTGCTGGTGTTCCTGACGCTGGCGGTCGCCGCGCGCCAGGCCCAGTTGCTGTCGCGCTTCGCCGGCGCGGTGGCGGCAGTCGACGCGGCGCGCGTCGCGCCGGCGGCGGGAGACCGCGTGCTCGCGCGCAAGTTCGCCCTGATGTTCTTCGCCTCCGGCGCCGCCGCCCTCGTCTATCAGGTGCTGTTCGCCAAGGAGCTGGCGCTGGTTTTCGGCAGCACGGCGACGGCGACGTTCACCGTCCTGGCCACCTTCCTCGGCGGCATGGCGATCGGCTCCTTCGCCGGCGGCGTCATCGCCCATCGCGTCGCGCGTCCGGTGCTGGTGTATGCCGTCATCGAAGCGGCCATCGGCGTCTATTGCATCGCCACCCCGAGCCTCTTCATCGGCATGCAGGGGGTGTATGTCGCGTTGGCGGCTGGGGCGGCTCCCGATGCGGCCTACCTGATCGTCCTGCGCGTGCTCCTCGGCGCGCTGGTGCTGCTGGTGCCCACCGTCCTGATGGGAGCGACCCTGCCGCTGCTGGCCGCCGCCCTGGGACGCCAGGGAGGCAGCATGGGCGTGCGCGTCGCCTGGCTGTATCTCGCCAACACGGCCGGCGCGGCGGTCGGTGCCCTGCTGACGGCCTATTTCGTCATCCCGGCGCTGGGCGTGAAGGGCACGACGCTGATCGCGGCGCTCATCAACCTGCTGGTGGCCCTGGGAGCGGTGGCCATCTTCAAGTCCCAGGGTGCGTCGGCGGCGCATTCCAGCGCCGCCGACGCGGCCGCCGCTCCCGCGCCGCGCCGGGCGCCGCGGGTCGCGGCCCTGCTGGCCCTGGGCGTGGGCGGCGTGCTGTCGCTGGGTCTCGAGGTCGTCTATGTGCATATGCTGTCGATCGTCGCCGGCAACAGCGTCTATGCGTTCGGCCTGATGGTGGCGACCTTCCTCGTCGGCCTTTCGCTCGGCGGCGAGGTCGGTCGGCGCGTGCTGCTGCGGGGGCGCATCGATTCCGCCCTGGCGTTGACGGTCGCCCTGCTCGGCCTCTCGGCCTGCGTGTCGATCACCGCCTTGCTGTGGAACGGCATTCCCGAATACTTCGCCAGTTTCGCCAACTATCCAGTGGCCAAAACCTTCGGCGAACGCGAAATGATCCGCGCCATCGTCTGCGCGCTGGTGATGATCCCGCCGACGCTCTTCATCGGCGCCGCCTACACCTTCGCGATGGACATGGTCACCGCCTCGGGCGGATTGCCGCAGACCATCCTGCTGGGGATCGGCGGCATGGTGAATACCCTGGGCAACATCGTCGGTGTCCTGCTGTTCGGCTTCGTGCTGCTGCCCGCGCTTGGCGGCATGGAAGCCGGCAAGACGATCGCCCTCGCCGCGCTGGCGCTCGCGCTGCTGGTCCCGCTGGTCGCGGCGCGCCGGCATCTCCGGCTCGGCCTGCTCCTGGGCATGCCGGTTTTGGCGCTGGCAGTGCTGGTCGCCCGCCACGAACTCGACTACGACAACCTGAGTTCCGGCGCCAACGTCTATTTCTATCCGCAGCACTGGGGCAAGGTCGTCGATCACGCGGAAAGCATCGACGGCGGCCTCACGGCGGTGAGCGAGCGGCGGGTCGGGCAGCAGTCGGTGCGCACCCTGCTGACCAACGGCAAGTTCCAGGGCAACGATTCCCCACAGGGGGAAATGCAGGCCCAGATCGGCTTCGCGGTGGCCCCGCTGCTGCACACCGATCGGCGCGAACGCGCCCTGGTGATCGGCTACGGAACCGGCGTGACGAGCCGCGTGCTGCACGAGGCGGGATTCCGCCACCTGGAGATCGCCGAGCTGAGCGCCGATATCGTGACCATGGCGGACCGCCACTTCGGCGCGATCAACCGCCAGGTCTCCGGCGCGCCCGGCGTGGCGCTGCATGTCACCGACGGCCGCAACCTGCTGCTGCTCGGCGACAGCCGCTACGACCTGATCAGCATCGAGATTTCATCGATCTGGTTCGCCGGCGCCGCCTCGCTGTACAACCGCGAGTTCTATCGCCTGGCGAAGCGGCGCCTGGCCGCGGACGGCGTGCTGCAGCAGTGGCTCCAGCTGCATCGCCTCGACCCGGCCGACATCCTGTCGGTGATCGCCACCGTGCGCACCGAGTTCCGCCATGTCTCCCTGTATGTCATCGGCCAGCAGGGCATCCTGGTCGCGACCGATGCGCCCGAGCACCGCATGCCCACGGCCAAGGCGATCGACACCCTGCATCGGCAGGAAGGCCTGGCGGAGGTGCGGCGCATCGCCGGCGGCGATTTCGCCGCCATCGCCGGCGACCTGCTGCTGACGCCGGAGGCGCTGGACCGTTTCATCGACCATCATGGGTTCGATCCGGCCTGGCTGGCGTCCACCGACAACAATCTGCGGCTCGAATACAGCACCCCCCGCGCCAACGTGAATGACCCGGAAAAATCCTACGTCCGCAATGTCGAGATGCTGCGCGGCTTCGCCGGCGCGGAGGGTGTCGCGGCGCCTAGCGCAGCAGCTCCGGATTGATCACCGCGCGCAGCACCGTCTGATCGCGCCCTTCGCGGCTGCGCTTGGAGAACCACCAGATGCCGCCCTTCTTGACGCTCCAGTCGGCCTCGCCGCCGGACAGCAGCAGCGCGGCGAGGCGGCCGAGGGTGGGCTGGTGGCCGACCAGCATGACGGCGCCCGACTGGGTGGGCCAGTCGGCGGCGCCGAGCAGGTCGGCGGTGTCGGCGCCGACGCCGATGCGCGGCTCGACCTCGAAGGGCAGGGCGAGGGCGTGGGCGGTCTGCTGGGTGCGCACCGCCGGGCTCACCAGGATTTTGGTTTTCTTCGGCAGGCGCGGCTGCAGCCATTTCGCCATGTCGTGCGCCTGCTTCTCGCCGCGCGCCGTGAGGCGGCGCTTGCCGTCCGGCATGCCGGGAGCGCCGTCCTCGGCCTCCGCGTGTCGCCACAAGATCAGATCCATTCCTCTCTCCGTTGTTCTGTTCCGGCTTCCTGCGCCAGGTCGCAGCTTACCCCGGCCAGGTTATCGCCAAATTACACCGGAGCGAGCCGCGGCAGGCGCAGCCGGCCAAGGCGCTTGAGGCCGCCGGGAATCTCCGCCAGCAGCTTCTGGTGGCGCGGGCCGTGCCAGCCACCGATCAGGGTGACGGCCTCGCGCAGGCGCGGGTCGTCGGCGGCGCAGTCCATCAGCAGCTGGCCGGCGTTCGCCAGGTCGTTGATCTGGCCGAGCGTGTCCTGCAGGCTGGCCAGCTGCGCCAGCATGCGGCGCAGCGACTTGGCCGCGGCGAGCGGGGCGAAGAATTCGAGGGCGTAGCGCAGGCGCTTGATGCCGATGCGCAGCGCGTGGAGCGAGCGCGGATCGTCGATGCGCGCCGCCGCGGCGAGCGCCAGCACCTTCTTGCGCAGGCGGCGCAGGCGGTTCTCCGCGAAGCCGCTGAGGGTCGCGCGGTCCGCCGGCGGCTCGGCCACCGTCCCGCCGGCGCCGACTTTTTCGGCCGGGAAGGCATGCAGCGCGGCGAGCGCCTGCAGCACCAGGCTGCCGTGGCGCGGCGAGCGCAGGAAGCGCGTGGCGTCCCGGCGCGCGTCGAAGCGCCGCTCGGTGATCACGCCGATCAGCGCGGCGAGGCGCGGCTCGTCGGGCAGGGCCTGCATCACCGGTTCCGCGATCTCGGCCTGCAGCACGTCGAGATCGCGCGCATGGCCGAGCGCGCTCATCAGTTCGCGCAGCGCCGGCAGCAGCGGCGCGGCGAAGCCGTCGGGCAGCAGCGGGCCGAACAGGCGCAGGGCGGCGCGCAGGCGGCGCGTGGCGACGCGCATCTGGTGGATGTATTCGGGGTCTTCGCTGACGCTGGCGCCCAGGTGGTTCTGCTGCAGGTGGTCGAGGCAGGACAGCGCGATCAGGCGGAAGGCGGCTGTCGGCGCGGCGTCGGCCGCGAGGGGGATCGCGGCGGCCTTGACGGGAGCCGCCGGAGTCTGCCGGAACAGGCGGTAGCCGCGCTCGGCTTTCGACAGCGGCGCCGGCGCCAGCGGTACCCGCGCGGCGAGCACGCGCGCGAGCTCGAAGAGACGTGCCTCGCTGCCCTGCAGCAGCTCGATCTCGACCTCGGAGATCGCCTGGCGGCGACCGCCGGCGGCGATCCAGCCGCGGTCGAGCATGAGGGCGATGCGCGTGCCGCGCGCCGGCTCGAAATGCCAGGTGATGCGCTGGAAGCTGGTCTCGAAGATGGGCGCGATGCGCGCGCGCAGCTTCGGCTGTTCGAGCCAGTCGCGCACGCGCGGATCGTCGATGACGCTGAAGTCGAAATGGCCGACGTAGGGCTCTTCCCATTCCGGTCGGGCCGACAGCCCGCCAGCGGCGCGGCCGGCGCATTTCACCGTCTGCAGCCAGCGCTTGCCCTGGGCGCGCAGACGCAGGGCGATGCCGCGCTCGCGCAATTCGAGGCGCGGCGTGTCGTAGTAGAGGTTGATCAGTCGGAACGACTGGCGCTGGGTGGCCTGGCGCAGCAGCGGGTGGCGCAGGAAGCCGCGCTGCGCCTCTTCCGCCAGCGCCAGCTTGAGCTCGATTTCTTCTGCCATGAAGGGTCCCTGCTGTGGTGAGGCGTTGGCATTCTAGTGAGGCCGGGCGGGAAATATTATTACAAAGACCTCCTGGGTGCCTATTCGTGGCGCAGCGCCTCGATCGGCGACATGCGCGCCGCCTGGCGCGCCGGGTAATAGCCGAAGAAGATGCCGATGGCGGCGGCGAAGCCGACGGCGAGCAGGGTGGCGCCGGCGGAAAGCTTGACCGGCCAGCCGGCCAGCGCGCCGATCAGCTCCGCGCCCGCGCTGCCGAGCAGGATGCCGACCAGTCCGCCGATCAGCGACAGCGTGATCGCCTCGATGAGGAACTGCGTGAGGATGTCGCCGGCGCGCGCGCCGACCGCGCGGCGCAGGCCGATCTCGCGCGTGCGCTCGGTGACCGACACCAGCATGATGTTCATGATGCCGATGCCGCCGACCAGCAGCGAGACCGAGGCGACGGCGGCGAGCAGCAGCGCCATGACGCGCGAGGAGTCCTCGCGCGCCTGCAGTATCTCGGTCATGTTGCGCAGCGTGAAGTCGTCGTCCTGGTCCGGCTGCAGGCGATGGCGCTGGCGCAGCAGCTCGCGCACCTTCTCCTCGGCCAGCTTGCTGTCGCCGCCCTCGACGAGCTTGATCTGGATCGAGCCGACCGAGCGCGACTTGGCGAGCGCCGTCGCGCCGAGCACGCGGTTGCGCGCGGTGGTGATCGGCATCAGCAGCACGTCGTCGAGGTCGCTGCCCCCGGGACTCTGGCCCTTGCTCGCCAGCACGCCGATGACGGTGAGCGGCACGGTGCGGATGCGCACGCTCTGGTCGAGCGGGCTGGCGTCGCCGAACAGGTTGGCGGCCACCGTCCTGCCGACGATCGCCACCTTCGCCGCGCCGTTGATCTCCGCCTGTTCGAAGAAACGGCCCTCGGCCAGCTCCCAGTCGCGTACCTCGAAGTATTCCGGCGTCACGCCGTAGAACGAGGTGGACCAGTTGCTGTTGCCGGCGACGATCTGGCCGCTGCCGCGCAGGACCGGGGCGGCGCCGGCGACCGCGTCGGGCAGCTCGCGCGCGATCGCGTAGGCGTCCTCCTCGCTGATGGTGTGGGCGGCGCCGACCGCGGCGCGCGCGCCGGTATAGGTCGGCGAGGCGGAGAAGACCATCATCAGGTTCGCGCCGAGGCTCTTGATCTGCGCCTCGACCTGGGCGCGCGCGCCGCCGCCGACGGCGATCATGACGATCACCGCGGCCACGCCGATGATGATGCCGAGCATGGTGAGCGCCGAGCGCAGCTTGTTGACGCGCAGGGCCCGGAGGGCGATGGCGAGGGTGGCGAGGAAGTTCATGGCTCCAGCGGCGGCAGGGCGGCGCAGTCGGCGCCGGCGTCGCGGCGCGCGTTCGCCAGGTCGTCCACCACGCGGCCGTCGCGGAAGTGGATGATGCGGTCGGCGTAGGCGGCGATGTCGTGCTCGTGGGTCACCAGCACGACCGTGATGCCTTCGCGGTTGAGCTGCTGCAGCAGCGCCATGATCTCGAGGCCGGTGCGCGTGTCGAGCGCGCCGGTCGGCTCGTCGGCCAGCACCAGCGCCGGGTCGTTGGCGAGGGCGCGCGCGATGGCGACGCGCTGCTGCTGGCCGCCGGAGAGCTGCGCCGGATGGTGCTGCATGCGCGCGGCGAGACCGACCTGCTGCAGGCGGCGCGCGGCGCGCGCGTGGCGCTCGGCGAGCGGCAGGCCGCTGTAGAGCAGGGGCAGCGCGACGTTGTCGAGCGCGCTGGTGCGCGGCAGCAGATTGAAGTGCTGGAACACGAAGCCGATGCGGCGGTTGCGCAGGCCAGCGAGGGCGTCGTCGTCCAGGCGGGCGACCGCCGCGCCGTCGAGCCAGTAGTCGCCGGCGCTCGGCTGGTCGAGGCAGCCGAGCAGGTTCATGAAGGTGGATTTGCCCGAGCCGGACGGTCCCATCACGGCGACGAACTCGCCGCGCGCGATCTCCAGGCTGACGCCGCGCAGGGCCGCCACGGTGGTGTCGCCGAGGCGGTATTCCTTGGCGAGGCCGGCGGTACGGATCAGCGGGGCGTCCATCGCGCGCTCAGAACAGGCGCGGCGTCGCCAGTTTCGCCTTTTCGGCCGCCTGCGTGCCGACGATGACCTCGCGGCGGGCCGCGAGCTCGGGGTCGAGCAGCTCGGTCTGGTTGCCGTCGTTGATGCCGGTCCTGACTTCGACGGCCACCGGCTTGCCGTCGGGGCCGGGTAGCCAGAGCTTGCCCTGGCCGCCGCCGCTCCGGCTCCTGCCCGCGCCGCCGCCTTCGCCCATGCCGGCGCCGGGCACGCGCGCGGCCGGCGCCGCCTTGCCCTCGCCCGGCGGCCGGAAGCGCAGCGCGGCGTTGGCCACCTTGAGCACGCTCTCCTTCTGCGCGGTGACGATGCGCACGTTGGCCGTCATGCCCGGCAGGAGGATCAGGTCGGGATTGCTGGCGGAGACCACGACGGTGTAGCTGACGACGTTCGACACGACCTGCGCCGCCTTGCGCACCTGGGTGACGTGGCCCTTGAAGCGCTTGCCGGGGAAGGCGTCCACGGTGAAGGTGGCCTCCTGGCCGACCTGCACGCGGCCGACGTCGGCCTCGTCGATCGCGGTCTCCACCTGCATGTCGACGAGGTTGCGGGCGATGACGAACATCTCGGGGGCCTGCAGGCTCGCCGCCACCGTCTGGCCCGGCTCGACGCTGCGCTTGATGACGATGCCGTCCACCGGGGCGCGCAGCTCCGTGCGGCCGAGGTCGACGCGCGCCTGGCCGAGCTGCGCCGCGCGCTGCCGCACCAGTGCCTCGCTGTTGCGCGCCTGGGCCTCGACGACGCGCATTTGGGCGCGCGCGGCCTCCAGGGTGGTGCGCGCCTTGTCGAGCTCGGCGGGCGAGATGAAGTTCTTGCTGACCAGGGTTTGCTTGCGCTCGTGATCGCGCTCGGCGTCGAGCAGGTTGACCCTGGCGCGGTACAGCTCGGCCTGCTGCACGGCCACCGTCGCGCGCGCCGCATCGAGGTCGGCCTCGGCCTGGCGCACGCGGTGCTCGTAGGTTTCGGGGGCGATCCGGGCGATCAGCTGGCCGGCTTTCACCGCGCTGTTGAAATCCACGAAGATCTCGCGGATCTGCCCGGAAATCTGCGAGCTGACCTGCACGGCGACCACCGGGTTGAGGGTGCCGGTGGCGGAAACGGCGGCGACGATCGGGCCGCGCTCGATGGCGGCCAGCTTGTAGACGGGCTTGTCGGCGGGAGCGACGAAGCGGGCATAGACGGCGTACGCTCCCGCCGCGAGGAGGGCGAGGGTGGTGCCGACGAGGGCGGCGCGACGCGGATTCATGCGGCGATTCTAGCCGATGCCCCGCGCGCCACCGTCCCGCCAGCGCCGAGTTTTACGCTTTGTTACCGTTACAGCGCCTCGATTTCGAGCACCGCGACGCCGATGTGGCGGCCGAAGTTGAGGTCGAAGCCTTCCCAGCCGACGAAGCGGCCGAGCTTCGCGCGGATGGTTTCCTTCATCTCGTAATCCTGCTTGCCCTTGTCGTATTCGGCGCGCGCGGTTTCAAAGAGGATGGACAGATAGTCGCGGTAGGCCGTCACGATTTCCTTGCCGGCCGTGCGGCCGTGGCCGGGGACGAAGATCTTCGCCGGCACCGCGGCCGCGCGCTCGCAGGCGGCGATGTTGCCGCGGAAGCTGCCGTCGCCCATGCCGCCGAGACGGCCGTTCATCACGTTGTCGCCGAGGAAGAGCACGCCTTCCTCGACGACGTGGATCATGATGTCGGTGCCGGAGTGCGCCTTGGGCGGCGCGAGGATGCGGAAAGTGACGCCGCCGGCGGTGAAGCTCTGGTCCTCGACGACCGGCACGGTCGGGATCACCGGCCGCGTGCCGCGGGTGAAGCCCCCGGTGAGCTGGTCGATGAGGTCGAGCCAGCGCTTCGCCTGTCCGCCGCGCGCGCCCTCGATCATGAGCGGATGGGCCATGAACTGCGCGCCGGGGAAGACGTCGTGGAACGCATGGTTGCCGAGCCAGTGGTCGCCATGCACGTGGGTGTTGAGCACGTGCGTGACGGGTTTGTCGGTTACCTTGCGGATCTGGCGCAGCACCATGCGGCCGGCGTGGACGCTGGAGCCGGGATCGATCACCACGACGCCGTCGGCGGTGACGACGAACGCGGGGTTGTTCATGAAGCCCTGGTTCGCCGGCGACGGGTCGCCGAGCGGACCGTGGATCACCCAGGTGCGCGCGGCGACCTGCTCGGCGGCGTGGTCGCGGACCTCGGCGGCGGTCGCGGTACCCAGGCCGGCGACATGCAGCCAGAGCAGGACGATGGCCAGGGCGCGCATCAGGCCAGCCCCGCGTTGCCCGCGACCCCGATCAGACGCGGCGTGTTGAGCTGGCGCGGCGTCACGGTCTTCTGGTCGCGCAGCCAGCGTGCCACGACTTCCCAGATCGGCTCGCCCTGCGCGCCCTCCGCGACCGGCGCCCAGCCGGCGACCTTGTAGGTGCGGGTGGCGTCGAGCGGCTTGCCGCCGAGGCGCATGTCCTGGATGCGCTTGCCGATCTTCGCATTCGGATCGCAGGCATAGGTGAGGCCGCCGACGCGCACCATGTCGCCGCCTTGCTGGTAGTAGGGATCGGGGTTGAACAGGTTGTCGCAGACGTCCTCCAGGATCATCTTGATCTGCTCGCCGGTCATCTCGGTGAGCGTGGACATCGGGTAGGTGATCGCGGTCTGGTCCATGACGTGCTCGAAGGTGATCGTCTGGCCCGGCAGGATCGAGGTGCCCCAGCGGAAACCGGGCGAGAAGGCGAGGTCGGCGCCCTTCACCTCCATCATCGCGTCGAGGATCAGCTGGTCCCAACTGCCGTTGAAATTGCCGCGGCGGTAGAGCAGGCCCTCGGAGACGGCGAGCTTCTCTTCGAGCTTGCCGAGGTAGGGCGCGCGGATTTTCTCGATCAGCGCGGTCATCTCCTGGTCGGCCGCCAGCAGGTTGGAGAACACCGGCAGCAGCTTGTAGCGGAAGTCGGACACCTTGCCGCCCTTGACGTCGAAGTCGAGCACGCCGAGGAACTTGCCGTTCGAGCCGGCGTTGGTGACCAGGGTGACGCCACCCTTGTTCTGTACCTTGACCGGCTGCGGCACGCCGTCGTGCGTGTGGCCGCCGAGGATGGCGTCGATGCCGGAGACGCGCGAGGCCATCTTGAGGTCCACGTCCATGCCGTTGTGCGAGAGGACGACGACGACCTGGGCACCGGCGCCGCGGGCTTCGTTCACGACCTTCTGCATCTCCTCGTCCTGGATGCCGAAGGTCCAGTCCGGCACCATGTAGCGCGGGTTGGCGATCGGCGTGTAGGGGAAGGCCTGGCCGACGATCGCGACCTTGACGCCGTTCATTTCGCGCAGGACGTAGGGCTTGAACACCGGGTCGCCGAAGTCGGCGGTCTTGACGTTCTGGGCGAGGAATTCGATCTTGCCGGCGAAGTCCTTCTCGACGATCTGCTTGACGCGCTCGTGGCCGAGCGTGAACTCCCAGTGCGGCGCCATCATGTCCACGCCGAGCAGCTTGCAGGCATCGACCATGTCCTGGCCCTTGGTCCATAGCGCGGTGGCCGAGCCCTGCCAGGTGTCGCCGCCGTCGAGCAGCAGGGCGTTGGGACGCGATGCCCGCAACTGCTTGACCAGGGTGGCGAGGTGGGCGAAGCCGCCGACCTTGCCGTAGGTCTTGGCGGCCGGTTCGAAATCGAGATAGGTGAAGGCGTGCGCCTCCATGCCGCCCGGCTTGATGCCGTAGGCTTTCAGCAGCCTTTCGCCGACGATGTGCGGCGTTTTGCCCGAAGCGCCGCCGAGGCCGATGTTGACGTTCGGTTCGCGGAAGTAGATGGGCAGCAACTGCGCGTGGCAGTCGGTGAAATGCAGCAGGTGCACGTTGCCGAAGCGGGGAATGTCGTAGAGCTTTTCGCCGCCCTGGGCGGCGAGCAGGGCGCGGCTGTTCAGGGCGAAGCCGGCGGC